>CAZTLX010000174.1:0-9653 GCA_964614575.1 uncultured Phycisphaeraceae bacterium | reverse complement strand
GAAGAGCACCATCTTCCACCACTTCCCCGCGCCCGTCACTTGGGGGGAAGCTCAAATTGGGATGTCGCGCAGAACTGGTCCGCGGGTGAAATCCCCGGCAGCACGCAGAGTATCTGGATATCAAACGACATTACTTCCAATCTCATCATCACCGGACCCGGCAGCATACAAACCATTGCCTCCCTCACCATCGGCGGGGGGCAGGGGTACAAAACCCTCGAGCTGTCCAACGGTGGGTCATTGACCATGCCGGGTGACCTGACCATTGACACCAACGGCGCGGTGGCGCTCTCCCACGGCGACCTGAGTGCAGATCGCATCGTCGTTCAGGGGTTGGCCGCCGTGCCCGTGCCGCCGACGGCGGTCGTCGGGCTTTTTGAATGGGTCGATGGCGCGGGGTCGTCTTCGCTGACGGCGGATGAGCTGTGGGTGCGTGCCGGAGGAATCTTCGTGCATGACAGCCTCAATGGAACCATGAACGTGGACCGCCTTACGGTGGACCATGGCGGCGCGGCGGTGCTCGAAACCGGCCCCACCTTCCTGCAGCAGGTCGAGAACGCCGGGTTCCTCGACCTCGGCGATCGGTTCTTCGGCAACCCCGTCACCATCGGTAGCGGTGGATACACCCAACAAGCTACCGGGCAAATCCGCCTCCTATTGGGGGACGGCGCGGCCGACCACCTCGACACTACCGGCGGCGCGACGATCAACGGCCAACTCATCCTCGCTCTGTCCGGCAGTTCTACACCCACGCGCGGTACATCGTGGACGCTGATCGCAACCGATGCCGCTATCAACGGCAATTTCGCCACTATCGACGGAGTGCTGATCGAGAACGATCTGGCACTGGCGGTGACTTATGTCGAGGATGTCGCTGGCGATTCCGTGGTAGCCACGGTCGCTTGGGTGGGCGATAGCTCGTTGGGCGACGGTGTGGGCGTCGAGGACCTGCAACTGCTAGCTGCGCATTGGCAGCAGGTCGGGGCCGGGTGGGTCGGCGGCGACTAAAATGGTGATGGGGTGACCGATGAATTCGACTTGGCGCTGCTTGCGGGCAATTGGGGTGCGGGCGTGGACGGGGTGTCGGCGAGTTTTGCTGAAGCGGTTGCGGCGGTCCGTTTCGTGCCCGAGCCTGGAACGTTCGGTGTGCTTGGGCTGCTGATACCGGTGACGCTTTGGCGCAGAAGTTGATATCGACATTTCGTCTGATCGCTGAGTTTGTTCGCGTCGCCACCCGCATGTTCGGCATGAATCGGGCATAATAAGTTGGCCTGCCAGCAGTTCCGCCTTGCTGGTCTTAATCCCAACGTATGCCCACCCAAGCCCAATCCAAAACCCGACCCACCTCCGTCTGGCACACCTACGCGGCCGCGGCGGATCACTTTGATGAGGCGATCCACGAGCACGGCCTGCGCCCGGCGTGGCAGGCGCTCGCGGCGAAGATGGACGCCGCCGGGGCCGCGGAGATCAACACCCGCTGGGGCCTGGCGCAGCGCACCATCCAGGACAACGGCGTCACCTACAACATCCACCGCGAGGACACCGCCGCCTCGCGCATGTGGAAGCTCGACCCGATCCCGATGGTCATCGACCCCGACGAGTGGACCACCATCGAGGCGGGCATCGCCCAGCGCGCGGACCTGCATAACCGTGTGCTCGAAGACCTCTACGGCCCGCAGACGCTCTTGCACGACGGGTCGATCCCCGCCGAGTTGCTGCTGGCCAACCCCGGGTACCTGCGGCCGGTCCACGGCCTGCCGGTCAGCGGCGGGCAGCGCATCATTTCCTACGCCGCGGACCTTGGCCGTTCGCGCGACGGGCGGTGGTGGGTCATCGCTGATCGAACGCAGGCGCCTTCGGGCGCGGGCTATGCGCTGGAGAACCGCATCGTCACCTCGCGTGTCTGGCCGCAGGCCTTCCGCGAGGGCCGCGTGCAACGCCTGGCGTCCTACTTCGCGGTGTTCCGCGAGACGCTGCGTCGGCTCGCGCCCCAGCACAAGGACGACCCGTCGATCGTGATGCTCACGCCCGGGCCGTACGCCGAGACGTATTTCGAGCACGCGTACCTCGCGCGTTACCTGGGCCTGCCTTTGGTGGAGGGTCGGGACCTGACGGTGCGTCAGGACCGCGTGTACTTGAAGACACTCTCGGGCCTTCGGCCGGTGGACGTGGTTATCCGCCGGGTGGATGACGACTACTGCGACCCGCTGGAGCTGCGCGATGATTCGGCGTTGGGGGTGACGGGGCTGGTGCGGGCGGTGCGGGCGGGGCACGTGGCGTTGGCCAACGCGCTGGGCGCGGGGGTGGTCGAAGCGCCGGGGATGCTGCCGTTCTACCCCGGCTTGTGCCGCAAGCTGCTGGGCGAGGAGGAGAAGCTGCCGTCGGTGGCGACGTGGTGGTGCGGTCAGCCGGCGGAGCGTGCGCACGTGATCGAGAACCTGGAGCGCATGGTGATCAAGCCGGCGCTGCGGGCGAAGCTGATGGAGCCGGTGTTCGGCGCGGAGCTGAGCAAGGCCAGGCGTGCGGCGCTGATCGCGCGGATCGAGGCGCGGCCGCACCTGTTCGTGGGCCAGGAGTGGTTGCCGCTGTCCTCGGCGCCGATCTGGACGGACAACGGGCTGGCGCCGCGGCTGGTGATGATGCGGGTGTTCGCCACGGCCGACGGCTCGGGCGGTTACCGCGTGATGCCCGGCGGGATGACGCGCGTCGCGTCGGATGCCGGGTCGCGCATCGTGTCGATGCAGCGCGGCGGGGGCAGCAAGGACACCTGGGTCGGCTCGTCGGAGCCGATCGACCGGCTGAGCCTGCTGCCCGCGCCCGGCGGTCAGGTCGCGCTGGTCCGCGGCGGTGTCGATATGCCCTCGCGTCAGGCGGAAGACCTCTTCTGGCTCGGCCGCTACCTCGAGCGGATCAACAGCCTCGTGCGCCTGCTGCGCGTCATCGTCCGCCGCACCTATGAGGAAAACGACGCCGACCCCGGCGACACCTCCGCCCTCACCGCCGCGCTGGTCAAGCTCACCTCCGCCACCGACCCCGACACCGTGCTGGAAGAGACCATCGAATCGGCCGACGCGCCGTTCGGGCTGATCTGGAACGCGCGCAACGCGCGGCGGCTGGGCGGCAGCGTCCGCGATGTGGTCTCCGACGACATGTGGCGCGTCATCACCCGGCTGGAGCGCGAGGTCGCCGCCACCGCCGAGGTCACCGACGACCCCGTGCTCGTGCTCGAATACCTCGACGGCATGATGCTCACCGTCGCCGGGCTGATGGGCCTTTCGCACGACGGCATGACGCGGGGCCACGGCTACTGGTTCCTCGAGATGGGCCGACGCATCGAGGCCGTCATGACCCTCACCGCCGTGATCAGCACCATGCTCGCCGCCGACGCCCCGCCCTCGCGGCTGACCACGCTGCTGCAGGTCTGCGACTCGATCAAGACCTACCGCTCCCGTTACCGCACGCTGGTCGCGCCCGCGCCGGTGTGCGACCTGCTGGTGCTCGACGAGACCAACCCGCGCTCCGTCGCTTTCGCGCTGGCGGAGGTCTCGCGGCACATCGAGAACCTGCCCCGCGTCTCGGAGCGCGCGGCGCTCGACGGCGAGCAGCGCGCCATCCTCGGCATGCTCACCCGCGTCCGCCTCGCCGACGTGCAGGAGCTGATGCGGCCGCGGGCGCTGCGCCGCCTGCTCGACCGCCTCGCCGGCGAGACCGCCGACCTGGCCGACCTGCTCACCCGGCACTACCTCGCGCACGCGCTGCCGCCCTCCACGCCCGACCTTCACCACGAGCCGGTGGCATGATCTACGACCTGACCCACACCACGACCTACACCTACGCCGCGCCCGTCGCGCGCTCGCAGCACCTGCTGCGCCTCGAACCCCGCACCACCGCGACGCAGCGCTGCCTCGACCTGCGCCTCGACATCCACCCCGAGCCCAGCGAGCGCCACGCCTACGCCGACTACTTCGGCAACGCGACGGTCTATGCCAACCTCGATCAGCCGCACGACAAGCTGGTGGTGACGGCCCGCGGGCGGATCAACGTCGAGGGAGATTCGCGGCTGCTGCCCGAGCCGGGCCCCGCGTGGGAAGCGGTGCGTGACCGCGCCGCGGCCGACCGCTCGCCGGAAGGCCTGGACGTGTATCAGTACGTGTTCGATTCGCCGATGGCGGCGGCCTCCGACGCGCTGCGGGCCTACGCCGAGACGTCGTTCAAGCCGCAGCGCCCGCTGCTCGAAGCGGTCGAAGACCTCAACCGACGCATCTTCAGCGAGTTTACGTACGACCCGACGGCGACGACGATCGCCACGCCCGTGGCCGAGGCGCTGGCCCAGCGCGCGGGGGTGTGCCAGGATTTCGCGCACGTGATGATCGGCGTGCTGCGGGCGATGGGCCTGCCGGCGCGGTACATGTCGGGCTACATCCGGCCGGACACCGGCGACGACGAGCCGAGCGTCCGCGGCGCGGGCGCGTCGCACGCGTGGGTCGCGGTGTATCTGCCGGAGGTGGGCTGGGTGGAGTACGACCCGACCAACCACGCGATGCCCAGCCGCATGCGGACCGATCACATCACGCTGGCCTGGGGCCGCGACTACAGCGACGTCGCCCCGATCGAGGGCGTCGCGCTCGGCGGCGGGCAGCACAGCGTGGCGGTGGAAGTGGACGTGGTGCCGGCGGTGCCGAGTCCGGCGGTCGCCGCGGCGGATTGAACGCAACGTGTTTTAATCAGGAAAACACAAAACAGTTTTCGCCGTGGATTTCTCTTGTTTTTAAGGGCTTTTGGCGAACCGGCCCGCGCGGGCGGCGGGGGGAGGCGGTAAATCACCTTGACAAGTCGCGGTCGTTACTTTAGTTAATCTAATACTTCGCAGCACAGCCGAGGGTGGCGCGTTCAACGCTTGTGACCATCCCCACGCCCCGAAAACGGCGGTGTTTTTGTTGCGCTAAAACGCGTTGCCGGTCGGATGATCGAGCTAAGAACTTGTTGCCCAACGGTCTCATACATTTAACCCGAGATGGAGCCATGCCCCAAACCACGACGATTTCAACGGACCTTGCCGCGGACCTGACCGACCACGGGACCCAGACCCGCTTCGACATCCGCTTCCCCGAACCCGACCCCGCCGTCGATCAGGACCAGGCCTGGTGCCAGGTGAAGATCGACGGCGAAGAGCGCCGCGTGCGTTTTCACGACTACGACATGATCTACAAGATCCCCGGGCTATACGAGGCGCTGTTCTACCGCACGCTGCGCTGCAGCTCGCCGGTCCGCGTGGTCTCGCTGCTCGAAGACGTGCTGCGCGACGCGCAGCAGTCGCCTTACGACCTGCGCGTGTTTGATGTGGGCGCGGGCAACGGCATGGTCGGCTCGGCGCTGCACGACATCGGCATCTGCTCGGTCACCGGCATCGACATCATCCCCGAGGCCAAGAGCGCGCAGGAACGCGATCGGCCCTGGGCGTACGACGGCTACCACGTCGCCGACCTCACCGACCTCTCCGAACACGTCGAGGAAGACATCCGCAAACGCCGCCTCAACGCGATGACCACCGTCGCGGCCCTCGGCTTCGGCGACATCCCCGACCAGGCCTTCCTCAAGGCGCTCGACCTGATCGAGACCCCCGCCTGGGTCGCGTTCAACATCAAGGAAGACTTCATCGACGTCCAGGACGACGCGACCGGCTTCGCGGGGCTGATCAAGCGGCTGTGCGGCCTGGGCGTGCTGAAGATCCACGCCTACCGCCGCTACTGCCACCGCCTGTCGGTCGCCGGCGAGCCGCTGTTCTACGTCGCGCTGGTGGCCACAAAAATGAAGGACGTGCCCGACGGGCTGCTCAAGTCCGACAAGCTGCCGCTGCCGAGCGATGATTGAGCTGCGTGGCCTGGGTAAACGATTCGACGGGGCCGAGGGCTGGGCGGTCCGCACGCTTGATCTGACCGTCGAGCGCGGCGAGCTGCTGGTGATCCTCGGCGAGTCGGGCTGCGGCAAGACCACCACGCTCAAGATGATCAATCGGCTCATCGAGCCGACGCGGGGCGCGGTGCGGATCGACGGGCAGGCTGCCGCCGATCAGCCCGCCGTCGCCCTGCGTCGCGGCATCGGCTACGTGTTCCAGGGCATCGGGCTGTTCCCGCACCTGACCGTCGGCCGCAACGTCGCGGTCGTGCCCGAGCTGCTGCGGTGGTCCAACGCCGACACCGACGCCCGCGTGCAGGAGCTGCTGGAGCTGGTGCAACTGCCGGCCGCGGAGTACCGCGACCGCTTGCCGAGTGAGTTGTCCGGCGGTCAGCGGCAGCGCGTGGGCTTGGCGCGGGCGCTGGCCGCTCGGCCGAAGATCATGCTGATGGATGAGCCGTTCGGCGCGCTCGACCCGCTGACGCGCGATCAGTTGCAGGATGAGTACCGGCAGATCCACCAGCGCCTGGGGCTGACGACGGTGATGGTGACGCACGACATGTTCGAGGCGTTGCTGCTGGCCGACCGCATCGCGGTGATGCGGGCGGGGGAGCTCTTGCAGCTCGCGCCGCCGCACGAGCTGTTGAATGAGCCGGCCGATGATTACGTCGCGTCGCTGATGCGCTCGCCGAAGCACAACGCGGATCGCCTGGAGGCGATCGCGGCGGGGGAGGGGGCGCGGTGATGATTGAGCCGAGGCCCCCGTTCCACTTAGGGCAGACCTTCCTGTCGGTGGGACAGACATTCCTGTCTGTCTTTCGACCGCAGGTCGAATCTCCTTCGCGACGTTGGCTCTTCGAGCCAAGGACAGACAGGAATGTCTGTCCTGCCGGGCCGTGGCACCCCGCGCGATTGCATTCGTCATTCTGATTTCGTTATTCGTCATTCTCAATTCGTCTCCCCTATGACCCCCGCCCTCCAACGCAGCATCCACGAAGGCTTTGCGCAGTTGCCTTACCTGCTTTCCAATCACCTGAAGCTGGTGGTGGTCGCGTTGCTGGCCGGGCTGCTGATCAGCCTGCCGCTGGCGGTGCTGGTGGTGCGGCGGGGCTGGCTGCGGTATCCGACGCTGACCACCGCGGGGGTGATCCAGACCGTGCCGTCGCTCGCGCTGCTGGCGTTGATGGTGCCGGTGCTGGAGCTGGTGCGGCGAACGGGGGTGGAGATCTCGTCGTTCGGCTTCCTGCCCGCGGTCGCGGCGCTGACGCTCTACAGCATCCTGCCGATCCTGCGGAACACCGTCACCGGCATCCTCGGCGTCGAGCCGGCGATGACCGAAGCGGCGCGCGGCGTCGGCATGACGCCGTGGCAGTCGCTGGCGAAGGTCGAGCTGCCCCTGGCCATGCCCGTCATCATCGCCGGCATCCGCACCGCCACCGTCTGGGTCGTCGGCATCGCCACCCTCGCCACGCCCGTCGGCCAGCCCTGCCTGGGCAACTACATCTTCTCCGGCCTGCAGACCCGCAACTGGACCACCGTGCTCTTCGGCGTCGTCTTTGCCGCGGCGCTGGCGATCGTCCTCGATACGCTGATCGCCGGCGTCCAACGCGCCGCCGAGCAACGCCGACCGGCGCTGGGCTACAGCAGCGGCGCGGCCCTGCTGCTCGTGTTCGTGCTCGGACTCGTCTCACCCATCATCGTCGCCTCGGTGGGCGGCACCTCGCGCGAAGCCCAGACCGCCGCGGCCCTCGACGAAGACGACCCCGCCGAGTTGGGCACCCTCCGCATCGGCGCCAAAACCTTCACCGAACAATACATCCTCGCCCGCGCCATCGACACGCTGCTGAGCAACGCCGGCTATCAGACGCAGCGCGTCGAGAGCCTGGGCTCGACCATCGTGTTCGATCAACTGGCCGCCGGCGAGCTGGATGTGTACGTCGATTACTCGGGCACGATCTGGGCCAACTACATGAAGCGGCCGGGCACCGCGCCCGCGCCACGCGTCAACGAGGCGATGACCTGGTGGCTGGCCGACACGCACCGCATCCGCTGCGTCGGGCCGCTGGGCTTTGAGAACGCCTACGCCCTGGCGATGCGCCGCACGCAGGCGCAGGAGCTGGGCATCCAAACCATCGACGACCTCGCGGCGCACACCGACACGATGCGCATCGGTGGGGATTACGAGTTCTTCGGCCGACCCGAGTGGCGCGCGTTGCGTGACGGCTACGGGCTCAACTTCGCCGAGCAGGTCAGCTACGACTCGACGTTCATGTACGAAGCGGTGGCCGGCGGCGAGGTGGACGTGATCAGCGCGTTCAGCAGCGACGGCCGGATCGCCGCGTTCGATCTGGTCGTGCTTGAGGACCCCAAGCAGGTCATCCCGCCGTACGACGCGGTGCTGCTGATCGGCCCCCGCGTCGCCGACCGCCCGCGCCTGGTCCGCACCCTGCGCCCGCTGATCCGAAACATCTCCCTGGACGCGATGCAGCAGGCCAACCAGGTCGTCGATGTCGAAGGCGGCACGATCGAGCAGGCGACGCGGTCCCTGCTGGAGACGATCGGGGCTTTTGATTAGCGCGGCCGCCACCGCCCGCGGCGCTTACGCGGGCTCGGCCGATGAAGCCGGTCAACTCGGGGTCGGGGTGGGTCGGCGTTCGGCGCAATAAAAAACCCGCGATGCACTGCCCGTAATCGAAGATGGCCACAAGGGCGCTTCAGTGTGGTTGACAGCTCGCGGGTGCATTTACAGTATCGGCGGATCGGGTCAGAATGCGATCATAAATCGTGAGGGTTCGGTGAGATTCGGGTGATCAGCTTAGGCGCAGAAGGGGGAAAAGCTTAAGGGACTTGAGTAATCCACCGGATACCCCGCCACAGCTCCGCTGCGCTTCGCATCGGCGGGCTTGGGCGGGGCGGCTGTGATATCCTCTCGGCGATGAATCGGATTAATCGCATCTTTGCGGACCTTCGCAGCAGCGGGCGCAGCGGGCTGATGCCCTTCATCACCGCCGGCGACCCGGACCTGGAAACCACCGCGGCGCTGCTGCCGGCGGTGCAACGTGCGGGCGCGTCGATCGTGGAGATCGGCATCCCGTTTTCCGACCCGATCGCCGACGGCCCGGTGATCCAGGAATCGATGACCCACGCGCTGAGCCGCGGCGTCAAGGTCGGGCAGGTGTTCGAGATGATCCGCGGCGTGCGCGATCGGCTCGACCTCGGGCTGGTCGCGATGGTCAGTTACTCGATCGTCCACCGCATGGGCCTCGAGCCTTTTGTGAAGCGGGCGGCGGAGGCGGGGTTTGACGGGTTTATCTTCCCCGACCTGCCGCTGGACGAGGCGGATGACGCGCGCGCGGTGGTGCAGCAGCACGGGTTGATCCTGAGCATGCTGATCGCGCCGACGACGCCGATCGCGCGGGCGCAGCGGATCGCCGCGGCCAGCAGCGGGTTTGTGTATGTCGTCTCGCGTTCGGGGATCACCGGCGAGCGGGACGACCTGCCCCCGGAGTTGGCCGAGCGGCTGCGGAAGCTGCGCGAGGCGACGGACCTGCCGATCGCGGTGGGCTTCGGCATCGCGAAGCCGGAGCACGTGCGGGGCATCACGCGCGACGCGGACGCGGCGATCGTGGGCTCGGCGGTGGTGCGGCGGATCGCGGAGGGCCGGGATCAGGGGCAGGACGCGGTCGTCGGATCGGTCGCGTCGTTTGTCGAAGCGTTGGCTGGGGGGTTATCGGTGCGGGATGGGGTGGGGTGAGGCG
>CAZTLX010000173.1:0-9735 GCA_964614575.1 uncultured Phycisphaeraceae bacterium | reverse complement strand
CGTACACCTCCTTGCGGTGTACCTGGACGGTGCGGGGGGCGTTGATCCCCAGCCGCACCTTGTCGCCGCGGATGTCCACGATCGTGATCTCGATCTCGTCGCCGATCATGATCGTTTCGTCTCGTTGCCGTGAGAGCACGAGCATCGATACAGGCTCCTTCCCGCATACCGGCCGCGTCCGTGCGGCCGGTCGATCCTCTGGGTCGTCCCAAGTTTGAAGATCTTGAATGGTTCATCTCAATCACACTCGCCCCGGCCGGCCCCGAAGCCGGCCCGACGGATCACGCGCTGGCCGCCAACGGGGCGCCCAGTTCGATCAACGGTACCCGCGTGGTGAACCGCCGATCCGACAACACCAACTGCTCGCCGATCCGCTGCCGCACGCTGACCACCAGCGGGCCTTGCAGGTTCCCGGTGAGCGTGTGCTCTCGCTTGTTCACGATGACAAACACCTGCGCCGATTCGATCGAATCGATCCCCAGCTCCGACAACTGCTCGGGCTTGATCGGCACCTGGTAGGTCGGCACAAACAGGCTCGGGTCGGTCACCACGAAAGCCAGCTCGGGCAGGTCGATCGACTGCAGCCACCAGAACGTGCTGTCCTTGCCCGATTCAATCAGCACGTACTGCTTGAACCGCGGGAAGCCCAGCAGGCCCTTGGGGAAGCGGATGATCCGCGCCTCTTCTACCTCCACTTGTCCGAAGCGTGTCGTTTCGATCAACATGATCAAGCATCCTTGCCTGACGGCCGAACCATCCTGGACCCAACCGCCCCCGTCAATCGGCCCGCGGCAAGCGGGCACGCCCGGGGGAGGGCGACGGCATCCTGCCGTCTTTTCTTCGGGGCGTTTCGTCGGCCGTCCGCCGACCCGCCCGCGCAACCGTTGCGCGACTCGCGCAACCTTCACCCGCGCAACTAACGCAGGAAATCCAATAACGACAACTGCAGGTTTTGCGCCCCCACGCTCAAAGACGCCTGCAACTGCGTCTGCAGTTGCGTGAAGCGGCTGATCACTTCGGTTAAATCCGCGTCTTTGAGGTTCGAGAGCATCGATCGCTCCGCTAAGTTCATGTCCTGGGCCCGCGATTCCTGATCTTCGATCCGGCGGGCCTGCACACCGATCACGGCACGTGCCGCAACAATCCGATCCACATCCTCTTCCAAACCACCTCCAGCAAGCGTGATGCCAGAAGTGCTGTCCGAGGTCAGCGCGTCCCGCAAATTGATCAAATGGGTGAACGCGTTCTCGACCCGCACCTGCGCCTGGTCTTCGCCGGCAAGCGTCGCGCCCGCGCCCGCATTACCCACGATGCCCAGGTGCGTGCCCGCCAGCGACGTGTTCGCGTTGGCGATCACAAAGTCATTCCCCCCCGCGGTCAGGTCCTCGAACACAAACCCGTTTCCCGTCGCGGCTAAACCCGCGCTGAAGTCGACGCCCAGCGTCAGGCCCGCGCCGGCCGCGGCGGCGTTGATCGCGGTGATCACATCATTGACCGTCTGCGCCCCGGCCAGATCGACATTGAAACTCGTGCCGTTGTGCAACGAGACGGTCAGGTCGTCCTCACCCTCAACCGCCTGCACGCCCAGCCCGAAGCGGAAGTCGCTGAGGCTGGTGTCCGTGCCGAAGGTGCGAAGCCCCAGGTCCTGCGCGGTGGTCCCGCCGTTTTCCCCGACCGACAACGCGACGCCCGAGACCTCGCTGACCAGGTCCAACCCGGTGCCCGCCGCGTTGATCTCCAGCCGCAAACCCAGGCCCAGCGAATCGATCTCGTTGACCAGGTCTTCGATCGTGGTGGCGGTGGAGAAGTCCGCGGCCTTGGTCTGCTCGCCCTGCGTGATGCGCAGGCCCGAGGCGAAATCCACCGCCGCGCCCAGGTCGGCCAGCCGCGTGTTGAGCGTGAGCTTCGTGCGGACCGAGTCGCCGGCGACCGCGGCCGGGCCCGCGCCGGTGCTCAGGTCGATACCCAGATCCGACGCGGTGATGCCCTGACCCGATTCGCTGATCGCGAGGTCGTACCCGCCGTTGGCCGTGAGACTAAAGCCGTCACCGGCGATCGACAGCGCGCCCGCCGCGGGGTCGACCGAGTCGATGGCGGCGTTCACCCGGGTGACCACATCGCCGAGGGTATCGGCGGTCGCCAGATCGACGTTGACCTGCGTGCCGTTGACCGAGACCACGATCGGCCCCTTGTTGATGCCGTTGCCGTTGGCCCCGAACACCTCGGCCAGGCGCGTGCCCGCCGCCGGCTGGGGCTGGAGATCGACATTGGATCTCACGCGGCCGGACAGCGCCCCGAACGCCGCCACGCCGTTGGACGTGAAGTCTTCGTGCCGCAGCGTGCCGACGTCGTTGGTGAGGTTGCCCGTCGCGCCGCGGTAGCGGATGCCGCCGAGGAACTCCTCGAACACCAGGCCCTCGGGCCGCGCCCCGTTGTTCCCGCCGAAGACCGAGAGGTCGGCGAACTGACGATTGGCGATGTCGATCATCGCGGTGATCTGCGCGTCGATGACCACCGCCTGAGTCGCACGGGTGGTGGTGTCGGACCCGACCCCGATCTGGCTCGAGGCGATATCGCGCGCCTCGAGCAGGATGCCGGTCGCATCCCCCAGCGCCTGGTCTGCCGTATTCAACACGTTCCTAGCGAACTGGAGGTTGTCCGCCTGCTGCTTTCGTTCATCGAGCCGACGCTCGAGGAACATGATGGTCGAGACCTTGTCGGGGATGTCCGAGGCGCGGGCGAACGCGTTGCCCGTCGTGATCTGCCGCTGCACCTCAAATAATTCCCGCTGCGTCTGGCGCAGGCGCGCGAGCAACGAGTCGGTGCTCATCTGGGTGCTGACGCGCGAGATGGGAGGGATCGTGCCGGCCATGGTTCAAGCTCGCCCTTACGCCAGCGCCAAGAGGGTCTGGATCATCTCGTCCACGACATTGATGAACCGCGCATTCGCCTGGAAGGCGCGTTGAAACTGGATCAGGTCGATCGTTTCTTCGTCCACGTTGACGCCCGACATCGCCTGCTGTTGGGTTTGCAGCGCCTCTTTCACGACGGCGTCGGCATCGACGGCCGCGCGGGTCTGGGCCAGGCGGATCGCGTAGTCCTCGACGTGGCGGCCCCAGTACTGCGTCAGGCTCAGGCCGTCCAGCTCGGTAACGCCCGTCTCGCGCAGGGCGGCGATGGCCAGCGCGGTGCGGTTGTCGCCGGGCAGGTGGCCCTGCGCCACCGCGACAAAGTTGGGGTTGCGGACGAGCGGGTTGACCGCGATATCGGTCGCGTCCGCGCCACGGAAGAACGTGTTGATCCCCAGCACCGCGAGCATGCCGGAGCTGTCCTGGCTGAAGCTGATCTCGAAGTCGGCGGTATCGGCCGAGAGGGTCACGGTGCCGTCGCCGTTGACGATGGCGGAGAGGTTCGCGATGCCGTCGAGGTCGGCGATCAGGGAGTTGAGCGAGGTGTCGGCCGCGGGGTTGATGCCGTCGAGGTCGACGTTGATCGTCGAGGTCAGGCGTTGGCCGGTGGATTTCTGCGTCAGGTGTACCTGGAACGAGCCGTGCTGAGGCTCGAAGTCCAGATCGAGCTGCGGGTCATTGAGGGCGAGCGTCGGGTCGGCGAAGCGTGTCGTGCCGGTGACGCTGTCGAAGCCGCGCAGCCCCTGGCCCTGGCTGTGCAGGCGGTTGGTCTGGAAGATCAGTTGATTGGTAAACGTGTCGAGTGTATCGATGACGCCGGTGAGGTCCTCATTGCGGAAGGCGATGTACCCGCCAAGCTCGCCCGAAGACAGGTCGATCCGCGACTGGTCGGCGGCGATGATGACCTCGGTGACCTGCTGGCCGTCGATGGTCTGGTTGCGGATGTCGAGCCCGCGTGAATCGCCGTTGAGCACGATCGGCAGCGACCCGACAAACACATCGACCGCGCCGCTGGGCAGCTCGACGCTGGAGATATCGACGTACCGGGCCAGGTCCTGCAGCAGCAGGTCACGCTGATCGCGCAGGCCCATCGCCTCGCCGCCCGTCCCGCCCTCGGCCGCGACGATCTGGTCGTTGAGCGTCTCGATCCGCCGCAGGATGTCGTTGGCCGCATCGACCGCATTGCCCAACGCCGCATCGCTCTGCACCTGCAGGTCGGTGAAGCTGGTGCGCATGTCCACGAGGTAGTTCGACAGGGAGGCGGCTTCTTCGGAGACCAGCGTCCTCAGCGACAGGTCCTGCGGATTGTTTGACAGTTGCGACCAGGCGTTGAAGAAGGACTGCAGGCGGGAGGAGAGGTCGATGTCGGTGAATTCGTTCTCGATCGCCTCGATCTGTGAAAGCAGGTCCTGCCGGATGGTCGAGCGGGACTCCTGGCTGATCGCGTCGCGCAGGCGGCCTTCGAGGGCGGCATTCACGGTGCGTGTGATCGCGTTGATCGACACGCCCTGGCCGAGAAACATGCCGCCGTGCAACGCGCGGTCGCCGATGGGAGCCAGCGAGACCTGCTGCTTGTGGTAGCCGCGCGTGGCGAGGTTGGCCAGGTTGTTGCCCGTGACGGTCAGGGCGGTCTGGCTGGCCATGAGGCCGGAGCGGCCGATGTTGAGCGCGGTGCCGAGGGTCATGGGGTAGGAGGTAGGAGATAAGAGTTACGAGATAGGAGCGAAGCGCTCCACATCTCCGGCAGCGTCACGAATCAACTCCTATCTTCTATCTACTGTCTCCTATCTGCTGTGTTTACGCCGTGAGATTGATCGTTCGCATGACGACGGTCGCGGTGGGCCGTTCGCCGCGTTGGCCGTAGGTGTTGAGTCCGGTGGACAGCGTGCCGATGGTCTGCACGAGGCCGGTCATGTGTTTGAGCAGCGACTCGGCGGCCCGCCGCGCGACCGAGGTCTGGTGTTTGACCTGCTCCATCTTCGCCACGAGCTGCTGCCGGGCGACCAGCAACCGACCCCGCGCCGGCTCGGGCAACGCCTCGGCCAGGTCGCGCAGCTTCATCGGCTCGGCGGCGTCGGGATCGACCTTCAGCGTCATCGCCGCGACCAGCTCCAGCCGTCGCTTCTCCAGCTCGCCCACCCGCCGGATCGACTCGCTCTCCAGCCGGCACAGCGCCGCCATCGCCTCGGTGTCGCCGTGACGCATCGCGTCGCGCTTGCGCTGCAGCGCGGCAAGCAGTTGTGTGTGCTGCTCGAGCAACAACGCGAGCAGCGCCGCCAGGCGGTCCACATCCTTCTCGAAATCGGGGGTCAGCATCTTCATGGTTTAAGCCGCCACATCCAGCGCGCCGGCCGCCCGCAGCCCGTCCTGCTGCTTGCGGTAGGTGTCGCTCAGCCGCTCGTGGATCAACTCGACCAGCGGGAAATTCCCGCCGGAGACCATGCGGTCGGCGAGGATGGTGTCGAGCTGCTGGCGGAATGAATCCTCGGCAAACCCGCCGCCGAACAAGTCGCTGTCCAGCGGCTGATCGCGCAGCTCGTTCATCAGCGGCAGGATGAACGCGGAGGAGACCAACTGCTCGACCGACTCGCGGACCTGCTGGTCTTTGGACTTGCCCGCGGAGCGCGCGGCATCCGACGACGCGGTGAGCAGGGAGGTAAAGCCGCCGCCCTGGGTGAGGGCCGAGGCTTGCACGGGAGGCACTGGGGCACTGAAGTGCCCCTGCCTCGTGGGATGGGTGTCGAGTTGGAAGGTGGGAGTGCTCATGATTATTCGATGATCAGCTCGGCGTGGAGCTTGCCGGATTTGGCGATGACTTTGATGATCTCGATGCGGTCGGGGCTCTCGACCTTGAGCTGGTTGAACGCTTCGAGCAGGTCGGCCAGCTTCGCCCCGCCTCGCTGATGCGGATCGACCGGGACGAATCGCTTCTGCTCGACCCGTGGCTCGCGCAGCGTCGGCTCGGGGGCCGGGGTGATGGTGGTGATGGTCAGGCCCTTGTGGCTGATGATGACCGGGGAGATCACCACATCGCCCGTGACCACGATCGTGCCGGTCTGCTCGTTGATGACCACCTTCGCGCCGGTGGCGACCTGGTCGGGGTGGACGTAGATCTGCATGATCTGACTGATGAACGACGCGGGGTCCTGCCGCGCATACTGCGGCATCTGCACGAGGACGTTTTTCTGGTCCACGGCCTTGGCGAGGTTCGGGCCGTCGGGCGCCATGATGCCGTTGATGTTCGAGGCGAGGTAATTGGAGACGGGCCAGGAGGCGTTCTCGTGGTTGATCACCAAATGGATGCGGCCGGCGTCGTCGAGGTAGCGTGCCATGACATCGCGGGTGAGCTGCGCCCCGTTGTGGATCACGCCGACGGTCGGTGTGTCGCGGTCTTCGATGGTCAGGGCGCCCTCGGCGAAGGCGTAGACCGGCGAGTTGGGCATCGGGCCGGTGAGCGGGATCAGGAACAGCCGCCCCCCCGCGAGGCTCTTGGCCGGGCCGATCGAGCTGACCTGCACGTCGATCTTGTCGCCCTCGCGCACGCCGGTGTCGGGGATCTCGGCGGTGAGCGCCACCAGCGCGACGTTCTTCGAGTCCTTGAGTTCCGCGGCGACGACGTTGGGGTCGATCAGCTTGCGGGTGACCTCGGCGAGGGGACGCATGGCGGGGGCGAACTTGCCGCCATCGCCGGTGCCATCGAGCCCGACGACCAGGCCCATGCCCACGAGCTTGCTGGTCTCCGAGCCCTTGATGCGGACCACATCCTGAAGCTGCACACCGCGCGACTGGCTGACGATCAACAGCCCGACGATCAGGGCGATCCACCAGGGCAGCGTGGTCGGGTTGGGCGTGTCGATGCGTTTCATGCGTGGCGTCCTTGCCGATGCGGGTTCATTCATGAGCAATCGCGATGCCAGAGCGGGGTCAAGGGTATTGCAGTCGATCGTCATTGACGGTTTTCGCTTAGCCGCGAGCGGCGGGTCTGCTTCCGGGGGTTAGAAGTTGAAGACCAGGTCCATCAGGCCGCTGAGCCAGCCTTTCTTGGTGCTCTTGCGCAGCTCACCGGTGTGTTGCTTGGAGATGTGCAGGTCGTAGAGGCTGGAGGAGAGCACGGTGTTGTCGATCTGCACTTCATCGACCGAGCAGGTGCCGGTGACGACCAGCGTCATGGTTTCCTTGTCGTTCTCGACGAACTTGCGGGCCTCGAGGACCATGAGCCCGTTGGGCTTGATATCGATGATGCGGGCGGCGAGGCGGGCGGTCATCTCGGTCGAATGGCCGTACTTGCCCTTGCCCTTAAATTCGTTGTCGAAGTTCACATCCAGCTTCGGCGTGCCGTCGGGGAAGGTGTTGGGCCGAAGCTGCAGTTGCAGCAGTTCCGCAAGGTTGAGCCTGGGGAACTCGGAGACCTCGCCGCTCCAGTCCACCTCTTTCTCGGTCGAGATCGACGAGTCGATATCCGCCGTGGTCGATTCACGCACGATGATCGTCACCAGATCGTTGATCTGATACGTCCGCGGCTCGGGCACCTCCACCGCCGCCAGACTCACCCGGCGCAGGTCCGGCGAGACCGGGTCCGGCATGCGGGCCGAGCGCACGCCCATCTCGCCCGACTCGGTCATCACCACGTTGGCAAAAGGATCAGCCGCGCCTTGGCTGGCGTCGTTGACGTAGAGCGAAGAGCTCTGACCCGCGGCGGGGCCGGCCATGCCTGCCAATACCATCATTGCAAAAACGTGTTTCATCGTTGCGCCAGCTCCGGTTCCGGGGTTGAATTCGACTCGCTATCGATCAGCATCGCCTCGCGCGGTCCGGTGACACGGACGCTCAGCGTCTGGCGTGAGCTTTGGTTGCGGGCGGTGATCACGTCGCCGTCGCCGCCGTCTTCGAGCGCCACCGCCGAGGCGCGGACGACCAGCCCCCCGGCGATCGTGGCAACCTTGATCACCTCGCCACGCTTGACCAGCACCGCCGCCCGCAGATGACGCGGGAAAACCACCTCGCCTTCGCCCAGCGTCACCGCAGCAGTCTGGCCGGCGATCATGGCACGATCGGTCAACGGCAGCGCGCGATCGTCGTCCACCAACACCTCACGCAGCGCCACCGCCTCGGCGGGCACCACCTGACCCTTGCGCAGCTCCTGCGTCGTGACCAGCCCCATCATCCGCCGACTCACCTGCGCGGTCAGCATCAACGTCTCGGTGACCTCCACCCCCTGGTGCCGACGGACACGCAGCGTCGTCCGCCCGAGAATCGCCCGGTTCAGCGGCTCGATCTCGAAACGCCCCACCATCGCCGTCCGACCCAGCTTCGCCAGATCACGCTCGGAATAGGTCACCACCAAATCATCCGCCGCGACCTCCAGCAGCCCGGCGAGGTGACGGCGGATCAAGTCTTCAAGCCGGGTCGGGTCGCCCGCATCGATCGGGGCCACGGGGTTCACCGCCGCGGGCGGTTCACGCTCCGTGCGCACCGACTTGTCGTGCTGGGTGCGGGTGATCCGGCAACGCGTGTAGCCTCGCAGCGTCACCCGGCCCCAGTTCACGTCGTGATCGGCCAGCGCCGCGCGGACCTGCTCCAGCGTGAACACCGCGGAATTCTGATTCGGACTCAGCGTCAGCACGACCACGCCGGCCAGTTGCTTCGCCTCAGCCCCCTTGAGCTCGGCGATCTGCCCCAACGTCACCGCGTCGGCCTCCGCGCCCGCCTGATCGTGCAGCCGGATCGATGACGCGGCCGCGGCATCCGCGACCAGCACCGCCGCGATCAACCCGACCAGAATCAGCAGCAACTTCACCAGCGCCACCCCTTCACCGAGGCGACGCCGCGGATGCGCCGTGCTGCCCCAGCGGGTGAGGTCGGCGGTTGCATGTTGTTGTGCATTCGTTTCCATCGCTGCACTCCTTTGCGGCGAGGCTGGTTTCAATCCCGACCGCTTCATGCAAACGCGTTTAACCGCCAAAACACCGGGGACGCCGAGTAGACCGTGCCTTGGGTGCTTGATGCTTTTTCTGACTCGGCGCTCTTGGCGTGTTGGCGGCTCATGTCAGTCACTCACTTGCGGCGGTTACTTCCGGGGGGGGGTTAGAAGCGGCGGAGGTTGCCGACGATCTGGAGGACCTGATCGGCCGCCTGGATGGTCTGGCTGTTGAGCTCGAAGGCGCGTTGGGTCTTGATGAGGGTGATCAGCTCCTTGACCGGATCGACGTTGGAGCCTTCGAGGAACTTGTGCAGCAGTGAGCCGGCCGTGCCCTCGCCGGGGACGCCTTCGATGGGCGGGCCCGAGACATCGGTCTCGATAAAGATGTTGCCGCCGACGGATTGCAGGCCGTTGGGGTTGACGAAGTTGGAGAGCAGGATCTGCCCGAATTCGGTGGCGGTGTTGTCGCCGGAGATCACGCCGGAGATGCGTCCATCGGCGGAGATGGCGATGGTGCGGGTATCGACGCCTTCAGGGACGTTGACCGGCGGCTCGAGGCGTGGGCCGTCGGAGTTGCCCATCACCAGGTCCCCATCATTGTTGCGGAAGAAGCTGCCCGAGCGCGAGTAGCCGAACCCGCCGCCGCGGTCCTGGCCGGTATCAACTTTGAAGAAGCCGGGGCCATCGATGTACACATCGAAGGGCAGCTCGGATCGCACCGGATTGCCCACGGAGAAGTCGTATTGCGTGTTGGAGACCTTCGTCCCCAGACCGACCTGCAGCGACGCGGGGTTGCGGTTGCCGTCGGCGTTCTCGACGCCGGGC
This sequence comes from uncultured Phycisphaeraceae bacterium, assembly GCA_964614575.1. Classification (GTDB taxonomy): domain Bacteria; phylum Planctomycetota; class Phycisphaerae; order Phycisphaerales; family Phycisphaeraceae; genus JBGTLW01. The sequence continues at coordinate 81 of CAZTLX010000173.1, read as the reverse complement.
TGCTCTTTCTGCTGATACACCAGGTCTTCAAAGTTGACGCGGCTGCGCTTGAAGCCGGTGGAGTTGACGTTCGCCAGGGTG
>CAZTLX010000172.1:0-9793 GCA_964614575.1 uncultured Phycisphaeraceae bacterium | reverse complement strand
GCCTGGTCGGGGTGATCGGCTGCAGCCTGTGGCTGTGGAGCGGTCTGGTGCGGGGTCGTCGGCGGTTGTGGGCGTAAGCGGGCGCGGAAAAAGCTTTGCGAGCCGTTGAATCACCCAATCAGATATCCCGCCGAAGCTCCGCGCCCGGAGGTCGCGGGGCATCGTCGGGCTGGGGAGGGTGAATCATCGAGGCCTCGGGTTTGCGTTCGGTCTGGCCGCGAGCATAATCAGCCGCATGGCCAGCGAACTGCACTACTACAAATCGGATTGGATCAAGCCCGACTCCCGGACGCTGGAGGCGGACCTGTGCATCTACGGCGGCTCATCGGCGGGGGTGACCGCGGCGGTCACCGCGGCGAAGCGCGGCCGACGCGTCGTGCTCTTGCAGCCGGGCCTGCACCTGGGCGGCTTGTCGTCCGGCGGGCTGGGTTGGACCGACTTCGGCAAGAAGCACGTCATCGGCGGGCTCTCGCGGCAGTTCTACCGCGAGGTCGGCAAGCACTACGGCCAGGACGAGGAGTGGCGCTTCGAGCCGAGCGTCGCCGAGGCGGTGTACGAACGCTGGATCAAGGCGCACGACATCGCCGTCCACCGTGCGCAATACCTCGACCGCGTGGAGATGGACGGCCGGCGCATCGTGTCGATCACGCTGCTCGGCGGGCTGACCGTCAAGGCGGCGATGTTCATCGACGCGACGTACGAGGGCGACCTGCTCGCGAAGGCGGGGGTGAGCTACCACGTCGGCCGCGAGGCGAACACGGTGTATGGCGAGAAGCTCAACGGCATCCAGGTGCGCGAGACGCACCAGTTCAGCCACGTGGTCGATCCGTACGTCGAGCCGGGCAACCCCGGCAGCGGCCTGCTGCCGTACATCGAGGCGGTCGATCTGACGCGGCACGAGGGGGAGGGCGACGCGCGGGTGCAGGCCTACAACTTCCGCGTGTGCATGACGGATGACCCGGCGCTGAAGATCGACTGGCGCAAGCCGGAGGGGTTTGATGATCGGCAGTACGAGCTGGCCCGCCGCTGGTTCGCCGGGGACAAGGACCGCTACAACGAGCAACTGCATGGCGAGGGCGACACCGTGCCCGGCAAGTTCGACATCTTCCCGAACAAGACGCCGGGCGGTTTTCATAAGACCGACACGAACAATCACGGCCCGATCTCGAGCGACTTCATCGGCGCGAACTGGGCCTGGCCCGAGGCCGACTACCAGACGCGCGAGCGTCTGTTCCAGGAACACGTCGCGTACCAGCAGGGGCTCTACTGGGTGCTGGCCAACGACCCGGCGATCCCGCCGCGCTACCGCGAGGCGTATTCACGCTGGGGCCTGCCGTCGGATGAGTTTGAAGACACCGGCCATTGGCCGCACCAGTTGTATGTGCGCGAGGCGCGGCGGATGATCGGCGACTACGTCATCACCGAGGCCGACTGCATGGGCACTTCGCGGCCGGACGACCCGGTCGGGATGGGCAGCTACAACCTCGACTCGCACAACTGCACGCGGTTTGTGAAGGTCGAGGGCGGCGTAGCGCGGGTGCTCAACGAGGGCGACGTGCAGGTCCCGCCGACCGATCCGTACCCGATCAGCTACCGCGCGGTGGTGCCGAAGCGCGGTCAGTGCGAGAACCTGCTGGTCCCCGTGTGCATGAGCGCGTCGCACATCGCGTTCGGCAGCGCGCGGATGGAGCCGGTGTTCATGGTGCTGGGCGAGAGCTGCGCGATCGCCGCGGCGCTGTGCCAGCACCTGGACGTGGCGGTGCAGGACTTGCCCTACGACGAGCTGCGCCCGGCGCTGGTGGAGGCCAAGCAGGTGTTGGCGCTGCCGGGCAAGGGGTGAGTTCGGGGATCAAGAAAGCGCCCACCCGCGGGAGCGGGCGGGCGTGTGGGTGAAGGGGGGGCGTGTGCGGGGGGCGTGGTTATTCGGCCGGGCTGCGGCGTGGGCGCAGCAGCGACCAGAGCATCCCGAGCATCAGCACGAGGAAGGCGAAGGCCATCGCGAGGAAGCCCCACCCGGTCACGGTGCGCGGGATCAGCGCGTCGGCGAGGCGGAAGATGCCGCGGCAGATCGACGCGATCACCCCGGCGGTGTCGCTGGGGTGCGGCCCGAGCAGCGCGGGCACGATCATCAACGGGATGCCGATGACCCACCCGACCTTTTGCGTCCGCCACGCCAGGTAGCCCAGCGTTGCCGCGGCGGCCAGCAGGCTCCAACGCATCGGCGTCAGCGTCAGCCAGGCGTCGGGGGTCAGCTCGTCGAGCAGCCACGGCGGCGAGGCGATCGATGCGGCCAGCCCCGCGCCCAGGCACGCCATGCACATCGCGGTCCACGCCTCGCGGTGATCGGCTTGCCACGCGCGTCCTGCCGCAAACGCCGCGGCACCCAGCAGCAACGGGGCGAGATCGGCCGCGAGGATCGGCACGCCGAAGGCATACACCGCGGCGAGCAGGTGGCCGATCGCCGAGAGCAAATTGTCTTTTCATCGTACCGCCGGCCGTGCGTCCGCCCAAGAAGAATTTGCGCCCGCGACATCGATGCAGGCGCGCATGGATGCCCGCGCGCATTGCCCGCCGCAGCCGTGCATACAATGACCGCCGTCGCCTGCCGGAGTTGAGCCATAAGGAGTATGTGTGATGACCAGGGTCGAAGCGTGGGTTGCGCCCGGTGCGAAGCGGGAGATGGTGCGCGAAGAGGTGGACTACGGGGCGCTGGGTGCCGAGGAGGTGGAGGTCACCGTCGAGCACTGCGGCATCTGCCACTCGGACCTGTCGGTGCGCGACAACGAATGGGGGATCACGCAGTACCCGGCGGTGCTCGGGCACGAGGTGATCGGCACGATCAGCGCGGTGGGCGATGCGGCCAAGGGGCTGAAGGTCGGCCAGCGCGTCGGCGTCGGGTGGAACGCGGGCAGTTGCATGCACTGCCATCAGTGCATGTCCGGCAGCCAGCACCTGTGCCCGCAGGTGCAGGCCACGATCGTCGGCCACCGAGGCGGGTTCGCGAGCAAGGTGCGTGCGCACTGGGCGTGGGCGCTGCCGATCCCCGACGGTCTAGACCACCAGGACGCCGGCCCGCTGCTCTGCGGTGGGATCACGGTGTTTAATCCGCTGGCGATGTACGCCAAACCCACCGACCGCGTCGGCGTCGTGGGCATCGGCGGGCTGGGCCATCTGGCGCTTAAGTTTGCCGCGGCCTACGGGTGCGAGGTGACCGCCTTCACCTCCAGCGAAAGCAAGTTCGACGAGGCACGCGGCTTCGGCGCTCACCACGTCGTCTCCAGCCGCGACCCGGACGCGATCGGCAAACTCGCCGGCTCGCTGGACCTGATCGTCAGCACCGTCAACGTCCCGCTGGACTGGGACGCCATCATCGGGGCCCTGGCCCCCAACGGCCGGCTCCACGTCGTCGGCGCGGTGCTCGAACCGATCCCCGTGCAGGCGTTCGCGCTGATCATGGGTCAGAAGAGTGTGTCCGGCTCACCGACCGGTTCGCCGGTGGACATGGCGGCCATGCTGGGCTTTGCCGCGCGTCACCACATCGCCCCTCAGACCGAGCACTTCCCCATGAGCCGCATCAACGAGGCGTTCGAGCATCTGGCCGCGGGCAAGGCACGCTACCGGCTCGTGCTCGACGCGGACTTCTGACGGCCGACGCCGCGGACTGTCCCACGGGAGATGCCCGAGCGCTCCCCGACGGTCAATGCCTTCACCCCGTGGGGGCTTCAGGGTGAAGCCATTTACGCCCATCACCCCAAAGTGGTCGCAAAGGCATTCGTGCCTGTCACCAAGGTCGGACAGGCATTCTTGCCTGTCGATCGGCCGCGGGTCGATGATCCGGCCTGGCCGGCGCTTCGGGCCGGTGACAGACAGGAATGTCTGTCCCACCTCAGTACCCCCAACGCTGACCGCAGGGGTCAATGTCTAGAGCCTGCCCGGTACAACAGCGGTTTCGGTTCAGCGGGGGTTTGACTATACTGTGGTAGCAGGCAAGGTCGGTCGGTAAAAGGGTTTGCCGTCCGCGACCTCCCCGCCTGCGGGGGTATCGGTTTCATGGAGATCAGCGATGCATAAAGTATTTTGGACCTGCGTCGCGGCCGGGGCCGTGTGGCTGGGTTGCGCCGGCGGGGCTCAGGCCCGCATGGCGGTGGTTGAGACCAACGCGGGTCGGACCTTCGAGGGCGAGTTGCTTTCCGAGACCGACCGCGAGGTGATCCTACTGATCTCGAACATCGAGACGCCGATCAAGCGCGCCGACATCAAATCGATCACCATCAAGAAATCCGGCGCGGACCTCTTCGCCGAGCGTCGGGCCCAACTGGAAGACAACGATCTGGATGGCCGCTTCGGGCTGGCCTACGACATGTACGAGATGGGCGAGCTGGACATCGCGAAGCAGGAGACCGCGTCGCTGATCAAGCAGTTCCCCGATGCCGAGCGCGTGAAGCGGCTCGACGATGTGGTCGCCGACGCGATCAAGCTGCGCGACGACCGCGACGAGCGGGCGGCGGCAGCGCGGCCCCCGCGTCCGCCGGCGGACGCGGGCGACAGCAGCAATGGCCAGGCGCGCCCGCACGACCCGCAGACCCTGCGCGACCAGCAACTGACCGACGAGCAGATCAGCCTGATCCGCCTGTGGGAACTGCCGGCCGACCTCTCCGAGCTCAAGCCGCGCATCATCATCCCGCGGGAGACGATCGAGACGCTGTTTGACGAGTACGCCGACCGCGATGAGATCCCCAAGGGACGCCGCGGCCAGAACGAGCTGCGCCGCGCCCAGGGCTGGGAGCAGTTGCCCTTCCTCTTTGCCGTCCGGGCCCGCGAGCTCTACCCGACCGTGCGCGTCATCGAAGACCCGCCGGTGATGAAGACCTTCCGCAGCCAGATCGCGCCGCTCTATATCAACGGCTACTTCGCCAATAACTTCGGCAGCGGAAACGTGGACGGGCTGATGCTCTTCGGCGGCAAGGGCGATCCGGTCCGCGCGGCCTACACCGACTTCTACATCCTCCACAACTTCCGGCTGGGCAACGCCTACATGATCGACCGCGATAAGCCCGATGAATCGCTGCTCGTGCAATGGGGCCTGCCCCGCGACCAGGCCAGCTACAAAGCCCCCGATGTGCCCGGCTGGCGCCCGTTCTTCACCGGCAAGGATGACCCGAAATTCACCACCATCGTGGAGTGGATCGGCTCGCTCTACAAGGCCGTGGATTACGGCATCAGCTACACCCCGCCCGCGGCAGCGGAGCCGGACCCGGCCCCCGCCGCGCCCTCACGCTGATCCGCCCCGAACCGAACTAACGACCAGACCTCCCCGACCCTGGAACGACTCTGATGGCCATGACTTTCCCTGTGCGGACGACGGCACTCGCCCTCGCACTGACCGGCGCGACGCTGACCCTGCCCCTCACCGGTTGCGATCAGCAGTCGCAGCAGTTCGCCCGGATGCAGGGGGTGCTGGACCAGGCGATGGCCGACCTCGCCGAAGCCGGGGCCGGCTCCATCCCCGGCGAGGCCAAGGGCTACGACGTCCAGAGCCTCCAGGTGAACCCGCCGAAGCTCGAGGAGTTCGAGCGCTACGACCGGTACCGCCAGAAGCGGTTTGATGCCGCGATCAGCGACCTCAACGAGGTCGCGGCCGGCGGGTCGGATGCCCAGCGGGCCGTCGCCCTGCGGATGCTGGCCGCCATCGACAACTCCGCCGCGCGCGACCGCGCCCGCCAGGCCTCGGACGCTTCCGCCGCCCTGACCGCCGAGGCCTCGGCCAACCTCATGGAACTGCTCTCGGTGATCGAGCGGACCGACGCCGCCGGCACGGTGCTCGACCAGAATGACCCCGCGCTCGTGGAGGAGCTGAGCAAGAGCCTCACCACCCTGACCGAGCAACGCGAGGCCCTGGCCGATCAGGTCAAGGTGCTCAGCGCCGAACGCGACACCGCTTTGTCCAAAGAGAAGGCCCAGCGCGAGTTGTCGGCGAAGAAGGTGGCCGAGGCCCAGGCCTTCTCCTCCCAGGCGTTCACCGCTTCGGGCGACGAGAAGTACACCCTGCTCGACCGGGAATCGGACGCCAAGCGTGAAGCCGCGCAGGCTTCGGGTGCCGCCGACACCCAGCAGCAGGCCGCCGAAGCGCTGGCGGTCCAACTCAAGCCGCTCGAGCAGCGCCTGGCGCTGACCCAGAGCACGATCGAAACCCTGCAGGAGCAGCGGGACAACGCCGCCCAACGTCAGGAGAACACCGCGACCAGCCGCGACCTTTTGGCCACCGATCGTGATAAGGCCTATGAAGAACTGCTCACGCGATTTGAGAAGCTGACCGCGGCGTACAACAGTTCCGTGGCGGAGGTGTTCGATCAGGCCCGCGGCCGCGCCGAGTCGGCGGCGCAGCGGCTGAGTCAGGCGGAGAAACTCGCCACCGGCAGCAGCCGCGAGGGGATGCAGATCGATCGCCTCACCGCGCTGGGGAACTTGACCGATATCCACGCCCGGCGCGCCGCCGCCGACGATTCGATGGCCAGGCTTACCCAGAGCCTGATCGCCGGCCTCGGACGCACCGGCGTGACGGAGCAGCCGGCGCTCCCCGCGGCGCTGACCCAGTTCGAAGCCGCGCACCAGGCCGCCTCGGAAGCCGCCCAGGCCACGGTCGGTGAAGCCGAAACCCTGGCCGGGTCCCTCGGCAACGACGCATCGCAAAACATCATCGAACAGATCCGCGCCCGCACCGCGAAGCGCCAGGCCTCCTGACCCCCCCAGCCCGCGCACTCAATCACGCCGCCTCCCACCCCCCCTCAAGCCCGCCGATGCGCAGCGCAGCGGAGCTTCGGCGGGATATCTCCTGGGCGGGATATCTCTTGAGTTCAATCAGCCCACGACTCCCCCTTGCCCCATCCCCCCTCAAGTCGCCGGGTCGATCTGCAACTCGGCCAGCGCGGTCGGGGTATCGGCGGAAAATTCAAACACCTTGTCCAGCCCCGTCGCCAGAAACAGCGACCAGATCGCGTTGCTCGGCCCCGCCAGCCGAAGCCGACCGTCCGCCTCGACCATCGCCTTACGCAGCCGCAGCAGTTGCGAGAGGTGCGAGCTGTTGAGGTGCCCCAACCCCGAGAGATCGAGCACCACATCCGGCGGCGTCTGCGCCGACCGGGTATGCCGAAACAGCGCATCAATGTCCTCGCTGAGCCCGGGGTCGGGGCTGAGCTTGGCCACCCAGATCTGATCGGACCAACGCTGGATCGCCATGTCGTCTCCTGTCGTGGGATGCGCTTACCCGAGCGCGGACGCATCACGCGTGTTCCACGCGGCCGCGCGCCCGGCGGTCGGGTGATGCTACGCCGCGCATGGGCCGCGGGTTCTGCCTTCGGCCGCGGTCACGCCTCGCCGTCGCCCGCGTCCGCGGCGGGCGCATCGGTTTCGGCATCGCCCTCGGCCTCGTCGCGCACCCGCGCGACCGCGACCAGTTGATCGCCCGCCGCGAGGTTGATCACCCGCACGCCCTGGGTGTTGCGGCCGATGCGGCTGATCGAACCGGCGTTGATCCGCACGATCATGCCGTTGAGCGTGATGAGCATCAGGTCGTCGGCCTCGGTGACCGCCCGCAGCGTGACCACCGGCCCGTTGCGCCCCTCGGTCTTGATGTCGCGTCGGCCCTTGCCGCCGCGGCCCTGCGGACGCAGGTCCGGCTGGCCATCCTCGCCCGTGCCCTGCACGAGGTATTCGGAGGTCGGCGTCCGCTTGCCGTAGCCGTGGGCCGTCGCCGTCAGCAGGTCCATCTCATCGCCGGCGGGGACCTTGACCAGCCCGACCACCGCGTCGCCGTTCGCCAGGTCGATGCCCTTGACGCCCGAGGCGTTGCGGCCCATGACGCGGGCGTCGTTCTCGTCAAACCGGATCGCCATGCCCGATGAGGTGCCCAGGATGATGTGGTCGTTGCCGTCGGTCCAGGTCACGCCGATCAGCGAGTCGCCATCGCGCAGGCTCAGCGCGATGATCCCGCTGGCGTGGACGTTGCGGTAGTCCTTGAGCGCGGTGCGTTTGACGAGCCCGCGCTCGGTGGCGAAGAGCAGGTAATACTCGCCCTTCTCGAAGTCGGAGATCGGCATGAACTCGCAGACCCGCTCGCCCGCCTGCAGGTTGATGATGTTCACGATCGCCCGGCCGCGCGAGGTGCGCGTCGCCTCGGGGATCTCGAACACCTTGATGCGGAACACCCGCCCGCGGTCGGTGAAGCACAGCAGGTCGTCGTGCGTCGAGGCGACGAAGACGTGCTCGGTGAAGTCGTCGTCCTTGCTCTTGGAGCCGATCACGCCCCGCCCGCCGCGGCCCTGCGTGCGGTATTCCTCCACCGGCAGCCGCTTGACGTAACCGGCGTGCGTGATCGTCACCGCGACCTGCTCCACCGGCGTCAGCTCCGCGATGTTCAGCTCGCCGACCTCGCCCTCCTCCAGCACCGTCCGCCGCTCGTCGCCGTACTTACGCTTGAGTTCCAGCGTGTCCTCCTTGATCATGTCCAGCACCTTCTGCGGCGTGGCGAGGATGTATTCGTACTCCTCGATCTGCGCCACCAGCTTGGTGTACTCGCCGACCAGCCGCTCGATCTCCAGCCCGACGAGCTGGATCAGTTGCAGGCGGCCGATCGCCTCGGCCTGCACACGCGTCAAGCGCGAGTCGCCCTCGGCGGTGGCGTCACGCAACCGCTGGGGGATCTGCGGCGCGTAGGGGTGATCGGCCGGGATGCGGAAGCCCCGCGACATCAGCTTCTCGATCGCCTCGTCACGCGTCTGGCTCTCGCGGATCAGCTTGATCACCTCGTCGATGTCGCACACCGCGTAGATCAGGCCCTCGATCCGGTGCGCCTCCTGCTGCGCCTGTTGCAGGCGGTAGTTGGTCCGCCGGCGGATCACCTCCTGACGGTGCTCGATGAACAGCCGGATCAGGTCGAGGATGCCCAGCGTCCGCGGCTCACCCCGCACCAGCGCGATGTTGATGATCGAGAAGGTCGATTGCAGCGGCGTCATCGAATACAACTGGTTCTCGACCACGTTCGGGTCGGCCCCACGCTTGAGCTCGATCACCAGCCGCATCCCCCCGCGGTTGCTCGATTCGTCCACCACGTTCGCGATGTCCTCGAGCTTGTCCGCCTTGCGCAGCGCCACGATCTTCTGGATGATCCCGTCGTTCTTCGAGACCTGATAAGGCAACTGCGTCACCACGATCAGATTGCGTCCGCGGCGCTCCTCGTGGTGGAGCTTCGCCCGCAGCGTGACCCGCCCGCGGCCGGTCTTGTACGCCATCGCGATCCCCGCCCGGCCCATGATGATCCCGCCGGTCGGGAAGTCGGGTCCGGGGATGATCCGGATCATGTCCACCAGATCGATCTGCGGGTTGTCCACCATCGCGATGATCCCGTCGCAGACCTCGCCGAGGTTGTGCGGCGGCATCGAGCTGGCCATGCCCACCGCGATCCCCGTGCTGCCGTTGACCAGCAGGTTCGGGAACCGCGCGGGCAGGTACCGCGGCTCATCGGTCGTCTCGTCGAAGTTCGGCTGCCAATCGACGGTGTCCAGTTTCAGGTCGTCGAGCAGCTCGGTCGCGTGGCGGTGCAGCCGCGCCTCGGTGTAACGCATCGCCGCGGGCGGGTCCGGGTCGATCGACCCGAAGTTGCCCTGCTTGTCGATCAGCAGGTACCGCGTCTTCCACTCCTGCGCCAGGTTCACCAGCGTCGGGTAGATCGCCCCGTCGCCGTGCGGGTGGTACTTCTTCATCGTCTCGCCCACGATGCCCGCACACTTGCTGTGCT
>CAZTLX010000171.1:0-9851 GCA_964614575.1 uncultured Phycisphaeraceae bacterium | reverse complement strand
CGACGTTTCTGCGCCGATGCTCAAAGCGCTGGGCTGCCGCTATGTCATCCTGGGCCACTCGGAACGGCGGCGGCTGTTCGGCGAAGACGACGGGGCCATCAACAAGAAACTCTTGGCGGCTCTCCGGCACAAGCTGAGACCGGTCCTCTGCGTGGGGGAATCGCTTGCCGAAAGGAGACAAGGGGCGACAACCAGGGTCGTCACCCGCCAGCTTCTGCGAGGACTGAACGGAGTGCCCAGGAACGCGGGCCGGACGGTGACGATCGCCTATGAGCCGGTCTGGGCGATCGGCACGGGCAAGACCGCGACGCCCGACGACGCGCAGCAGGCACACGCCGCGATCCGCTGCCACCTCGCGGGCATGTTTGATGAAACCATCGCCAACGCCGTGCGTATCCAATACGGCGGATCGATGAAGCCTGGCAACGCCAAGGAACTGCTCGCGCAGCGTGATATCGACGGCGGTCTGATCGGCGGCGCGGCGCTCAAAGCGGACGACTTCGTCGGCATCATCGACGCGGCAAAATAATCGTCATCCAAGAAAGAGAACCCCGATGATCCCTTCCCTCACACTCGCGGCCTCGGGCTGGTTGATCAGCCTGCTGGCGTTCGGCTTCGTGCTGGTCTGCCTGTTCATGATGCTGGTGATCCTGATCCAGAAGCCCAAGGGCGGCGGCCTGTCCGGCGCGTTCGGCGGGGCGGGCGGCGGCAACGCGCAGGCGGCGTTCGGCGCGAAGGTCGGCGATGTGCTCACCTGGCTGACCGTCTCCTGCTTCGTGCTGTTCCTGCTGCTGGCGATGGGCCTCACATGGGTCATCAACCCGACCGTTGCCGGGCAAAACCCCGGCAGCGCACAGCCCCCGCTGAGCCAGACGCTCGACGAGCAAACCCCCGAACCCGACTCCGAAACCGAAACCCCCGCGAGCGAAGACGCGACCGAGGCGTTGACTGAAGACGCCGAAGCCGACGCCGAAGCCGACGCGGAGGTCGCTCAGCAGCCCGAAGCCTCGGCCCAGGATGCGGCGGGTGAAGCGGACAACGCCGCCGATGAGGCCGCCGACACCGTCACCGAAGAGCCCGCTGAGCAGACCCCCGCGGAGTGATCCGCCCCGGCCCCCCGCCGGCCTGCACCCTGTTCATTGCTTCCCCCATCTCTATTTGTTGATCCCCATGATTCACTCCATGACCGGCTTCGGCGAGGCGTCGGGCGACACCGAGGGTGTCCACTTCACCCTGGAGCTGCGCTCGCTCAACAATCGCTACTTCAAGTTCTCCTCCCGCCTGCCCGAGGAGATCGCCACGCTGGACGCGGAGTTGGAGACGCACCTGCGCAAGCGCGTCGGTCGAGGCTCGTTCGCGCTGGCGGTCAAGCTGCGCGTCACCGACGCCAAGGCCGCCTCCACCATCAACGATGACGTGCTGCTGGGCTACCTCGATCACCTGGAAACCATCCAGCAGCGCATCGGTGACGACTCGGTCCGCATCGAGTTGACGCAACTGCTCGCGCTGCCCGGCGTGCTGCAGCCGGCCACGCTGGATACCGAATTTCTCGAAAAGGTCCGCCCGCTGCTGCTGAGCCTGCTGGACACCGCGCTGGATCGTTTGATCGTGATGCGCCAGACCGAGGGCGAAGCGCTGGTCGTGGACCTGAGGCAGCACCTCGCGCTGATCCGCAACAAAGCGAAGGGCGTCGCCGAACGCGCCCCCAGCGTGGTCGAAGAGTATCACCAGCGTCTGCGAAACCGTGTCGAGGAATTGATCGCCAAGGCCGAGCTGTCCATGGATAAGCTCGATCTGGTGCGTGAGGTCGCGATCTTCGCCGACCGCTCGGACATCGCGGAAGAACTCAACCGCCTCACCGGCCACCTCGATCAGTTCGAGGCCAAGCTCGGCGATGCCGACGGCGAACCCGCCGGGCGCACGCTCGACTTCATCGCGCAGGAACTGCTGCGTGAGGCGAACACGATCGGCAGCAAGTCCAACGACGCGGCGATCAACCGCGCGGTCGTCGAGATCAAGTCCGCCATCGACCGCATCAAGGAGCAGGTGCAGAACGTGGAGTAAAGCGGAAAAACGAAAAAACGGAAAATTCGGAGTCGGCGTGATTGCGCCAGCTCTTATTTTCCGCTTTTCCGCTTTTCCGCTTCCCCTACCCGTGAATCCCCACCCGTCGCGCCACCTCCGCCCAGTTCACCACATCCCAGAACGCCTTGACGTAATCGCTGCGGCGGTTCTGATACTTCAGGTAATACGCGTGCTCCCACACATCGAGCACCAGCACGGGCATGACCGACCAGGTCGTGAGCTTCTGCTGGTTTTCGCCTTGGATCACCACGAGTTGGCTGGACATGGTATCGAGCCCGGCGATCCCCCAGCCCGAGCCCTCGACCCCGCCGGCCGCGGCGGAGAAGTGCGCGCGGAACGCCTCGACCGAGCCGAAGTCGCGGTCGATCATGTCCTTGAGCCCGCCGGTCGGCTCGCCGCCCCCGCCGTTGCCCGCGGGCGCAAGGTTGGTCCAGAACAGCGTGTGCAGCGTGTGCCCCCCGCCGTTGAACGACACCGCCCGGCTCAGCGCGCGGATCGCCTCGAAGTCGCCGGCCTTTCGCGCCTCGGCTAATTTCTTGAGCGCCCCGTTCAATCCCTTGACGTAACCGGCGTGGTGCTTGTCGTGGTGGGTGCGCATCGTCAGCTCGTCGATGCTCGGCTCCAGCGCGTTGACGTCGTAGGGCAGCGGCGGCAGGACGTATTCGCCCTTGTCGGCGTCGTAGCCGGGGGCCAGCGGGTTGTACACCCCGCCGTGAACGTGGGCCTCACCCCGGCCGTGCGGCTGCTGCGCGATCGCGCCGTTGGCCGCGGCCATCCACCCGGCACCCGCCGCGCCCATCCAACCCATCATCTCTCGTCGGTTCATCGCGGTGTCTCCAGATCAGGCGCATGAAACATTTCGTAGGCATTGTAGGCACGACGGGTTCGACGGCGTGTGACGCGAGCGATATGCTCACGCCATGCGTTTGCTGATCACCGCGGGGCCGACCCGCGAGCCGATTGATGAGGTCCGTTTCATCTCCAACCGCTCGAGCGGGCGGCTGGGCATCACGCTCGCGGAGCATGCCGCGGCAGCCGGCCACGAGGTGACGCTGCTGCTGGGTCCGGTGATGATCGCCTCGGGCGCACGGGATCGGCTGGCGGTGCATCGCTTCCAAACCACCGCCGAACTGCAGGGGTTGCTGGAGAAGCACTTCCCGGGCTGCGCGGCGCTGGTGATGGCCGCGGCCGTGGCCGACTACCGGCCGCGCGAGCTGATCCGGGGCAAGACCGAGCGCGGCAGCGGGCTGAAGATCGAGCTGGAGCCCACACCCGATCTGGTCGGCGAACTCGCGTTGACCAAGCGTGAAGATCAGCGGGTGATCGCCTTTGCGCTGGAGGAGCCCGAGCAACTGGAGAAGCGGGCGCTGGCGAAGATGCAGCGCAAAAACGTTGATGCGATCGTCGCTAACCCGCTGGTGACGATGGACGCGGAGATGATCGACCCGGTGTGGTTAAGCCGCTCGGGCCTGCGTCTGGCCGCGGGGCCGATGAGCAAGGCGGACTTCGCGCCGTGGCTGATGACGCGGGTCGAGTCGTTGTTTGATTAGCGGTTACTTGCCCTTGGGCATCTGCTGGCGGGAGCGGAACATCAGCCGGATCGGCACCTCGCTAAACGGCAGCTCGTCGCGGAAGCGGTTGAGCAGGTACCGCTCGTAGGTGCCCTCGAACAGCTCCGGGTCGTTGACGAACAGCGCGATCGACGGCGGATCGACCGCGACCTGCGTCACGTAATACACCTTCGCCTGCTTGCCGCCCTTTGAGGAGGGGCCGCGCTCCTGCAGGATCTGCTCCACGACACGGTTCAGCTCGCCCGTGGTCATCCGGTGCCGGGCCTGCTCATAAAGATTGAGCCCCATCGCGATCGCGTCGGTCAGGCCTTCGTTACCCTTGGCGCTGGTGAAGACGATCGGCGCGAAGCTCAGCCCTTTAAGCGCATCGTCGAGGTACTCGGCGTACGTATCCTGCGTGTGCTGTTCTTCCACCAGGTCCCACTTGTTCACGACGATGACCGTCGGCCGATGGTGCTTGAGGATCTCGTTGACCAGTTGCTTATCGACCTGGCTCACCGGCTCGGTCGCGTCGACCAGCAGCAGGCACACATCCGCGCGGCGGACGCTGCGCAGCGCGCGGTGCTGGGAGTAAAACTCGATATCCCCGGCCAGCGATTTGGTCTTGCGCACGCCGGCGGTGTCGATGAGCGTGAGCTTGTGGCCGTCGATCTCCACGTCCACGTCGACCGAATCGCGCGTGGTGCCCGGCTGCTCGGAGACGATCACCCGCTCGTCCCGCGCCAGCGCGTTGACCAGCGTGCTCTTGCCCGCGTTGCGCTTGCCGACGATCGCGATCAGCGGCGGGCCGGTGCGTTGATAGCGTTCGCCCGACGCCTCGGCCTGTTCGTCCTCCTCGATCGTCGCGTCGGCGTCGAAGCGGTCCCAGTCGATGGCGTCGCGGATCGCCTCGTAGAGCCGGTACTTCTGGTAGCCGGTCTTGGCGGAGATCATGACGACCTCGCCGAAGCCGAGTCGGGCGGCGTCGTAGGCCCCGGCCTCGTGTTTCTCGGCATCAACTTTGTTGGCCACGGTGATCACGCGCTTGTGGCCCAGTTGCTTGCGGAGCACCTCGGCGAAGCGTTCGTCGAGGCTGGTGACGCCGGCCTGGGCGTCGATGGTGAACAGGACGAGGTCGGCCTCGGCCACGCCGCGGGTGATCTGGCGTTCGACATCGGCGGTCATGTCGCGGCTGTTGCCGTGGTCGCCGACCTCCAGATCGGTGATCCCGAAGCCGCCGGTGTCGGTCACGCGGACGGGGCGTTCGGAGCGGTCGCGCTGGTCCGAGGGGATCATGGCGGTGACGCCGACACGATCGCGCGTGACCCCGGCGGTGGGATCAACGATCGCGATCTGCCGCCGGGCCAGCATGTTCAGCAGGCTCGACTTGCCGACGTTCGGCCGTCCGACGATGACGAGGTTGGGGATGGGCATGGTGGTTGATGTTTAGCGGCTGACACGGAGTGTCGCCAGCATGTCAAACGGGCGACCCGGTCGCTCCCGCTAAACAGATCGAGCTCGCTCGGGATGACGCTGATTCCAGAGCGTCACCGCCTCGGGTTCGCGGATGTACCGGGGCGACAGTGTAGCCGGTTCGTCGCGGGCACCGGTTTTCGCCCGGACCCGGCCAAGCGCCCAGACCTGTTCGACGTTGAACCGCGGCGCGGCCGCGCCCTCGATCGCTTCGCTGACGATCGGCAGGCCCGCCGCCTCGATTTCTTCGAGCGAACGCAGCGCCGGTTCGTGCCCCGGCCCGGCCGACCACGCGCTGCCGCGCTTCACGTTCAGGCACACCATCGCCTCGGGGTGCTCCCGGCACAAGGCCTCCAGCGTCGGCACGCCCACGACGCGACAGCCGTGCGCCAGCGCCAGCATTTTCACCGTCGCCAGCGCGATGCGAAGCCCGGTGAACGAGCCGGGCCCGAGCGAGACATAGACCTCGCCGAGCTGCGCCGGAGCCACGCCGTGTTTTTCACACAGCGACGCGATGGCGGGGATCAGCTCGATATTGTGTCGCCGCTTGACCGGCAGCTCGGCGGCCTCAAGCAACCGATCGCCTCGCCCCAGCGCGATCACGCCGCGACGCGAAGCCGTCTCGATCGCCAGGTTATAGGGTGCAGCCCCGCGCATCGCGGGATTGTAAAGGATGCATCACACCCGCGCCCGCGTTGCGGGCGGGCTATGGAAGTCAAGTAGCCCGCCGACAACGTCGGCGCGGGGCTTAACGATACAAACCAAGCGCACGATTCCATTTCCACCCGCGATGCGAGGGGTGGTACCTGTCAACTAGATAATCAAGATGCTCGCGATCACGTACCCGCTTGCGGCTCGGGTTGGCGACGAACCACGCCCGTTTGCCATAATCTCGATTCAGCCGACGCGTGAGTGACGATTGAATCCCCGAGCGCACCCGTTTCCAACCGCGCTGCGATTCCCAGGCCACCACGAGGTGCAGGTGCGTGTCGTCGGTGCCGACTGAATGCAGCTTGTAGCCCTGCGCTTCGCACGCGACGTGCAATTCCTCGATCATCGCGCCTTGGATGTCCGGCGTAAATCGCACCGGCGGTTGTGACATATTGGCGCGGTAACGCTCGGCCATCGCGGGGTCCGGTGGCAGCACCTGCGCGCCGCGGCGGGTGTAACCCCGACCATGATCCGGCAGCCATGTGCCGAACGCATGGAAGGTGAAGTGATAAACCGGCATGAATGCCCCCGCTTGCGTCTTACCTCGCCGACGTGGTCGGCGGGCCATGCTCCTGATGCGACAAAGACCAAGCGATGATCGCACCAACCACCGTCATCAAAACCATTGTCTGCCAATTGAAAAAGTCTCGCATGCCATCCGGGATGGTCGGCGAATAACTCGAATCCACAAACCTGATGACGGTGACGTATAGCAGGGAGTAAGCGAGCCAACAGCCGATTGCGCTTCCGATCGCTGCGATCAATTTGGTCGAGGTTTCCACCTCGCGTCCGAAGCGTTTGACCGTGAGCCCGACGATCAGCCCGTGCAATGCGGGCGCGATCCAATAGGCCGTGGTCTGGAGCAGGAGATAGATCAGATACCACCCCAAAACACCGAGAGCGGATGCGATACAGATGAGTCCGACATTCCGCAGAAGACTCTGATTTGTTGCTTCAGGCATGGTCATTCCCCGTGGTCGGCCGCGCCGACGTTGTCGGCGGGCTATTATCGCACGCACAAGTCGCACGCGTTCGCTCGCCCGCCCATCACGCGGGCTCGGGTTCAGGTAGTGCTATCTTCCTGCGTCAATCGTGCCAATGTATCGAGCGTCTTGGCCGCGGTGCCGTT
The DNA here is from genome assembly GCA_964614575.1 of uncultured Phycisphaeraceae bacterium. Classification (GTDB taxonomy): domain Bacteria; phylum Planctomycetota; class Phycisphaerae; order Phycisphaerales; family Phycisphaeraceae; genus JBGTLW01. The sequence continues at coordinate 2,903 of CAZTLX010000171.1, read as the reverse complement.
GTCCAATGCTTCCTGAGCCAGGGAAAGCCCGGCCAAGAGGTCTTTGGCCAGGTCGGCGACGACGAGGGCGGCGGAGGCGTTGAGGGCGACGATGTCGCGGGCCGGGCCGTGATCTCCCGCCAGCACCGAGCGGATGATCCTGGCGCTGTGCTGGGGGCTGTCGGCGTGCAACGACGAGGGGTGCCCCAGCGTGAGGTTCAGGTCGCCCGGCTCGATCTGCATGGAGGTCAGTTTTTCGCCGTGCAGTTCGGTCACGTGGCTGGGGCCGCAGGTGGAAAGCTCATCGAGCCCGGCGAGGTGGTCGCCCTTGCCGGTGGGCATCAGGCCGTGGACCACCATCGCGTGCTCGGCACCGAGATGATCGAGCACCTTGGCCAGCAGCTTGCACAGGTCCTTGTGGAAGACGCCGACGACCTGGCGCTTGGCGCCGGCGGGGTTGGTCAGCGGGCCGAGCACGTTGAAGATGGTGCGGAAGCCGAGTTCCGCGCGGACCGGCCCGGCGTGCTTCATCGCGGGGTGGTGGCGGGGCGCAAAGCAGAAGCAGATGCCCGCCTCGTCGAGGCAACGCGTCATGGTGTCGGGGGACACGGCCAGCTTGACGCCCAGCTCCTCGAGCACCTGGGAGCTGCCGGAGTTGCTGGTGACCGAGCGGTTGCCGTGCTTCGCGACGCACACGTCCTGGGGCCGACCGACGGCGGCGGCGACAAGGGCGGCGGCGGTGGAGATATTGAACGTGCCCGCGTGGTCTCCCCCCGTGCCGCAGGTATCGATCGCGGTGAGGCCGGCGGGCACCTCGACTCTCGTGACCTTCGCGCGCATGACCTGCGCCGCACCGGTGAGTTCTTCGACCGTCGCCCCGCGCTGCGCGATCAGGGCCAGCAGGGCCGCGGTCTGCGTGGGGGCCGCCTGGCCGGACATGATCGCCTCGAACGCTTCGATGGCCTGCTCCCGGGTCAAGGGTCGGCCATCGAGGAGTTGGGAGAGCAGCGTTTTCATGGGCAGGGGCAGTGTACCGCAGGGGTGGGCCTGGGCATAACGGTTGGACGCGGATATCCCGCCCAAGCTCCGCTGCGCTGCGCATGGGCGGGCTTGGTGGGGAGAGGGATCAGAGCAGTTGGGTGGCGAGCCAGAGACCGGCCGCGGCGAGGGCCATGAAAATGAGCACCTGAGCCGAGAGGTTCAGGGTCTGCCGGGGCAGTTTCCGCAGGTCATCGTTCTTGACCGTCTTGTAGATCAGGCAGATGACCACGACCAGCGGGATCAGCAGCCAGAGCCAGTAATCATCGACGGGCAACGGCTCAAGGAATGGTCGGTAGGCGAGGAGGGCGGACATGGGGGTGGGGGGATGGCGGATGGGGCGATGGTAGGGAAGGAGTGGGTTAAGGCGCGTTACCGGCGGGGTCGGGGTTTGCGCCCACGGGGCGGGGGGACGTCGGTTCGTGGTAGGCGACGTGCAGGATCGCCAGCAGATTCAGCAGACCCGCGAGCGAGGTGTAGAGCGTGCCCAGTTCGTGGGCCCGGCCGAAGGCGGGGACGTAGGGCAGCGGGTCCTGGCCGGGCTCGGGGAGGGCGAGGGAGTTGTAGTTCGAGCGGTGCCGGCGTCGGAGGCTGTCGTGGTAATAATCGACGGCGAGGCTGGGGGCGATGACGACCTGCCCGATGAACCACGGCCGAAACTCGCCGGACTCCGAGCGTCGCTCGATGACGGAGATGCCGCCGATGAGCAGCCCGGCGGTCCAGAGTCCGAGAATCGCGCCGGCGATGACCAGGCCGCGCCCGCGCTGGCCCAGCAGCAGGTGGCCGAGGCCGGGCAACAGCCATCCGGCGACGGCGGCGGCGAAGTGCCAGCGGGGTTGAGAATCGGTATCGTTCAAGCCGTGGCTCCGGTCGCCGGTCGGCAACCTCGGGCCGTGCGGCAAGGGGACTCGGGTCGGGCGTCGGGGACGGTTCGACGGCCGGTGCGGGGTCCGAAAATGACGCGGATTATGCCCGTCAAGCATTGACAAGGCCGCGACCCGCGTTAGTGTAACCGCCGTTGTCGAGCGGGCAATTGCGGGCCCGCTCGATGGTCCGACAGGTTTGGGTGAAAAGTCAGGGAGATACACCATGGATTCGTTCGATCAATCGCGCACTTCGTTGTGGTTTGAGGCCGGTGATCCGTGGGCCCGTTTCGGTGCCGCCGATCCTGTTTTAGCCGCGGAGGAGGAGGAATTTGAGGACGACGACTTTTTGGACGATGAAGAAGATGAGTTAGAGGATGACGACGACGATTACCTCGACGACGAGGACGACGATTACTTAGACGACGACGAAGACGACGAGCTCTTCGAGGACGACGAAGACTGAGTGTGCCCGGCCGTGTCGCTGCCGCCCGGGCGCTCTCGGGCAACAGGAGTGGAACATGGCCGACCGACACGAACCCGATTCCTTTGAGCTACTGCACGGCGACGCGCCCGGCGGCAAACGCCAGGGCCCGGATCGCCGTCACAACGTGATCGATGTCCGCCCGCCGGGCACCGGCCTCGAGCGCCGTCGCGGGCCCGGCCGCCGACGCTCCGATTTTATGAAGGCCGCCGAAGAAGGCGAGATGACCCCCGAGCAGTTCCTGTTCATCAAGGCCATCGACGCCTACAAACGCGTCAACAAACGCCCCTACCCGACCTGGACCGAGGTCCTCGAAGTCATCCGCAAGCTCGGCTACCGCAAGACCGCCGCGATGACCCTGGAGATCGACGGGGCCGAGGACTGGACCGAATCCGCCGACGCCCCCGCGTTCCCCAAGTCGCTCCAGAGCGACGCGGCGTGATGGGAGGTGGAGTAAGTAGAGAGTAGAGAGTAGAGAGTGGGGAACTGTAATCCCCCCTGTCTTCCGCACATTCAGAAGTAGAGGGTTTTAGGGTTCA
>CAZTLX010000170.1:0-9861 GCA_964614575.1 uncultured Phycisphaeraceae bacterium | reverse complement strand
GGTGGCGGTCCCGTCGCCCGTCAACCCGGTGGCGCGGCCAATGGTCGGCGATGCGCTGCCGTGTGCGGATTGCGGAGAACTGCTATCTGCGGGCGGGTGCAAGCCCTGCCCGAATTGCGGGACTATGAGCGGGGGGTGTGCGTAACATGCAAGCAACGTGGATCATAAATTGTGACGAAGGTTCCGAGCGATGCCTCTACTGCGGACAACCTTGCAGTGATCGCTATCCGGCCGACGTGAAAAAGACGTGGAGCGACTGGCCATCGCTTGCCAACCCATCGGGGCTGTACCGCTGTGCGGGCTGCGAGTCGGCGATGGATGAGCGCCGCATTATGGCCGGGCGAGATAAGCCGCAGAAGACCAGGACGTACTCGTGGTGTGTTTCTCGCGGCGCGATGACACCGGCAAGCAAAGCGGACCTTGACCTGATCCGGTCGTGGTGTGTTAATCCACCGCAGACGCCTTACGCAATCGCCATTGCAACCAGCGGGCAAAAGCACCTGCTGTATCGCACGCCGGTAGTGCATTCTGATCGTGCGGCCGCAGTCTGCATCGAGGGCGAGACAGTCCGCTATGCCGCGCCAGATTTAGTGTCTGCGCTTAATGCGGCCGACCGCATCAGCGCTGCGGCGGGCAAGGTGTGTCTGGCCGATCCGGTTGGCGTGATGATGGTTGCGCGGGTCGCCGAATACTGGACGGACTGGGAGTCAATCGTGAGAGAATGGGAGCGGGTTCAGCCTACGCCATTGGGGCGGCTGGCCGCATATTTAGCAATGCCGAAAGACAAGGCAAAGGAGCATTATGCAAGCGACATTGAGCAAAGAGATGTTCAGGCGGAAACTGGCGGGCTTGGCCGATCCTCTAGGCGAGGAGAGGCACGATCCCTATGGGATGAAGGTGCAGGCGGTTGAGCTTGCGATCTGCATGGCAAGGCTGTTTAGCGAGAGCTTCGACCGCAAGACGCTGTGGGAAAAGATCGGAAGCGGCCTCAAGTCCGCATCAACCAAACGCCCGGAAGGCGGCGATGGATTGATCGCTGCGGCGCTCGATCATGTCGGTGCCGAACCGGGCAGGGCGGCTGTGTCCGAGCAACTGGCAAACCTCATCGCGGTGGTTGCCGAGGCGGACGGCGAGTGGAACCGAGGGTGGGCTGCCTACATAACCCGACACGCCACGATCGTTGTGGTCCACGCACGCGCAGAGTGGCAGAAGATGAAAGAGGTGAACAATGCTAAATGACATGACGGTGATGCTGATGATGGAAGCTCTGTCGCCAATCACGCACATGAGTGGATCGGAAGGTAACGAGGCGGTGCTCATGCGCGAGCCGGTGGTGAGCAATGGCACGCTATACAGCGTCCCAGTACTGACGGGCAACGCGATACGACACAGAGCGCTACGCGCCTCTGGATATCTTTGGATGATCGCCCGCTGTGAGATGGACGCCTCTCTCAACACGGCCTCGGCAAACTTCCTCATCAACGGCGGTTCTGTGAGCAAAAGCACTCGCGATGCCGACCTGAAAGGTTACGACCTGGCCAAGTCGCTGTGCCCGCTGCTTGGCGTGTTGGGAGGGTGTACTCCCGACCAGATAATCCCCGGTCGCGTCAGGGTTGGTCGCGGCGTGATGGCCTGCCGCGAGAATGCAGGGCGCATTGCGTCCATGTTTCCCGAGTGGTCCGACGATCTGCCAACGCTTCGTTCGTCGGGCGATTTCATCAGCCCCTACCAGTACACGCGCGGCGAGGCATCGAAATATGTTCGCGTTGAGACGAAGCCGGAGGACACGTCAAACCTGATGATATTCAGCGGCGAACAGGTGATTCCGGGCGCGGTGTTTTTCTGTCGGATTCGCCTTCGCCGTCCGACAGAACTTGAGGCGGGCGCGATGCTGCACGCTTTGTGCCACTGGGACGGAACTATCGGAGGTCAAGCCGCGCGAGGCCACGGCCAGTTTGACTTGTCCATGCACATCAGCGAGAGCCTCGATGTCCCGGACCTCATTGCCGCCTACGAGGACCACATTGATAACCACAAGGCCGAAATCGCGGCGTGGGTGCAAGGGGTGTTCGCATGAGCGCGCGAAGACGGCAACCAGTAAAGGTTACAGCGTGGTTATGCTCGCCACTTGCTGGCGAACCCCCCATGCTTGACGGCCTGCTGGAGTTTTACATGTTGCGTCACATGCCGAGGATCAAAGAGACCAGCGGGGGTCATCGGCACATGCACCGATCGTTCGGCGGGTACAACTGCGTGCCCATCCCGATCGCGCGTGACATGGTGGGCGGGTGGCTTATTCCCCGATGCAGTTCACCGATCATCCCAACGCCGGACTCCGAATACACACAGAAGTTTGCAAGGCCGATGGTTGTGGATTCATCGCTGATCGCGGAGAGAAAAAAACTAAACACGTCTTCGGGTCCGAACAAGTCGTGCCTGCTGCCCCTGCGGTGCCGCCTTGTTGACCGCATCGTTTGGTTCGCGGTGGCCGAGCATGACAGCTCTCGGGGGCGGAACGATGTTAGGAAACGTGGTTCGGGTTCTCCCGCCGCGCGTCTGCGTCACCGGCTGAAAAAGATTGGTTGCGTCGGCTCAAAAGTCGCGCATGGGTACGGGGAGGTGGAAAGGTGGGAGGTCGATCCCATTGACGACGACTGGTCCTGGTTCGCTCCGTCCGAGGATGGCGCCGTGCTAATGCGGCCACTCCCGATCGGCGACTGGCTGCCAGACAATCTATGCGGATCACGTCTCGATTTTGATCGGCCATGCGGCCCATATCACGACAAAAGCCACGCCTGCGAGGTGGTGAAGCCGTGCTGATTCCAAGCCACCGACATACTGCGGCGGACCTGGCCCTATGGGGTGAGCACGAGGAGGCCGACCGCATTGTGCGAGTGCCGGACGGCCTCATGGACGGCTCGATCTGTGCGATTCAACAGTTCGCCGCGTGTGGGCGGTGTTACGTAGGCTGCTCATGGGGCAAGGATTCTGTCGTCCTGCTGGACGCGCTGATTCGGTCGGGCGTTGATCTGCCGGTCGTTTGGGTGAGGATGCGCGGGCGCGACAACCCGTGCTGCGAATCTGTCCGCGACTCCGCGTTGGCGAAGTGGCCGCTTGAATACTACGAGCAGACATTCAACTACGAGGATTGCTCGCGCGGAGAGCACTGGCGTGCGGTTGACATGGAGTTTGGCGATCGACGTATTACGGGACTCCGCGCGGATGAGTCTGCCGTTCGCCAGATGAGCATCGGAGTTTCCGGCGTTGCAACGCGCCGCAGTTGTCGCCCGCTGGCGTACTGGCGCTGCGAACACATTTTTGCATGGGCCGCGCAAAACAACCTGCCCATGCACCCCGCATACGCAATGCTGGGCGGCGGCAGGTATGAGCGGCGACACCTACGGACGCACGGCATCGGCGGCAAAAGCGGCGCGAGTCACGGGCGGCGCGAGTGGGAGCGAGAATATTACCCTGACATACTGGCTCGCCTTGCATCAAAAACAAGCCTTGCGGGTTAACAACGTTGCCGCTGAGCGGCGAAAGGGATTTAGTTATGGACAAATCTAATAACACCGCAACGGTTGATTGGCTGTGCCGCAATAATCACGACCCTTCACTGCGGGCGATAGTGGAGCGCGCCATTGAGGCTGGACAGCAGATGTGCGATCAACGGATGGAGCGCGAGCTTGCCGCCCTGCGCGCGGCCCAACAGAAAGCAGGCGAAGAATGAGCAAGCCATGCCGGTGTGTGAGCTACAACAACCCGCAGCCCGATCAGGTCGATCCAGAGGTCATCCTCTACCCGGTCAATCATGGCCCGGCGTTCCCCACAAAGTCAGTGTGCGTGGATGCGTGCATAGCCCCGGTCATCGAGGCACTCTGGCGGAAAGGTATCTGGACGTTTGGCTGTTGCTGTGGACACAACCAGCCGGGCGAACGGAGTGTTATCGTGGATCGCGATGACCGAGCGGCGGCAGTGGGAGTCATCCGGGGCATGAGAGATGACGCAAAAGTGTTGGCGTGGGAGTTGGTTTAGAAATCTAGGCCGCCGAGTGGCCCGCCGACCTGCGCGTCCGCGAGATGCCGGACGCGCTAAAGACTCTTGCCATAGCCCCGCCATCGGTGTAAGTTGTACGTTGTTCGTACACACCCCACGGAGCTTAGGCATGTCAGAGCGAGTCAAGACGGGCATCTTCGCGGGCATCGGTGCGTGGGCCTTGTGCGCCATGCTGCTCGCGGGTTGCGGGTTCTCTTTCGGGCACATCCTGAAAACATTCGAGCCGCCCGACACCGGCATCGTCGGGATTGAGCCGGGTGAGAAAGTCACGCACACGCGCGGCGTCAGGGCGTACAAGGACTGGAAGATTCAGGTCGAGGCGCAAGCCAAGCAATGGCAACTGGCTGGCGAATCAAGCGCTGAAATCGTCGGCATCTACGACGGCATCCTCTACGGTAGCTTTGATTTCCTGCTCGGCGAGGGTTCGGCCCTGCTGGGCGCTGTTCCGGGCGGAACGATCGTGGGCTTGCTCGCGGGCTACTTTGTCCGTCGGCGTGGCGACAAGACGCCCGAAGAGACGGACATGGTGTGGGATGAGGCCTACAAAGCGGGCCAAGAGAAAGCGAAAGCGTTCGAGGAGAAAGCGCGGGCCGCGATTCTCTCCGCCATTGCCATCGCTCGGGCAAAAAACGAGCAAGACGTTGTGGATGAACTTGAAAAGCTACTCAACCAGGGGACGGCCAATGTCGATATCCGAAGCGAAGTTTAACCGGCTCATGAAGATCGCAAGCGTCCTGTGGGCCGTGTCAACCGTCTTCATCACGGTCGCCATGATCCCGTGGGCGACGTGGGTAACCGTGAGTCTGCTGGCGTACAATTCTCAGGCTAGCGATATCACGCTCAACACCATCGACCGGCTAAGCGGCGCGAAGGTCACGCAGGACCAGCACCTTGCCCGCCAGTTGGAGTTGCGGGCCGAGATTACGCGGCTGATCGTGGACTCGCAGAACAGCCAGAGCAAGCAGTTGTCCACGATCAACACGCAGGTAGCCGACATCGCCACGAAAGTCGCCGTGATATCAACGAAGATCGAGCAGCTAAAATGAAACGGACACGGCTTGACAAGCTCGAACGCATCACAGGATACATCATCATCTTTGGGTCGATGGCGGCGGTGTTGTATTTTGCGGTCTGGTGGATATACCGGCTACAAGGAAATTAGCAATGGACGGCGCACACGACCACCCAAGCATCCGGGCGCACATCGACAAACTCGGCGAGGTGATTCAGCACATTGCCGCCGACGCCGAGAAGCAGATCATGGCACTGGATAAGCGGGTGTCGGCGCTCGAGCAAGCACCGCCGGTTGAACCGGAACCGGGGCCAGACCCTGAGCCGGAACCCGTGCCGCCGACTACGGGCTGGCTGGCGCGAGGCCCGCGCGAGGGCGACATTGTGCTGACGGAAGACCGCACGGGCAACATCACGCTCAAGCCGGGCCAGCAGATCCGCAGCGCCGTAGGCCATCCGCGCCGCAGGGTGAACGGGTTTGTAATCATGGCCGACAGCTCGCAGGTCGTGGGCGTGGAATCGCTCGGCGTGCGGGCCGTGGGCATCACAGGCGGGCTGATCGAAGACGTGGCGTCAACGAAAGGCTTCTCCGGCTACATGTTCACCATCCGCGACAGTGGCGTGACCATCAACCGCTGCATTGCCTGCGATTCGCAGCCAAGCGGCGGCGGGTTGTACGTGACGGGCGACAGAAGCTCGGTCAAGATATTTGAGTCGGTCCTTGACAGCAACGGTCACGGCATGGGGGCATCGCTCAATTTCAACCCCAACGCCTACATACACGGCGGCATTGCGAAGTTTGCCGACTGCCTAATCAGCAACGGCGGGGGCCAAGCCATCCGGCCCAACGGCGTGATCCAGTGCGAACGCAATCTGTTCTACCTCAACCCCGTAGCGATCACGCTCAACAGGCCCAACAGCTACGCCCTGCACAACATCGTATTGAACGCCGACGACCGCCACCCGGGCGCTCGGGTAGGCTGGGGGATCAACGCGGACACGACGCAGCACCTGTTGATCGAGGGCAACATCGTGGCCAACCGCGAATCATCGACCACCGCGCCCGCGTTCCAGTTGCGCGTCAAGACAACGCTCAGGGGCAACGCCGTATTCGCGCACGTATCCAGCGCGGGCCACGGATATATGCTGATGGGTTCGCCCAGTGTGCCGTACCCCGGCCTTGACCCGACCAATACGCAAACGCGCGACAGGCTCAACCACGGGGTTGACGTTGACGCGCTGATCGTCCGCGAACGCGAGCGGCCGCGCGGCGCGTGGTATGGCGGCATCGAGGCGGCTATGAAGCAGATTAGGGCGACAGCGGAGGTGACCAAGCTATGAGCCAATACATCGTTAGTCTGATCAAACTGCACCCCGAGGCTGATGACGCCGCGATCGTCGGGCTTTACAACGCGGCCAGCTTCGCGGCGGTCACAGCCAACCGCGTGCGGGCTTGGCTTGCCGAGACCGGTTTGCGTGAGCGGCTTGAGCGGTGGCTGGCGTTGACGCAGCCGGCGGTTGAGGCGATCGACCTAGCCGCGCCCACGGCCGAGCAGCAGCAACTGCTGGGGCTGCGCTCTGCGATCCGGCAGGTGTTGAGCGCGGGCGACTCGGACACGCTGGACCTCGCGCCCGGCAGCGACCACCGGCAACTGCTGGCGGCGGCGGTCGCTTTGCAGGCCGTGCCGTTTGTGCAGGACGACGCCGACCGCCTGATCGCGCGGGCCTTGACCCGCGCTCTGATTGATGAGGCGGATGTGGTCGCCGCCCGCGCGAAGCTGGCCCGGCGCGAGGCGGTCAACGCGCGCCGGGCGGAGCTGTCGGCCTGGCTCGATGAGCAGATGAGTGTGCTCGATGCGGCGGCGGATGATGAGTCGATCGAGTTGCCGGAGGTGCCGGGCTGATGGGCGACACCATCCTCACAAAGTGGGCAAAGCGGCGCTACGGCGCGAATCTGGTCGCCGCCTATGAGCGCGTCAGCGGCGGCGCGATGATCGATGCCGTCGGGGCTCGCAACGCAACGCTGCAAAATAATGCCGTTTCGGCCGACCCGCTCGCGCGCACGAACACGAGCGGAAACTCTATTGAGTGTGCGGATGGAGCGAGCGATCGAGCGACGTATACAGGCACATCGCCGGTCAACTGGTCCCTATCGGATGCGTTTGTGGCGAGCGTCGTGCGGGTCTCCGCGTACAACGCCAATCAGGGGATCGTGATCTGCACGCAGACAGACAGCAGCAACCGATTAATGCTGATGGTCGGGCCGAGCGGCGAGGTTAGTTTGACGTGGTTTCGCGGCGGGACTGCATTTGCTCAGAATGTTACGGCGGCCGGTGCCGCGCCGCTTGCGGAGACCATGGTCATCGTCTCGGGGATTTCGACCAGCTTTGTCGGCCGCGTCTGGGTCAACGGTCAACCCATCGCCGTTCCGGGCGTCGGGTACAGCCACAGCGTCGGCAACCATTCCGTCGGCGTTGGCGGGCGAACTAATTTTCCATCGCGCAGCTTAATCGGCCGCGTGGGTTGGTCGGCCATCATACATGCGGCGCCCAGCGACGCCGAGGCGATGGCCATCTACCGCGCGACGCAAGGCTCCGGCCTGCTCGCCCGCCGCAGGGCAATTATGGGAGGTGGTGTATGAGCCGCTACGCGCACAATGCGACGGATGTGACGATCACGATCAGCGTCGTGGATGACCTGGGCCTGCCCGTGACGGGGCTGGACGACGCGACGCTGCCTGACATCTACTATGTCAAGCCCAAAGTCACGGCCGCGCAGATCACTCTTGATGACCTGGCCGCCATCACCGACGCGCACGCCGACGGCGGCGTGTTTGAGATCGGCGGCGGGCGCTACCGGCTCGACCTGCCCGACGCGGTGTTTTCGACGGACGGGGTGACGGTTGCGATTTACGGGGAGGATACGGACCTTCGAGTGATCGCTGAGCCGATCGCGGTGGGGGCGGTCGGGGCAGAGCTGGTGCAGGGGCCGGGGGTGGACACGCCGCTCTCCTCACGGCTTGATGAGATCAATGAGGCCAACGTGGGCCTATTGATCGCAGGGGTGACCGGCGTCACAGCAATCGACACGATCGACGGCTCGGTAGATAACGCAACGACCACAATCCTAGTGACGAACGCCAGCAGGTTCAGCCCGGGCGACCTCGTGCGGCCCGTCGGCTCGGCGGAGTTGTTGCGCGTCACGGCCGTGGTGGGCGATGAACTGACGGTGCAGCGCGGGATGTACGAGACGACTCCCGCGGCAATCGCAGACGGGACTGTGCTACTGATCGTTGGCCGCCGCCGTGCGACGCTGCCCTCCGACTCGATAGACAGCCCGCAGGAGTTCGACAACACGGGGCAGACGACGGGGGTGCCGATCAACGTGCCGACCCTTGCGGTAGTGAGCTTCAACCCCGGCCAGCAGTCCTACCTCGACGCCGGGACGATCCGCGTCGGGCAAAACGAGGGACGCACAATCACAATCGTACACTCGGGACTCAACCTGACCGGCGAGACGATGAGGTTTACGGTGTGGCGTCAAACTGCCAGCCAGACCAAGCAGGCGATATGGCAGCTTGAGGGCGCGGACGTTGTGAGCGGCGACGGGTACACGACCGTTGACCTAAGCGCGGCAGAGACGGCCAACGTGCTCGGCTCGGGCCACCGATGGGACTTGTGGCAAGACCCGGACGATGCTGAGGACGCGATCCTGCACGCACAGGGAGACTTCAGGGTGGAGCTGACGACCAATGCCGTATAAAGCGCCCACATTCAGGCCAGCGCGAAAGAAGCGGTTGCCAGAAAGCAGACCTTCACCATCGGCGCGCGGCTATGATGCTCGATGGGTTGCGTTCCGGTCGGCCACGATATCGAGCAACCCCGAGCGCTGGCTTAGGTGTACCGCGTGCCGCAAGTACGTGAGCGATCCGAGCCAGATACACATCGACCACATTACTCCGCTTGCACAAGGCGGTGCGAAGTATGACCCGGACAATTTGCAGCCGCTGTGCAAGTGGTGCCACGGGCGCAAGACAAGGGCCGAAGATCAGGCATGAGCAACAAGACGCCGCCTATCACGTCGTTTACCCCGGACTCGCCCGAGTTTGAGTGGCTTCGATCGCGCGCCTCTGGCTGGCAGTTTGGCGAGCAGGGTATTCTTGCTGCTATCACCGCAAGGCTTGGCGATCAGGGCCAGTGTGTAGAGATAGGCGCGGGCAATGGGCATGGCCTGCCGCTGACGATACACCACTTCTACGAGAGAGGGCTGCCGTGCGTGCTGTTTGAGGCCAACCCCGCATCACTGGCCAGCCTGCGGGACATATACCCCAATGCAATCATACGTGGGCGATTTGACAGGGACGCCATGAGCGTCATCGACCCCGAGCCGTTGCTATGTGTGGTTGACGTGGACGGGGAAGAACTCGGCATAATGCGGGCGCTATTGCGGCGCACCAGGCCAATGGTCCTCATGGTTGAGCACATGGACACATGCTGCCCACATACCACCGATGACATAGGCGGCATACCTTCATGGCTGCTGGGCCTGCGGGTCGATCAAACATGGGTGATCCAGCACAACGCACACACCATCTACCATGAGGCCAAGGCCAATGGATACGCGAGGCTAGGGCAAACGCGGGTCAATTCGATATTTGTTCGCGGAGAAGATGTGGATAAAGTGGAGCGACAAGGTTAGAATGAGACTAAATCTCATGTGCGCAAATTGTAATGAGACTAAGTTGCAATAGGGGGAGGGGTAGGGTAAATACCTAGGGGAGTGGTAGTGCAGTAC
>CAZTLX010000169.1:0-9938 GCA_964614575.1 uncultured Phycisphaeraceae bacterium | reverse complement strand
CCAAGTCAAACCCGCCCCCGCCGAATTGTTCCCCGACCCTCCCCGGCCTATGATATGCCGACCTTCCGTCCGAGACCCTGATTATGCCCGATTCGGCCACCACCTCGACCCCCGCACCCAAACCGTCCGTCCACGCCAGGGTGGCCGAGATCATCGAACGCATCCGCCCCGCCGTCCAGGACGACGGCGGCGACCTCGAGTTGGTCGAAGTCACCGACCAGGGCATCGTCCGCGTCCGCCTGCACGGCGCCTGTGTCGGCTGCCCCTCCAGCCAGATGACCCTGCAGATGGGCATCGAACGCAACCTCAAAGAAAAAATCCCCGAAGTCACCGCCGTCGAGCAGGTGGCCTAGGGACGCGGCCGACCCACCCCGCAGCCCCAGCCATTGCAAATCGCCGCGAAGCATCGGACCTCGCTGCGGCTAAACTGAAGGTTGCTCAACGGACCCGGCCCCAAGCCGCCACGGACGGAGACCCCCATGCTCGCGCTCACCCGACGCGTCGGTGAAGAAGTGGTCATCGGCGACCCCAAGCACCCCCTCGGACTCATCCGCGTCGTCGAGATCCACGGCGACAAGGTCCGCCTCGCCTTCGACTTCCCCCGCGAAACCCCCATCAACCGCAAGGAACTGGCCGACCAGAAGGCCCGCGGCGAAGGACCCAAGACGTAAGGGATCGGGGATCGGGGATCGGAAAATCCTACGAGGCGTGCCGACTTCAGTCGGCATGTCCCCCAAACCAACCCCCACCCCCTCACCACACCAACAGCTTCACCCCCGTCGCCACCATCACCACCACCACAAACCCGAAGATCAGCCCCTGCCCCTTGCGCAAGGCCAGCCGCGCACCGATCGGCGCGCCCAGCGCGTTGCCGATTGTCAGCGTGATCCCCGCCAGCCAGTCCACCTGATCCTGCCAGATGAACACGCCCAGCGCGACGACCTGCACCGTGGTCACCAGCGCCAACTTCACCCCGTTGGCTCTTTTTAAGTCCAGCCCGCTGACCATGGGCATCAGGATCAGGATCAGCAAACCCACCCCCGCCTGGATGAACCCCGCGTACACCCCCAGCCCCAGCGTCACCGCCGCTTCCAGCCAACCCGGGCCGCGCGGCCGCACGTGCGTCGAGAGCATTGCTTTCGCCCGCAGCACCATCACCACCGCCATCGCCAGAAACAGCCCGCCGAACGCCGCACGAAATGCCTCCGGCGACATCACCACCGCCAGATAAGCCCCCCCCACCGTGCCCAGCAGCATCGGCGGCATCAGCCGCTTGATCGCCGCGCCATCCAGCATGCTCTGGCGGCGGTAGATCTCGGTGCCCAACGCGCCCTGCACCAGGATCGAGATGCGGTTGGTCCCGTTGGCGACCTGCGGCGAAAGCCCGCACAACATCAACGCCGGCAGCGTCAGAAACGACCCGCCCCCCGCGATCGTGTTCACCACCCCCGCCACCAGCCCCGCGGGGATCAGCAACAGATACCAGAGCCATTGGTCGGACATCGCGACAGCTTACTCATTCCAACCACGAAACGAAGTACGGACTTGGTTATCCACAGATTGACACAGAAAGACACAGATCAGACATTTTTAACCACAGATTGCGCAGATTTCTCAGATAAAACCTTTTATCAATCTGGGCCATCTGCGAAATCTGTGGTTACCTGTCTTGTTTTCTTGATCTGTGTCTTTCTGTGTCAATCTGTGGATGAAAAATATTGCCCCCACAACGGCCGCAGCCGCTCCACCTCGTCCGGGTCGATCTTCGTCTTGTCCGACCAGATGCCCAGCGCCAGCGCGGTGTGGGCGGGGCTGGGTTCGGCTTCGAGGAGCGACACGTCCGCCAGCGCCGCCTTCATCAGTTGCAGGTTCGCCTCCGTCGCGCGTTGCAGGTTGCCGATGATCTCCTTGAGCAGCTCGTGCTGCGAGACGCCTTGCGGGTGCGGCCGCCAGCAGTCGTAATCCGTGGGCATCGCGATCAGCGCGTAGGCGATCTCCGCCTCGCGGGCCAGCCTCGCTTCGGGCATCGCGGTCATGCCGATCAGGTCGCCGCCCCACCCCCGATGCATGTTCGACTCGGCCCTGGTCGAGAACGCCGGGCCCTCCATGCACACGTACGTCCCCGCGTGATGCACCCGCACCTGCCCGTCGAGCGTCCCGGCCGCGGCCGCGAGCCACTTGCGCATCACCGGACACATCGGTTCGGAAAACTCCACGTGAACCGCCGCCCGCTCGTAGAACGTGTTCGCCCGGCGGTAGGTCTTGTCGATCACCTGATCGACCAGCACCAGATCGCCCGGCATCATGTCCTCCCGCAGCGACCCCGTCGCGCCGCTGGCCAGCACGTGCGTCACGCCCAGTTGCTTGAGGGCGAATAGGTTCGCGCGGTACGGCACCGCGGTGGGGTTGAGCACATGCCCGACGCCGTGCCTCTGCAGCAACAAGATCCGCCGCCCTCCCCAAGACGCCTCGACGATCGGCGACGACGGCTTGCCGAACGGCGTGTCGATCTCATGCGCGGTCCCATCCTCCAGCCCCAGCTTCTCCCCCAGCCCGCTGCCGCCGATGATGCCGATGGTGATGTCCTGTGGCTTACTCATGGGAGGCAGGATAACAACCCCCGCCAGCCAATCCGGGGGCGAGCCGGGGGCTTTGTATCCGGGGCTTCGTCGAGCCTCAGCCCACGGCTTTGGATCAAGCCCCGGATCTCCCGCCGGCCCCCGCCCCCCTGTAACACGCCTGCCCCGTGCCGCGTAAATAGATGTGACACCCCCTTAGGATACTCATCATGCGACAACTGCTTCACACCTTCGCCCTTCTCCTGAGCCTGCTGCCCTCCACACGCCTGTTGGCCCAGGCGGAGGCACCGCCCACGCTCGTGCCCGACGACGCCGCGTGGGTCGTGCGGGTGAACCTGCCCGCGCTGGCCGACAGCGCGTTCGGCAAAGCCATGCTCAAGGAGGTTGAGTTGCAACGGCCCGAAGCGATGGACCAGCTCGAAGCGCTCAACCAGACGCTCGGCCTCGACATGCTCCGCGGCACCGGCGAGGCGGTGCTCTTCGGCACCGGCTTCGAACGCAGCGATGGGCACATCGCCATCGATTTGGGCCAGAACCCCGGCAACCTGGAAGGCCTGATCATCGCCGCGCCCGATTACACCTCCGAAGCCTACGGCGACGTGTTGATCCACGCCATCCGCTCCGACGACGCCGCCCGCTTCGACCCCAAGGCCAAGCGGCTTTTCCTTTCGATCCTGCCCCAGCCGCAGTCCAAGCGGTGGATGCTGGTCGCCTCGCATCAGGAGCCGCGGGTGCGCTCGATGGTCGATCAAGTACGGCATGACCGCGCGGCGTTGACCGCCCAACCCCTGCCCGGAACCGTGTTCCTGCAGGTGACGGTCACCCAACGCCCACCGCAACTGGCCAACCAGCGCGGGCCGCAATCCAATATCGCCGCGATGATCGACGGCCTGACCATGACCGCCAGCGCCGACGAGCGCATGACCATGCTGATGGAAGCGAAGGTGGTCGATGCGTTGCGGGCGCGGCAGGTGGCGCAGCTCGCGCAGGGCGGCATCGCGATGGTCCAACTCGCCGGGACCGAAAACCCCCAGGCCCAGCAACTGGCGATGCTGCTCAAGAACGCGCAGATCCAGTACACCGAAGGCCAGGACACGGTGCGGGTGTCGCTGAGTCTGAGCGCCGAGGAACTGATTGCGCTGCGCCCGCAGCGCCTGGACATCTAAAATGAGAGGCCGATGATGCGGCCCCGGTCCTCCGGATGTGGCGGGCTGGGGCTTGGTCAGGCGTGGTGAGGTGCCGATGGTAGATGCGGCCACGAGCGACGAAGCGCTGGCGCGGCGGGTCAAGGACGGTGACCCCGCCGCGTTTGCCGTGCTGGACCAGCGCTACCGCGTGCGGCTGCTGATGCTGCTGCGCCGCCGCGTCGGCTGCGTGCATGATGCGGAAGACCTGACCCAGCAGGCGCTGGCCCGCGCGTACGAAAAAATCGAGCAATACGATGACCGCCGAGCCTTTCGGCCGTGGCTCTTCACGCTGGCGTTGCGCCTGGCGATCGACCTGCAACGCAAGCCGGCCCGACGCACGCCCCACGAGCCTTGGCGCGAGGAGGCGGGTTCGGATTCATCGCCCGGCCCGCTGGCCGAGGCTCAGGCCGCGGAAGAACGCAGCCGTGTCTGGGCGATCGCCGATGCCGTGCTCGACGACAAGCAGCGGACCTTGCTGTGGCTGCATTACGTCGAGGAGCTGTCGCAGCGTGAGATCGGCAAAGCGATGGCGATGACGGCGGTGAACGTGCGCGTCAGCCTGCACCGCGCCCGCAAGGCGTTGGCCCCGCACCTCGTCCACCTGATGCGCAGCGAATCACCCCACGAGAACCCCGAACCAGAATCCGACGCCCCGCCCCGGCTGACGCTGGCCCGCGCCGCCGCGGAAGGAACCGCACCATGACAAACACCCCCACCCCACCCACGACCCGGCAAGTCGATGAACTGCTCAAATGCGATGCGGCGAATCTCCGCGCCCGATGGCCGCCGCGGGCGGCCGCGCCGGCACCGCGTTCTGTGCTCGCCCGGATCGGGCCCGCGCTGGGCGCGGCGGGGATCGCGGCGGCGATCGGGCTCGCGGTGATGCTCTGGCCCACCCACCCCACCACGCCGACGCCGCTGGACCCGGCGCTCGTGGCCGAGTGGTCGGCGTGGCGAGAACGCCTGGCTTACGCCGGTGCCGACACCGCCCGCGGGCTCGACCAGGTCGGCCGCTGGCCGACGCGGGTGGTGACGCTCGATCAGCCGCTGGCGGTATGGCGTGAAGAGGCCGCGGCCGTCGCCGCCGCGGAGATCGACGCCCTGGCCGCGGACGCCCGGCTGACGCTGGAAACCGCCACCGGCCCGCTGGCGGACCTGTACCGGGTGGTCGCAGAGGCGAAGCGGGGGTAGTGAGGTGTAGGGGTGATAGGGTGCAGGGGTGCGGGGGACATTCCCGGGCCAGGGGTATCCCGCAGAAGCTCCGCTTTGCATCGGCGGGCCTGTCTAGAGGGGAGATGGGGGCGGAGGAATAAAAGGGTGGCCGGGGCGGTAGAATTGCTGTTCGACCGCACCAGCGAAGGGTTGGGCTTTGGATAGCGAGGCGTTTCGACAGCTAGCGTTGGCGGAGATGGACGCGGTGTATCGCATGGCGATGCACCTGTCCCGCGAGCCCAATGATGCGGCCGATCTCGTGCAGGAGACCTACCTCAAGGCCTTCAAGGCCGAAGCGGGTTTCGAGCTGCGGGACGCGGGGGTCCGGCCTTGGCTGTTCAAGATCCTGCACAACACGTTCTACACGAAGGTCGGCAAAACCAAGCGCGAGCCGACCATCGCCGACGACCTGGCCCCGCAATCGGTCGAGAGCGAATTGGACAGCCCGCCCCCGGCTTGGGACCTGGAGCACCTGGACTGGGAGCAGGTGGATGATCGGCTCAAGCACGCGATCGAGAACCTGCCCGACCACTACCGCGAGGTGCTGCTGCTGTGGGCGGTGGAGGGCCTCAAATACCGCGAGGTGGCGGAGGTGCTGGGCGTGGCGTTGGGCACGGTGATGAGCCGGCTTTATCGGGCCCGGTCACTGCTGAGCACGGAGCTGGCCGAGCTGGCCGCGGAGCACGGGATCAACGTGATGGAAGAGGTCAGTTAATTCGCTGAATGTCGCGAGTTTGGGAACAATTACGCGCGGGTGAGGATTGAGCCGATACGCAGACCCGCTACGGGGCTTGGGAGAAAGCAGTCGCAGAGCCATGAGCAAAGAAGGCATGAGTCAATCCGAGGTCCGCAAGTATCTGCCCGCGTTCGCCGACGGCGAGCTGGACGTGGAGCAGAACCTTCGCGTACTCGAAGCGATGGCGATGGACCCGACGCACACCCGCCGCGTCCTGCATCAGCAGCAGTTGCGCAAGGCGTGCGCCCGCGTGATGGATCGGCCGGACTGTTGCTGCCCCGAAGAACTCAAACACACGCTGCAAACCCTCTGTTTCGCCGACCCGCAAGCCTCCGCCGACTCCGTCTCGCCTTCCTTCGCGCTGGGGGGAACTGAAGCCGACGATCCCATTCAAACCACCCGCTCATCACCGCAGGTGCTCGCCCGCATCGGCCGCTGGCTGCCCGCCGCGGTCGCCGCGGTGCTGCTCATCGGCGCGTTGGCCGTGTTCTTCTCGCCCCGCGCCGACTCCGGGATGGCCTTCGGCCTCGGCGAGGCGCGGCTCGCGGCATTCGCCGGACGCCACAAGTCCTGCTCCTCCGATGTCAACAAACTCGTCGCGGGGATCCAGAACCCCGCCAACGTCGCCGCCCTGCCCGGCACCATCGACGACTACTTTGTCGCTCAACTTGGCAACGATCAGGCCGGCCGCATCGACACCGCGCTGGACCTGTCCGTGCTCGGCTACGCGTTCCAGCGCGTCGGCGTCTGCGGCTTACCCGGCAAAAACGCGGTCCACGTGGTTTATCAAGCCGCGGAAGGGACCGACCACGGCAAATCGATGAGCCTGTGGATCAAGCCCCATTCGCCGGACCTCCAGCTCATCCCCCGCCGGCTCTACACCGCCGAGGCCGCCGACGGCCAACCCCTGCTGATCTGGGAACGCAACGGCCGCACCTACTACCTGCTCGGCGACGCCTCGGACGACGCCCGCCAGGCCGCGCAAGTCCTCGCCACCGGCGGGCCGTAGCTCGCATGATCCGATTCAATCGCCCGACATGCCATATCCTCCGCTTGCCGCTTCGCGAAGCAATCTCAATCCACCGCATCACGAAGCTTCGTCGGCCGACCGAAACGCCGCTGCAAACCGCCCGCGACCAGCCACGCCAGCACCGCCAGCAGCACCCCGGCATAGACGCCCACGGCGTAGGTCCACCCGGCGATTAAAATACCCAAGAGGATCATGAGCGCCGTCGCCAGCGTGAGATACCGCACCGGCCGCCACACCCGCCACGTGAACAGCACGCATGTCGTCAGCGCCGCCGCGGGCAGACTTGGGAAGCCCATCAATCCGAAGCCGAAGATCATGGCGCCATCGCGCTGCGGGAAAAGGTGCATCACCCAGTGGTGGAACCGCGCCTGCTGCATCTCGTGCGCCAGCGGCATGCCCGAGGCGGGGAACACGTTCTGATGCACGAGGAACGGCCCGGTCGTTGGCAAAGCCACCGCCACCAGCGGACACAGCACCC
Source organism: uncultured Phycisphaeraceae bacterium (assembly GCA_964614575.1). Classification (GTDB taxonomy): domain Bacteria; phylum Planctomycetota; class Phycisphaerae; order Phycisphaerales; family Phycisphaeraceae; genus JBGTLW01. The sequence continues at coordinate 2,716 of CAZTLX010000169.1, read as the reverse complement.
ACACCGCCAGCAGCGTCGCGAGGAAGCGCCCGGCCCGCGCGTGGTGCGAGCAGGTCAACGCGTAGGCCACGATCAGGCCGACCGCGATCAACCAGAACGCGCCCAGCACGTCCAGCGCTTCGGCGGCAAACCCCGGCCAAGGCAGCGACGCGAGCCAGCGCGTCGGGTGCAGGCCCAGATGCAGCATGGTTTCGACCCGCAGGAGTGACTCATCGAACACGCGTGGCAGGCTCGGTTTGTGCGGCATCGTTCGCAGCACGGGCAGCCGCTGCGTCAGCGTGGTGCTCACCAGTGAGACCAGCTCAAACGCGAGGGCAAACCGCACCGCCGCCCAAGCCGAGCGTGGCCCGAGGTGTCGGGCCAGCGCGATGCGCCGGGTGAGCGGATGCAGCCGGGCGTGGCGAAAACGCATCCAGCCGACACGCGCGATGCCCAGCGCCGCGAACGCCGCGAACAGAAACACCACCACGCGTAGCAGGTTCGGCAGCATCCACACCTGCGGCACACATAGCGCGACGCCGGTGGCGAGGCTGAGGGTGATCGCCGCCGCGAGCGCGAGCGCGACCGACACGTCGTACGCACACAAGACCCCCGGCCGCACGCCGGGCAGGCGCAGGGCATCGCGTCGAGCCTGGATCGACAGGGTCGGCATAGATGCTTTATCGGCAGGTGGGACGACGGAATTCAGCCACGCGGTGATCCGCCCGAACGCCGGATACGTATCATGGGGCAAGATATCCGCCCGATCCCATACCGCTGCCATGCAGGAGTTCCTCGAAACCTTTACTTACCTCGGCCTGGCGCTGATCCTGTTGGCGACGGGGATCGGCCTGCCGTTGCCCGAAGACATCCCGCTGCTGATCGCCGGCTACCTCTGCGACCAAGGCGTGATCGACCTGCGGATCACCATCCCGCTGGCGATGACGGCGATCGTCGGGTCCGACTGCCTGCTGTACTGGTTCGGCAAGCGCTACGGCGATCGGGTGACGACCCTGCCGGTGCTGCGGCGGATGCTCAAGCCCGACACGCTGAGCCGGGCCGCCAGCCTGTACGACCGGCACGGGGGCAAGATGATGTTTGTCGCACGCTTCCTCCCGGGGTTGCGGGCGCCGATGTATTTCACCGCCGGATTGTTTCGGCTGGGCATGCATCGCCTGCTGGCCTACGACGGGCTGGCGGCGCTGATCAGCGTGCCGTTGATCGTGCTGGTCGGTTACTGGTTCAGCGATCAGTTGGATATGGTCCGCGGCGAGGCGAAGCGGCTGCGCATCGCGCTGCTGGCCCTCTCGTGCGTGATCGTGCTCAGCGGCGTGCTGGTGTACCTCGTGCGTCGGCGTTACCTGGCCGACGATGCGGCTCAAAGAGCGGCCGAGGAAAATCGCTCAGGCGGCGGATGAAGACGAAGCGGATGAAGAAGTCGCGGCGGCGGCTTCGAGCCCTTCGAGCAGCCGCGACGCGGGCAGCCCCAGGTGCGTGGCGATGCGGGCGAGGGTGATCGCGCTGGCCCGCTCCGGCTTGCGGAGCATGCGGCTAAGCTGCCCCTCATCCATGCCGATCGCCCGCGCCAGGTCTTTCTGCTTGAGGCCCTGCGCCTTGAGGGCGTCACGGATGCGGCGGGTGAGGACGCGGTTGATCAGCGCATCATTGAACTGCATCGGCTCGGTGTCCGATTCGGGGTCCTTGCCGAAGGCTTCGCGATACGCCTGATCGATCGCTTCGCGGGCTTTGCGTGCCTCCTCGGGATCGATCTGCGGGTTCTCCACCTGAACCCAACCCGACGTGGCCCGCTGGGGAGGCGTCGGGTCTGCCGGGGGAGAGGCGTGGGGCTTGACCGGCTGCTCCTCCGCCAATTCGCGCAGGAAAGCGGCATAGGCCCGACCGAACGACTCCGCCAGGTCCTCTCCACCCCGCAACAACCGACGGGCGTGCTCCGACACCCCCCGAGTGGCTGCTGTCTGCTCCGACACGTCATGGATTGACTGATTCAGCAAATTCATCACTCGATCTCCGATTTCCACAATAAATATTGCAGATCTATCAATTATTATCGCCTGAATCTCGGATCGAGTCAACGAACTTGTGAAATTGTCAAGAAGAACAGGCCCTCCAGCCGCCAATGCGTTGGTCCCAGACGGGTGATCTCTAAGACCGTCCGTACCACCGGGGGCCGCCCGGGCAGGTCCCATGCGAGCGTGTGGGGGCCACGCCCCGACGGGATCACGAATCGTCCGGCCTGTAAACCGTTGAGCAGGTCCAACAGATCGATGTCGTGCGTCGGCGGCAGGCCGGGAATCGGCCGGCCTTGCTCCAGCAGTTCGACGATGGCCTTCACCCGATCGGCAAGATGAATGATCGGCATCGCTTCGCTCCGAGGATATCACCCACCGCTCACAGCCCGTACTCGCCCCACCGCCGATCGACCCTCGCCTTGATGTCGTCGGTCATGCGCAGCAGGGTCGGGAAGTCGCGGACCAGGTGGCCGCCCACCTCCTCGCCGGGCCACTTGCGCGTGGCGTCGAAGCCGATCTTGTGCCCGGCACCCAGACGCGGCGCGGCGTGGTCCAGAATATCCAAGGGTCCGTTGACGAGCTCGATATCGCGACCCGGATCAAAGTTCGCGCACAGGTGGAACAGCACCTCCTCATGGTTGTGGACATCCACCTCGTGATCGACGACGACGATCATCTTCGTCCACGCCATCTGCCCCGCGCCCCAG
>CAZTLX010000168.1:0-10024 GCA_964614575.1 uncultured Phycisphaeraceae bacterium | reverse complement strand
ATGGCGTTGGCGATGAGTTCCTTGCCGGTGCCGGTTTCGCCGCGGATCAGCACGGTGGTATTCCACTTGGCGACCAGGCGCACTTGCTCGAACACGCGGCGCATCGTCGCACTGCGGCCGATGACGTTATCGAAGCCGAACTGCCCGCGCACAGCGCGCCGCAACTGGTCGCGTTCGTCCTTCAAGGCTTGGCGCTCGCGGGCGACTTCCCAGGACAGGCGCACGGTCTGCCCGATCAGGTTGGCGACCATCTCCAGAAACCGTGCGTGATCGGCAAGCTCGGCGGCGGCGCCGCGTTCGGGCTGCGCGGCGAGCACGCCCACCACCTCGCTGCCGACGCGGATCGGCACGCCCGCGAACGCGCCGTCGCTGTCATAGATGCCCAGCCGGCCGACGAAGCGCGGCTCGTCCGCGATGCGCCGCAAGGTCACGCTGGTCCCCGCTTCCAGCACCATGCCGACCACGCCCTCGCCGGGCAGGTAGCGGATGTCTTCGCCGCGCAACTCAGGCATACCGTGCACGGCGATGACCTGCAGGCCGCCGCTATCCGGCGCCGCGAGACACACCATGCCGCGCTCCAGCCGTCCCCACTCGTGCAGAATGTCCAGCACCGAGGACAGCGTTTCGGACAGGTTCAGTGAGCGCGACAACACCTGGCTGACGCGAAACAGCGCCTCCAGCGCTGCGCTCAGGCGTTCGTACTGACGCTTCAGATCGTGATCGCGAGGGGTGAATTCCATGTTCCCTAACTCCGCGGAAACTGCACACGGACGTTGCAACCATCGCTCATGCCGGTATCGGCCGCGATCAGGGCGCCGTGTTCGACCACGATTTCCTGCGCCATCGTCAGACCCATGCCGAGATGCTGGTGGTCGGAGCCCTTGGTGGTGAAAAACGGCTCGAAGATCTTGTATTGCCACTCGACGGGGATTCCCGTTCCGCTGTCCCCGACGGTGACTTCGATGCGGTCGTCGAACGCGCGTGTGACGACGCTCAATTCGCGGCGCTCGCGGCGCGCCTCGTGGATGGCGTCGAGCGCGTTGTCCACCAGCAACTTGAACAGCGTGGTCAGACGCGTGGCTCGGCCGCTTACCGCGGGCAGATTCAGCGCGGGGCGCCAATCGACCACTACGCCTTCCGCGAGCATGCGCGCCGAGGCGAGATGCAGCACATCGCGCAAGACCTCGTTCAGATTGAGCGGCAACAAGGCTTCCTCCGCTGCCGTGGGGGTGCACTGGCGCAGCGTCTCCAGCACCTCGTTACCGGCGCGCAACGCCTCCTCCAGTTCGCTCGCGGCCGGGGAGTCCGCCGCCGCAGCCCGCGCCTGCAACATCCGCACCACCGCCGCCACGCGATTGAACGGCGCCTGCAACTGAAACACCGCGCCCGACAACGCCTCGCGCAGGCTCTGGATACGCTCCTGCTCGGCGAGCAGCGCGCGCAGGCTGTTGACGCGAATCGCCTCCTGCTGCGCCTTGAGCGCGGTAATCTCCTGGATGACCAGCAACAGGTAGCGGCGGCGCGTCGAATCGAAAAACGTATCCGCGCCGGTGCCCTGTTCATCGATCCACGAACCCGAACAGACGAACCAGCGTACCTCGTGCCGTGGGCCTTCCAGCTCGACCTCCTGACCGGAGAAACCTCCACCGCGCTGGCGAATGCGCTCGAAATCCGCCCCCATTTGCGCGCGTAGTATCTTCAGGATCGGCATGGCGGGTTCCGGCCCGAGCCCGGCGACCAGCTTCTTGTACTCGTGATTGTCCAGCACCACCCGCTCGTTCTCGTCGAGCAGCACGATCGCGACCTGCGCGGAATCCACCACCGATTCCGCCAGCGCCTTTTGGTTTTGCAGCTCGCGTTCGAGGCGGTGCTCGTCGGTGCGGTCGCGGTGCATGCCGAGAAAATGGGTCGTGTAGCCCTGCGCCCCGACCACCGGGGAGATCGTCAGCTCGGCGAGATACGCCGCGCCGTCCTTGCGGCGGTTGACGAGTAGTCCGGTCCACGGCCGCTGGCGCTTGAGCTGCGACCACATCGTCTCGTAGACGATCTTCGGCGTGACCTTGTTGGACAGCAGCGACTGGTTGTGGCCGAGCACTTCGGCGGAGGTAAAGCCGGTGACACGCTGGAAGGCCGGATTGGTATAAATAATCCGCGCCCGCTCGTCGGTAATGGCGATGGCGAGTGCCGCCTGCTCAACCGCTTGCTGAAAGACCTGCGCGGGAATCGCCGAGTCGCCACCCACGGACGTCGCCGGCTGGTCGGCGCCGGCCGCGGTGCTCGTGAGCCCGGCGCCGGATGCTTCGCCTTGCGACTTGGAATCGCTCATTGCCGCTCTCCGATTACAGCCAAAGTCATCATCACGTTGTCAAAGCAAGACTTGAGCCATCGACGGGTACGGTGACCACGCGGCATCAGCACCGCTGATCGGCTGTCGCGAACCCGACAAACGCGCGCCTCGATGGGCTAATCATGACAACCGTCAGACCCATTCGCGCCCTCGGACCGAGCACTCAAACCCCTGATTTTTCGCGGCTCGCCGCGTGGACGACGCATCTGGCACACGACATGCAAGGTGCCATTCAGGAGGCTCGTAAATCGCCATGACCGCATTCCTGCTCTTGCTGCTCTCGACCGCGTTGGTGAACAACGTGGTGCTGATCAAGTTTCTCGGGCTGTGCCCGGTGATGGGCGTGTCGAAGAGCATGGACAGCGCGCTTGGCATGGGCATGGCGACGACCTTCGTGCTCACGCTCGCCGCGGCTGGCAGCTGGATGCTGGAACACTGGTTGTTGGCGCCGCTCGGAATCGGTTATCTGCGGATTCTGTCGTTCATCCTGGTGATCGCTGCGGTCGTGCAGTTCACGGAACTGGTGGTCCGCAAGGTCAGCCCGCCGCTCTATCAGGTGCTCGGCATCTACCTGCCGCTGATCACCACCAATTGCGCCGTGATTGGTGTCGCGTTGCTAAACGTGCAGGAGCAACACAATTTCGCCCAGAGCCTGGCATATGGCTTTGGTTCGGCCGCCGGCTTCACGCTGGTGCTGTTGCTGTTCGCCGGCCTGCGCGAACGGCTCGCGCTAGCCCGAGTCCCTGAGAGCTATGCCGGCGCGCCGATCGGCTTTATCACCGCCGGCCTGCTGGCGCTGGCGTTTCTCGGCTTCGCCGGGCTGGCGAGTCACTGACCATGAATTTCGAATGCAATGCACAGACGGGTGGCGCGGGTGAGACGCGGCGGACTCCGGAGGACGAGGCGCACGGCGTCCGCGACCGCCGCATCCAGGCGACAGATCTACTTGGGCGGAACGATCGGGAGGGCTTGAAAGAATGATTGCCGCGGTCACCAGTTTGACTTTGCTTGGCGTTTCACTCGGGTTGCTGCTCGGTGTCGCTGCTCGCCGGCTGGCGGTGCCCGCCGATGCGTTGGTCGCGGAGCTTGAACAGATGCTGCCGGGCACCCAGTGCGGCCAATGCGGCTACCCCGGTTGCGGCGGCGCCGCGCAGGCACTCGCCGACGGCGTCGCGCCAGTCACGCTCTGTCCTCCAGGCGGCCGGGATCTGGCCATCGCGCTCGCGGCGCGGCTTGGCGTGGAGGCCGATCTGAACGGCATCAAGGAAACCGGACCGATGCTCGCCGAGGTCGCGGAAGAGCTCTGCATCGGTTGCACGCGCTGCTACAAGGTCTGCCCCACCGACGCCATTCTCGGCGCCGCGAAGCACATTCACGGCGTGTTCCGCGAAGCCTGCACGGCCTGCGGCAAGTGCGTGGATGTTTGCCCGACCGAGGCGATCGTCATGGTCCCGGCGCCGGTGACGCTGCAAACCTGGTACTGGCCCAAACCCGGCACGTTGGCCGTCCATGGGGTCCGCGCATGAGCATCTTCCGCTTGCGCGGCGGCGTCCATCCCAAAGGCCAAAAGCACTTGGCAGCGGAACGGCCCATCCGCGCCCTGCCGATTCCGGCAATACTGTACGTGCCGCTGCAACAGCACATCGGCGCGGGCGCGAACCCAGTGGTCGCGGTCGGCGACCGGGTGCGCAAGGGACAACTGCTGGCCAGTAACCAGGGCATGATCTCGGCGCCGGTGCACGCGCCGACTTCTGGCCGGGTCACCGCGATCATCGACCACCCTTCGTCGCACCCTTCCGGACTACCGCTACCCACCGTGGTGCTCGAAGCCGATGGCGATGACCGCTGGCACGACGCTGATCCACCTGCCGATCCCTGCGCACTGTCACCCGAGGAGATCTCGGTTCGCGTCGGCGCCGCCGGCATTGTCGGCCTCGGTGGCGCGGTGTTCCCTTCGGCGGTCAAGCTCAATCTGAGCCGACGGAGCCGCGTGCGGACGCTGATCCTCAACGGCGGCGAGTGCGAACCCTACCTGACTTGTGACGATCGTCTGATGCGCGAACGCGCCGCGCAGATCGTCACCGGCATCCGCTTGATTCAGCGCGCGACCGGCGCCGGGCGCGTGCTGATCGGCATCGAAAACAACAAACCCGAGGCCATCGCCGCGATGCGCACGGCGTGCGCGGCTACCGGCGTCGAGGTGGCGGTGGTGCCGGCGATGTACCCGATGGGCTCGGAGAAGCAATTGATCGTGGCACTGACCGGACTCGAAGTCCCCGCCGGCGGTCGTCCCGCCGATATCGGCATGCTGGTGCACAACGTCGGTACCGCCCATGCGGTGCAACAGGCGATCGAACTCGGCCGACCACTGGTGTCGCGCGTGGTCACGGTCAGCGGCGGCGCGGTCGCCGCGCCCGGCAATGTCGAGGCGGTGATCGGCACCCCGGTGCGCGCACTGTTCGATTTCTGCGGCGGCTGGCGCACCGAGCCAGTGCGTTTGGTCATGGGCGGCCCGATGATGGGGCAGCAACTACGTCACCTCGACGTGCCGGTGATCAAGGGAACCAGTGGCGTGCTCGCGCTGACCGCCCGCGAAGTCAGCCGCCAGACCGAACAGTCATGCATTCGCTGCTCGTCCTGCGTGCGCGCCTGCCCGGTGGGACTCCTGCCGCTGGAGATGTCGAGCCGCATTTGCGCCGGCGACCTCAACGCGGCGGTCGGCTATGGACTCAAGGACTGCATCGGTTGCGGCTCTTGCTCCTATGTCTGTCCCGCGCATATCCCGCTGGTCCAGTACTTCAACTACGCGAAGGGCGAACTGGCGGCGCGCGAACGCACCAAGCTGAAACAGGAAGCCACGCGCAAACTGGCCGATGAACGCAGCGCACGACTGGAGCGCATCGCGCGAGAACGCGCGGAGGCGGCCGCACGGCGCAAAGCCGCGAAACAAGCGAGCGCGACCCCGCGTTCGGAGACCGCCGGATGACCGTCCCAGTCGCCCACTCCCCCCACGCCCATGCCGCCACCTCGCTCGGCGGCGTGATGGGCACCGTCATGCTGGCGTTGACCCCCGCGACGCTGTTCGGGTTCTGGATGTTCGGCTGGCCGGCGCTGAACCTCTGGCTGATCACGATCGCCAGCGCGGTGCTGGCTGAGGCGTGGATGCTCTGGATGCTCGGGCGCGCGGTGCGCACAACGCTACTCGACGGTTCCGCCGTGCTGACCGGCTGGCTGCTCGCGCTGACACTGCCACCGTGGGCACCGTGGTGGATTGGCGTACTCGGCGCGGCGTTCGCGATCGTCGTCGTCAAACAGGTGTTCGGCGGGCTGGGCCAGAACGTGTTCAATCCAGCGATGGCCGCGCGCGTGATGCTGTTGATCTCGTTTCCACTGGAAATGACGACCTGGGCGCTGCCGGCATCGGTCGTTTCGGCCGACGCACCGAGCTTCTGGCACGGTTTGGAGATCACGTTCCTGAGTCCGCCGCTCGATGGCATGACGGGCGCCACCACGCTCGGTCAGGTCAAGACCGCACTCGGCCAGGGCATGACGCTGGATCAGGCGCTCACCGCCGACTACTCGCTGATCGGCGCGCTGCTCGGCGAACGCGGCGGCAGTCCGGGCGAGACCGCGGCGTTGCTGTTGCTTGCCGGCGGGCTGTTGCTGATCGCGCGCCGCGTCATCACCTGGCACGCGCCGATTGCGATGATCGTAGGCGTCGCGCTGCCGGCGCTAGTGTTCCACCTGATCGACCCGAACCGTTACGCCGACCCGCTGTTTCACCTGCTGTCGGGCGCGCTGATGCTCGCGGCGTTCTTCATCATCACCGACCCGGTCGGCTCGCCGAACACCGGCGCCGGGCAACTGCTCTTCGGCCTGGGCTGCGGCTTGCTGACCTGGATCATCCGCACCTGGGGCGGCTATCCGGAAGGCGTCGCGTTCGCGGTGATGTTGATGAACGCGGCCACGCCGATCATCGATCGCCATGTCCGGCCGCGTGTTTACGGCCGCACCCGGCGCGGCGACGTACTCGACCCCCCCAAGGACCTCCCATGAACCTCGAACAGGCCCGGGGCACGCTTGCGTACCAAGCCACGCTGCTTGGCGTCGTGACACTGCTGACCAGCGGTGCGCTCGCGCTCGCGTCGAAACTGACCGCGCCGGCCATCGCCGCCGCGGAGGCGCGTGACCTGCGCGAATCACTGATACAGGTGCTGCCGATCGAGCACGACAACGATTTGCTCAGCGACGTCTGGTCGCCGCCTGACACCTCGACGACCCAAACCGTGTACCGAGCACGCCGGAATGGACGCGTCGCGGCGGTAGTGTTCCGGACCCGCGGCACCGGTTACGCGGGACCCATCGTGGTGATCATGGCCGTTTCGCGCGACGGCGTGCTGCTCGGTACCCGCGTGCTCGCGCACACCGAAACCCCCGGCCTCGGCGACAAGATCGAAGCCGCGAAGTCGCCCTGGATCCGCGCGTTCGAAGGCAAGTCACTCGGCGATCCGCCGCGCGAGCGCTGGGCGGTCAAAAAGGATGGCGGCGACTTCGACCAGTTCGCCGGCGCGACGATCACGCCGCGCGCGGTGGTCCGGGCGATCACGGACGGGCTCGACTTCTTCACCGCGCAACGCGCCGCGTTGCTGGACGAGTCGGCCGTGGCGGGAGGCAGGCCGTGAAGCCATGCCACCACGGCGCCACGAATCTTCGACGACGCTCGGCCTCGTCCCCTCGCCCGCGCGGAGATGAGTCCGCGGCGAGGGCAACCGCGCTCGACGCGAACACCGGTGCTGAATCCGCTCGGGAGGACTTGCGATCATGAGCACTCAATTCGGCCGCCTGGCCCGCGAGGGGCTTTGGAACAACAACGTGGTATTCGCGCAGATGCTCGCGCTGTGCCCGACGCTCGCGGTGACCGGCACGGCGACCAACGGTCTCGGCATGGGTCTGGCGACGACGGCCGTATTGACCGCCTCGAACATCTTGATCGCCTCGATCCGCCGCTGGGTCAGCCCGGACGTGCGCATTCCCGTCTATATCGTGTTTATCGCGACGCTCGTGACACTCGTCGACCTGTCGCTTAATGCCTGGGCGCATGAACTTTATAAGGTTCTTGGCCTATTCATCGCGCTGATCGTCGCGAACTGCGCGATCCTAGGCCGCGCGGAGGCGTTTGCGTCGAAGAACCCGGTCGCCGCGTCGGCCGCCGATGGCTTGATGATGGGCATCGGCTTCACGCTCGCGCTTGTCGTCATCGGCGGCCTGCGCGAGATCCTCGGCAGCGGCACCCTGTTCGCGAACGCGCATCTCCTGCTCGGAGAGGCCTTCGGCTGGCTCGAACTGACATTGATCCCCGGGTATCGCGGCTTCTTGCTGATGATCCTGCCGCCGGGCGGCTTTCTCGCCGTGGGCTTCCTGCTCGCAGGCAAACGCGTGCTCGATCGTCGGATCGCCGCGATGCCGAAGGCAGTCGCGGCGGCGTCACGGTTGGGCGTACCGGGTTAGGCAACCACGGTCTGGAGAACGCATCCGATGCAAATCTCAGTCGCTTACGCCGAACCCGCCCAGCAGGTCTGGCTGCGGATCGAAGTCCCCGAGCAAGCCACCGTCGCGGAGGCCATCGAGCGTTCCGGGATTCTGTGCGCGTGCCCCGGCATCGACCTCGAAACGCAGAAGATCGGCGTCTTCGGCAAGCTCACCCAACTCGACGCCCGGCTTCAACCCGGCGACCGCATCGAAATCTACCGCCCGCTGATCGCCGATCCGAAGGCCGTTCCACGCCGGCGCCTGGGCGATGAGGACGACGATGATGACTAACTTCAAACACCTGCCGTGTCATCCGCCGACCGAGCACGCGCCGTGGCGCCGTCGTCGCATGGCAGCGAGCCTCGCGCCGCCGAGTGACATCGCTGGCTTTGATCTTGGATGAAACCGACGGATTCACCGGACCGCGTCAGACACGACCGCCCCACCCGCTCTACGCAGGTACACCCCGGTGACCTTGGGCGATCAGGAAATCGAGAAAGGTACGCGCGACGACCGTGCGCTGTCGGCCCGCCGGATACACCGCGTACCAGTAGCGCTGAATGGGAAACGCCTCCGCGTCAAGAATCGCGAACTGCCCCGGATCGTGCAAGGTCAACGCGTGGCGCGACACGACCGAGATCCCCAACCCGGCGAGCACCGCTTGTTTGATCGCCTCGTTGCTCCCCATCTCCATCCGCGCGGTCAACCGCAGATCGCGTTCACCAAACAACCGTTCCACCGCCTTGCGGGTGCCCGAACCGGGCTCACGGACGATCCACGGCTCCTCCGCGAGTCGCGCCAACGAAATCCGTTTGATCCCGACCAGCGGATGGTCGCACGCGGCAATCACAACCAGCGGGTTGTTCAGGAACGGTTCCGCGGTGACCGCCAAACCTTCCGGCGGTTGCCCGAGAATATAAAGATCCTCGAGCCCGGCGGCCAAACCGGCCAATACCTCCTCGCGATTGCTGACCCGGAGCGACACCTTGACACCGGGATGGTGTTTCGCGAACTCGCCCAGCAAGCGCGGGATAAAGTACGACGCGGTGGTGGTCGCCGAGAGACGCAGATATCCGCCGGATAGCCCCTTGCGCGCGACCAGTCCCAGTTCGAAACGCTTGAGCGCACCCAACACCTCGCGTGCCGCGGTGGCGAGGTCCTGCCCCGCCGAGGTGAGTCGAACGCGTCTGCCTTCCTGCTCGATCAGCGGCTGCCCGACGGCGTCCGTCAGCTTTTTCATTTGCATCGAAACCGCGGGTTGAGTCAGACGCATTTCGTCCGCGGCGCGAGTGACGGAAAGGTGGCGCGCGACGGCCTCAAAGATTTTGAGTTGGCGGATGGTTAGGTGCAACACGGCTAATACATAAGCTACAACGTATACAACACATCACAAATCGTGATTTCTACTTATACATTTCGCGGCGTATATTTACCCGTGCTGTCACTAGGGTTATCCCCAGTTGACTAACCCACCACGTTCGTAATCCAACAGGAGCGCATCATGGCACTCGACCAATCCAGTCGTTACTCCGACCTCAGCCTCAAGGAAGCCGATCTGATCGCCGGCGGCAAACACGTTCTCGTCGCTTACCGGATGAAGCCCAAGGCGGGCTACGGGTACCTCGAGGCTGCTGCCCACTTCGCGGCCGAATCCTCCACGGGTACGAACGTCGAGGTCTCCACGACCGACGATTTCACCAAAGGCGTCGACGCGCTCGTCTACCACATCGACGAAGCGACCGAAGACATGCGGATCGCCTATCCGATCGACCTCTTCGATCGCAACATGACCGACGGCCGCATGATGATCGTCTCGTTCCTGACGCTCGTCATTGGTAACAACCAGGGCATGGGCGACATCGAATACGGCCAGATGATCGACTTCTACATGCCGGAGCGCGCCATCCAGTTGTTCGACGGCCCCGCGAAGGACATCTCCGACATGTGGCGTATCCTCGGCCGCCCGGTCAAGGACGGCGGCTACATCGCCGGCACCATCATCAAGCCGAAACTCGGCCTGCGTCCGGAGCCGTTCGCGGCTGCTGCTTACCAATTCTGGCTCGGCGGCGACTTCATCAAGAACGACGAGCCGCAAGGCAACCAGGTGTTCTGCCCCGCGAAGAAGGTTTATCCGCTCGTTTATGACGC
>CAZTLX010000167.1:0-10180 GCA_964614575.1 uncultured Phycisphaeraceae bacterium | reverse complement strand
TGGCGAAAACGTCGTTGATGTGCAGCGGCGCTCGGGACACGGCGGCGTGCGATTCTCGTACCGGGTCGACGATGGGCGTGCTGACGTGGGCGTTCACGCGCCTGCGCGTGGTGTGGCGGACATAGGTGCTTGACCACAGACTCCCGGGTAATCTGAATCACCGCAAAAACATGGGGCCGCCGGGACGTCGAGCGCTCCAAGTCAAAACATTTTTCCGCTTGATGAACAGGCCATGGCTGGCGGCGACGGAGTCTTGGCGGGTATCTCGAGATGCCCTTTACTTGATGGGTGGATGCCCGCGACGATCGACCAGCAGTTCCACCGCTTCGGCGTCGTCGAGCGCGATGGTGAACGGGCCTGCATCGAGGTCGGCGGTGCGCAGCCGGGACCAGCGGCCGTCGCGCTGGACGATGAGGCGGTAGGTGCCCGCGGCGTCGGCGGGGACCTCCGCGGACCAGACGCCGGGCTCGGTTTCGTGGAGCACGATCGGGGCGGGGCGCCAGTCGGCGGGGAGCAGCGGGTTGGCGGCGGGGCCGTTCCTGTTCACGTCGTAGTAGGCGGTCAATTCATCGGGGTACACCTCCAGCACGCCGCGGCTGAACCAGTGGCAGTGGCCCGCGCCGGGGTCGGTGCGGGTCAGGTCGAGTTTCTGCTTGAGCTGGTCCCACGGCAGGTCCGGCCCGGAGCCGTTGATCGCGATGCCGGCGATCAGCGCATCGCGCCGGTCGCCGATGGCTTCGAGCTGCTTAGGCCAGTCGCGGGCGAACGATTCGTAGTTCGGGCGGTACACCTGCGGGATGTACTCGTCCATCCACCCGTTGGCCGCCCACGTCGGCCAGTCGCAGGCGTAGTTGTCGTAGCACCAACGCCAGATCGCGGGGCTGATCGAGACGATCAGATTCGGCCGTTCCTTCTTCAGCTCCTGATGGAAAACCTCGGCAAATTCCGTGACTTTCTGCGCCCGCCAGGCGATCCACTTCTCGTCGCGCGGGTCGTCGGGCGGCAGAGCGCCGTCGTGCTCCTTGGCGTACACCTCCCGCGTGTAGGGGTCGTAGCCCATCGACACCGGCCAGGCGATGCGGTCGTCGAGCTGCACGCCGTCGAGGTCGTACTTGATGACCGCTTCCTTGACGATGCCCAGCAGCAGCTCGCGCGACTCGGGGCGCAGGGGGTTCATCCACACGAACGGGTTCTGGTCCGAGACAAGCTCGCCGTCTGTGGTGGTGGTCATCCACTCGGGAAACTTCTGGCGCAGGTCGTTGTTTGTGTCTTTGTATGCGGCCATGAAGCCGTACTCGAACCACGCGATGTGGATGAGCCGGTTGCGGTGGGCCTCGATCAAGGTTTCCTGCAGCAGGTCGCGCTGCAGGTCGTCGGGCGCGGCGTTGATCTTCAGGGGCACGCCGATCAGCTCGGCCATCACCTGGGAGGGGAACTCGGTGTAGCCGTTCTTCCAGCACTCGACATAGACGGTGTTGAGGCCGATCTCGCGGAGCTTGCGCATGGTGGCGGCGGTGTTCTGCGGGTTGGCCAGCGCGGTGTTGGCGGTGGTGGTCAGCCAAGCGCCGCGCACCTCGGGCGCGGCCGAGGCGTCGGCGGCTGTTTGGTCGGCGGCGGGCTGAGCGTTGGTTTCGCTCTCGCAGCCGGCGGCCATCAGCAACGCGACCAACAACATCGCGGCGGTGAACGGGTTCTCGCAAGTACGTTTCATCGCGTGCCTCCCGCCGAGCTTCGGCGTGTGGTGAAGATCATCAGGCCTCCCACGAACAACGACAACGCCGCCGGCTCGGGCACAAACGTCACGCCAGCCAGCGCCTCACCGAGCGCGATCGCCCCCACCCCCGCGCCCCAGTTCCAGTTGCCCGCGAGCAGCGCCAGGTCAAACTCATCGATCAGCCCGTCATAGTTAATATCGCCCTGAGGCAGGTGGCCGTTGCTCTGCCAGTTGGCGGCGAGGATCGAGAGGTCAGCGCTGTCGACGACGCGGTCGAAGTTCAGGTCGCCGGGGATCGGCCGCCGGTCCAGCACCAATTCCACCTGATCGGCATCACTTACGCTGATCGTATGTTCCCCCGCGGTCAACAGCACGCCCGCCATTTCCTCGGTCCAGTATGAACCACGCCGAACCAGCACGCGGTATTGCTCGGCGTCGCTGACGGTGACGTGCCACGCTTGAGCGTCGGCGGTGTCGGGGGTGGCGATCAGCGGGGCCGGCCGCCAGTCGGGGCCGAAGAACGGGTTGTCGCGCTGGTTGCCGTAGAAGCTGGTCATCGCCGCTTCGTGGTCGATCAGGCCCTTGCTGTAGAACAGCGAATGCCCCGCGAGGTCGCCGCCCTCGGCCAGGGCGCTGTTAATGATCATCTGCTGCAGATCGTTGAGCGGCGTGTCCGCCCCGCTGCCGTTGAACCGGATGCCGACGACCATGTCCTGCTCACGCCCCGCGTCGATGAACGGCTGGATGTTCGACGGCAGCGTGTTGTTGAAATCGCTGATGTTTGTGCGATAAACCTGCGGCACGAATTCATCGAACAGGCCCATCTCGACCCAGTCGGACCACACCGCGTTGTAGTTCGTGTCGCTGAAACCGGTGACCGATGGGCTGACACTCACGTGCATGTCCGGCCGCTCGGCCTTGATGGCGGTGTAAAGCTCTTGCGCGAACTGCGTGACCTTGCCCTGCCGCCAGGCGCGAAACGGGCTGTTGTTGATGCTGGTCGGCAGGTCGCGGCCGGTCTCCTGCTTGTAGAGCGCGGCGGTCATCGCGTCCCAGCCGAACTCGCGCGGCCAGGCGAGGCGGTCGTCGAACTGCACGCCGTCGAGGTCGTGCGTGCGGATCGCTTCGAGGGTGAGGTCGATGAGCAGTTGACGGACTTCGGGCACGGCCGGGTTCATCCACGCGAAGCCGTTGGACGCGTTGCCGTAGTTCCCGCTCTGGTCGCGCAGCAGGTAGCCGGTGACGTTTCGTCCGTTGATGGTCTTCGACTGGTTGAGCATGTACTGGGAGAGCGGGTTGGAGGGCGTGCCGCCGTTGCCGATGAACTGGGAGGAGAAGCCGTACTCGAACCACGCGATATGGGCCATGCCGTTGCGGTGGGCCTGGGCGGTGGTTTCGTCGAGCAGGTCGCGCGGGCCGAGGAACGTGGAGCGGTCGACGCCGATCAGGCCGTCCATGATCTGCGAGTCGAAGTTGGTGTAGCCGTTTTTCCACGCCTCGACATAGACGGTGTTGAGGCCGATGTCGCGGAGGGTGCCGGTGATGGATTCGGTGGCCAGGCCGGAGCGGATGTGGTCGGGACCGGTGGTGGTCAGCCAGGTGCCGCGGACCTCGGCCGTCTGGGCCGCCGCCGAAGCCGCGATGAGGCACGCGACGGCGCCCACCTCCACGCAGGGGACCCATCGCGACCCGGACCATGAGTGGGCAAGTCGGGGGCAGGTCACGAAAGACTCCTGAGCACGGGGAGATACCTCTTGCGAGGGGACCGCATCATTGTAATATAAGATTTATGGTTTTCAATTTGAGTCTTATAGGATCAGGCCGCATTGCGGAGGCGCATCTGTCGGCGGTGGCGAGCCTCGCGGGGCGGGTTCGGATCAGCTCGGTGGTGGATGTGGATAGCGGGGCCGCCCGCCGCACCGCCGCGCGGCTCCACGCCCGCGCCTATCACGCCATCGACGTAGCCGCGGCCGACCCGGATTGGGCGCGATCGACCCACGGCGTGCTGATCTGCACCCCGCCCTCGCAGCGCGTGCAGCTCGTCGACAAGACGCTGGGCTACGGCAAGCCGGTGCTCATGGAGAAACCCATCGCCCACCTGTTGCCCGAAGCCCGCCGCCTGGCGCAACTGGCCGAAGCCCACCCGGATCGGCCCTGCCTCGTGGGGTTTTGCCACCGCTTCACCCCCGCGATCGAGCGCATGGTCGAGCTGGCGCGGGCCGGCGAGCTCGGGCAGATCGTGCGGTTTGAGAACATCTTTGCCGCGAGCATCCCCGCGATGAACACGCACTGGATGAGCGACCCGGCGATCAGCGGCGGGGGTTCGCTGCTGGACACCGGCATGCACTCGCTCGACCTTTTCCAATATCTGCTCGGTGAGCCGGAGCTTATCGGTGCCTGCCTGCATCACGCCTGGCCCGGCCGCGGCGATTCCAACGCCTCGCTGCTGGTCCGCTCCACCGCCAAGGGCGATCCTCGCCTGCCCGGCAACGCGGGCGCGGCCGGGGTGATCCTCTGTGGCTGGGCCGAGGCCTCGCGGTTCGAGGTGAGGCTGGTCGGCACCCGGGCCACGGCCGGCTACGACTTCGAGCAACCCGAAGCCCTCCTCGTCACCACCGCGAGCGGTGAAACCGAACGGCTGACGGTCGAGTCGCACGAGGTCCGCTTCACCCGGCAGTTGGAGGCGTTCATCGATGCCGCCGCCGGCCGCGAAACCAACGCCGCCGCACGCGCCTGCACCTTCGCCGAGGCCTTGCCCGCCATGCAGATCGCCGCCCAGGCCATGCGCCGCCACGACCACCCCCCCACGCCAACCCCGACGATCCGCCAAACCCAACCCCGACGCCGCGGCACCCCCGCCTCGGCCACCACCGGAACCGCCTCATGACCCAGGCCACCACCCTCACCACCCGCCCCACCGCCACCGGCCTCAAACGCCTGGGCGCTATCGGCGTGGACAGCTCCCACCTGCCCGAGTTCACCCGCCGTATCGCCCACCGCCACGCCCAAGGCCTCACCGACTGCCGGGTCACCGGCTTCTGGACCGACGGCGAACACGACATGCCGGAGACGGAGGTCCGAAAATGGATCGCCGACACCGAGCGGCTCGGCGCACAATGCTACGGCACGCTCGACGCGATGCTCGACGACATCGATGGCGTGCTGGTGCTCAGCGTCAACGGTTTCAAGCACCTCGCCCACGCCGAAGCCCCGCTTCGCCGCGGCCTGCCGACCTACATCGACAAGCCGCTGACCTGCTCGACCGCCGAAGCCAACGCCTTGCTCGAGCTGGCCCGCGAATCGGGCGCGCCGTGTTATTCCGCCTCCAGCCTGCGTTTTGCCGGTGAAATCAAGGCGCTGGACCGCCACGGGCTCGGCGATCTGATGGCGATCGACGCCTACGGCCCGGGCGAGCTGCACCCGCTGATGCCCGGGGTGTTTTTCTACGGCGTACACACCATCGAGATGGTCGATGCGATCTGGGGGCCCGGCGTCGCGGCGGTCAGCGCAACCCACACCCAGCCGCGCGACCTCGTGCAACTGCGTTACCTCGATGGACGCCACGCCACGCTGCGCCTCGAACGCGCCGGCTGCTACGACTTCGGCGCGACCGTCCACGGCAGCAAGTCCATCGCCAGTTTCCGCGTCGATTTCGCCACCGTCTACGACCGCCTGGTCGAGGCGATGACCCGCTTCTTCGACGACGGTGCCGCGCCGGTGAAGCTCGAAGACATCGTCGAGAACGTCGCGGTGATGGCCGCGGCCAACCTCTCCAGCGCGCGGGGCGGGCGGTGGATCGATCTATGATGCCCGGCGTGGACGCCGACGCTTCACCCCCGGAAGTTCCCCGGCAAGTTCCCCGCCAAGGTTCCCGGCAAGGTCCCCGGCGAGGTTCCCGGCAAGGTCCCCGGGCCGTTCCCGCGGACAGCCTTCATGATGACCTGCGCCCGTGGCGTTCGCTGCCGCGACTTGAAGCGCCGATCGAATTACGCGAGTGCGACGCCAAGATCGACGGGCTGTTCGACCTGCCGCCCGGGTCCGCGGCGACGCTGGCGCAGGTGACCGGGGACGGTGCCGTACACACCACGCGCTGGCGCGGCACCGGCGAGACGGGCTTCTACCCCGCGAGCACGATCAAGTGGATCACCGGGGCCATGACCGTCGCGCTGCTCGAAGCGCACCGCTGGCCGATCGACAGCGTGCTGCATCTTGGGGATGACCCGCCGCGCACCTTCCGCGACCTGCTGCTGGCGATGCTGGTGGTCTCGGACAACGACGCGTTCAACACGCTGCAGGAAACGGTCGGCTTCGCGGAGACGCACGCGTGGTTGAAACGTTGGGGCGTGGCGCACGGCCTGATCCGCCGACACTTCCGCCAACCACGCTACAACCACAGCCGCGCGGCGTTCGTCGTCACACCGACGGGCGCGCGACACCCGATTGCCGCGCGGCCGGCCGCGGACATCCCGCGCTCCGCCGACCCACGCCCCGCGCCGCTCGGCAACCCCGAAGCCAACTATTTCACGACTGACGACCTGATCCGCATCGGTGTTGCCAGCCTCGCCGGGCCGTTGCGGGAGGCGAAGGACTTCGACCTGTTCACCGCCGGCCTGGCGTGGACCAACCAGTGCGATGTGCGCGAGGGCATCGCTGGCGTGCCGGGGGGGCCGCCGTTTGTCGTCCTCAACAAACCCGGCTGGTGGCCGCCGGACGGGGCGAATTGCGAGTTGTGTTATTTGTTCGAGGTTGGTCGTCGCCGCCACTTCTTCCTCGCGGTCTATTGCCAGGGCGACGAGGCGACCGCCCGGCAGAAGATCCGCGGGATGGGCCGATCCCTCGTCACGGCCCTCGCGGCGGGGACGCTCGAGCTCGCCTGATGGGTGCAAAACCCCATTTCTCGAATCATGATACGCATTGGGGCGGTCAAAGTTATACTCTTATAGAACCGATGGGCATGACAAGATCGGTGATTTAAGGGTTCAAGATGGGGTCATCCACTCATAGGATCGCGTGGGCACGGCTGGTGGGGCTGGCGGCGGCGCTGGCCTTGGCCGGCTGCCAGGGCCTGCGGACCGAGGCGGTCACCGCCGACGATGACGGGCCGATCACCGTCTGGCGGCTGACGCAGCGTGACGGGCTGAGCATCGTGCGTGGTTACGCCGCGGCGATCGACCTGACCGATCCGCGTGTCGAGGTGGTCGTCACCGGGCCGCAAGCGCTGCGCACGGCCGATGCCGACGGCGACGCGGCGTGGGTGCGGCTCGAAGCGACCGACGCCTGGGCGTCGCGGCAGCAGCTCACGCTCGCCATCAACGCCAATTATTTCGGACAGATCGATCCGCAGGCCGGCACGGCGCAGATCATCGGGCTGTGCGTCAGCGACGGGCGGCGGGTCTCGCCGGCACGCGCGTTCGCGGGCCGCGGCGACCCGGCGCTGGCGTTGAGTGACGGCCGGGCGCGCGTGGCGCTGATCGCGCCGGGTGAGGAAGCGTCGATTGAAGACGCGGTCGCGGGGATCGGCGGCTCGCCCAACGCCCCCGGGACGTTCGGCCTGCTGGTCGATGACGCGGCCAACCGCGGGCATGCCGCACGCGTGGACCCGCACCGCCGTCACCCGCGCACCGCCGCGGGCGTGGATGTCACCGGCCGGCGCCTGCTGCTGGTCGTGATCGACGGCCGGCAACGCTTCTGGAGCCGCGGCATGACCCTGCCGCAGCTCGCCGACCTGATGATCCAGATCGGGGCCTACGACGCGGTGAATCTGGACGGCGGGGGATCGTCGTCCTTTTGGTATTTTGATGCCGAGGCCGGCGCACCCACCACCATCACCAACCGCCCCAGCGACGGCCGATTCCGACCCGTCGCCAACCACCTGGGCATCCGCCTGGCCGACGCCGCGGCGGGCGCTTCCCCCCCCGCCGCCTCACCCGCTTCAACGGACCTGCCATGACTTCAACCTCACCCCAGATGCCTGCGATCGAGCCGCGCCCCGGCACGCCGCTTTACCTGGTCGCCAAGGAATCCCTGCTCGACGCGATCCGGGACGGCCGCTTCAAAACCGGCGATCAACTGCCCAGCACGAAGGAATTGGCCCGGCAGCTCTCCGTGTCGCTGGTGACGATGCACCGAGCGCTGCAGGAACTGGAAAGCACCGGCCTGCTGGACCGCAAGCAGGGGCGCGGCACCTTCGTCGCCGATCGCAAAGCCGCCGACGCCAAACGCCTCCGCTTCGGGCTGGTCCTGCAGCCCGGCGCCTCGCTGGCCGACTTCTATCACAGCCAGATCCTCGAAGGCATGAACCGCGCCGCGCGCGAAGCCAACGCGGAGCTGATCATCATGCACTTCCAGTCGCGCATGCCCGAGGGCTGTGCCGGGCACCTGCTGCTCAACCCGTTGCCCGAGCAGGTGGCGCAGTTTGAGAAGATGCACGCGGACAATCAGCCCACGCTGGTCGTCGGCGCCCGCCACGACCGACTGCCCTGGTTCGACGTCGATAACCGCGACCTGGTCCACCGCGCGGTCGAACACGTCCACCAGCTCGGCCATCGACGCATCGCGTACCTCGGCGGCGCCGCGGAGCTGAGCAACAGCCGCGACCGCCTCATCGGCTTTCAGGAGACCTGCAAGTCGCTGAATATCCCCGCGTTCCACCAGGTCGTGATCGAGGCCAAGAGCTGGCGGCTGGACGAGAAGGAAAAGATGCGCCTCAATGAAGTGCTCAGCGACCTCGATCACCCCACCGCCATCATCGCCGGCGGGTACTACCTCGCCCTGGATGTCTATCAGGCCGCGGCCACGCTCGGCCTGACGATGCCGCAGAACCTCAGCATCGTCGGCGTCGATGACCCGCCCAGCGCCGAACACCTCTTCCCGCCCCTGACCACCATGCGCCAGCCGTTGGCGCACCTGGGCTACGCCTCGGTCTCGGGCCTGCTGCAGATGGTCAACGAGCTGCGGCCGTCGCGTCGGCATCAGGTCCTGCGGGCCGAACTGATGGTCCGCCGCTCCACCGGCCGGCCTGAACGCTGATGGGGGGTGGCGGGGCCCGGTCGCCGATATGCCGCAGATTCCGGCGGCGCAGCGGGCAGGATCCCGGAAAAATCGAACACTCCGGCGGATCAGAGATTCCATAAGACTACGACTCAGAAAAAGTCGCAAATCCGCGTAATTTGGGCTTGACGTCTCCGCCGCGCCCGATATCTTATATAAGTATTAAGGCGTAAGGCTTGGCCGGCCTGCTGATTCTCTTCTTATCTGGCCAAGCCCCGCCGAGGCACCGGTGAAGGAGAAAACCCAATGTTCACCCGACCTACCCTTCGTTTGACTGGTCCCCGTCCTAACCCCTTTCATGATGGAGGCTCGATGACACGCAAACGCTCGCTCCCGTTCCTGGCCCTGCCCTTAGCCTTGATCATCGGCGCGGTCGCCATGCCCGCCACGGCCACGCTGGTGGCTTACGACCCGTTCCTCAGCGGCGATAATCGCGGGGCGGGGGAATACACCGCGGGCAGTGATATGCGTACGATGGGTGCCGCTGCGCTCGGTTGGGTCGGCACCTCCGGCGTCGATGGCTTCGGCGTCTCGCACGCCGGAACCACCGGGAACTTCCAGGCCAATGCCACCGGGCAGGATTCCCCCGCCGTCACCTATGAACAGGGGGGTCGCATGCAATGGATCGGCGTAGGCAACTTTCCATCCGACCGTAATATCACCCGACAACTCAATCCGCTCCCCAGTTCCAGCGAGTGGTACTTCAGCATCATGACCAATCGGCTGGGATGGGCCGATGTCTCGACCAACACCTACGCCGTGGGTGGTTTCACGAATTCGAGCGGCAGCGGGCTCCAGGTCGGTTACGACGATACCGCGGGAAACAATATCCCTGACCTGGTGCTCCGTATGGGCGGCACCAACTTCGTCCTTGAGGCCGATGCGCCTTCAAGCGCCAACCGGTTTGTGCTGGTGAAACTGACGATCAATGAATCCGGCAACGACACCGTCGACGTCTGGGTGAATCCGGCTTCCCTGACGACCTCGACCCCGGCAGACCTCACCTTCAATTCTGTCAACGTTTCGGATTCCCTCACCCCGTTCACCCAGAGCAAGTACGAGTCACCCGGCCAGTCCGGTGTGGTCTATTGGGATGAGATCCGCCTCGGCACGACTTTTGAAGCGGTCACCGGCATCCCCGAGCCCGGCTCGCTCGCACTGCTGGGGCTTGGAGGCCTCGCCCTGATCGCACGCCGACGACGATCGGCGTAACAAGACGCACCCCCGCGCATCGCGGCCCGACCGCCGCGATACGCCTTCATCTGACGGCCATCACAAACGCCCGCACCGCTGACCGCCTACTCCTCCACCGATCCAGGAGTCCTGATATGAACCGCCCCCGGGCCTTGTCCAAAGCCTTTACCCTCATCGAACTGCTGGTGGTCATCTCCATCATCGCCCTGCTCATCGGCATCC
>CAZTLX010000166.1:0-10246 GCA_964614575.1 uncultured Phycisphaeraceae bacterium | reverse complement strand
GCTGCGGATGTACCTGTACTTCTTCGAGCGTCAGGGCTGGAAGGTCGAGGAGCTGAGCAAGTCCTACGGCACCGAGGTGGGCATCGATCACGTCACGCTGCACGTCAAGGGGGACTTTGTTTTCGGGTACCTCAACTGCGAGCGCGGGACGCACCGACTGGCCCGGGTCAGCCCCTTCAACGCGCAGGGCAAGCGCCAGACAAGCTTTGCCACCGTTGAAGTCATCCCGGAGTTCGAGGAGTCGGGCGACATCGAGATCCCCGACAAGGACCTCGAGATCACGGCCTTTGCGCGCTCCAGCGGCCCCGGCGGACAGAACGTCAACAAGGTCGCCACCGCGGTGCGCCTGACGCATATCCCCACCGGCATCCAGGTGGTGAGCTCGACCCACAAGAGCCAGGAGCAGAACCGCAAGCAGGCGCTGGACATCCTCCGCGGCAAGCTGGAGCTGATGGAAGAGCAGAAGCGCGAAGCGGAACTGGACGCGGCGACCGGCGGCAGCGTCGAGCGCGGCTGGGGCAGCCAGATCCGCAGCTACGTCTTCTACGACAACCGCGTCAAGGACCACCGTACCGGCCACGAGGTGGGCAACCCGCAACGCGTGCTCGACGGCGACCTGCAAGGCTTCATCGATGCGGAGCTGCACCGCCGCGCGAAGGCGGGGGGCAAGGCGAAGAAGGCGTAGCGGCCGCGGCGCGGCGGTTTTATACGCACCCCACATTCCTTTCGCGTTCGTGGTCACCGTGGGGGGCAACCCGTCGGCTTGCCCGAAGCTCACCCGGCCGACGGGTTGAAACCGGCGGCTTCGCAAGCCGATGCGATGCTCGGATGGAGTGCGGAATTTGTAGGAACGATTCCGCCGGATATCCCGCCGAAGCGTCGCCGCTGGGAATGCGCATCGGCGTGTTTGTTGGGGGGCGGGGCGTTATTCATCCTGCGGGGTCGATCGGCCGATAACCACTGTTAAGGCCGCGCGCATCGTGCGCGCGGGTTGACCAGGGTTCATCGCAGCGATGGCAAAAAAGGGCAAACAACCCGAGGCCGAGGCGCCCGCCGAAGAAGCGGTCGAGAAGGCGAGTTATCCCCCGATCAGCGCCGATTCGCCGTGGTCGGCGGTGTGGCAGTTGCCGGCGTTGCTGCTGGGGATGGGGCTGCTGGCGTTGGGGGTGTGGGCGGCGATGCCCAGCCACGAGCCGCCGAACGTCGATGGCGTGCTGGATGACGTGTCGCTGTATCTGGAAGCCGACAATCACGAAGAGGCGCAGGCGAAGCTGGAGCTGGTCCAGGCCGAGCCCGACCTTGCCACGCCGACGCAGCTTGGCCGGATGTACGCGCTGTACGGCGACCTGAATTACCGTCAACTCAACAAGACCAACGTGCCCTTCGTGGAGCCGAAGGTCGTGCATGCGACGCGGCAGAAGATCGTGGCCTACTACCGCCAGAGCGAGGAGGAGCGAGCCAGCGGCTATCGGCTGACCGCGCGGCAGCTCGAGCGCCTGGCCGAAACACTGGTGGACCTGGGGCGTGATGAGGAAGCGATCGGGACGGTCGATCGGCTGGCCGAGGGCAATGCGGCGCAGCGTTACGGCATCGTGCGGCGGATGATCGAGCGTCGGCTCGGCCGCGAAGACGGCGTGAGCTATACCGATGTCGCGCCGCTGCTGGAGCGATTCCGCGAGGAGCTGCGGGCCGAGCGGGATCAAGAGGCCGCGAATCGTCAGATGGTCTGGGCGACCAGCGTCCACGCGGGGCTCTGGCTTGATGCCGACCCCGCCAAGGCCTCGGAGTTTCTCAACCGCCATATCATGCGGCTCAAGGCGTTAGGCCTCGACGCCGAGCTCGCCCCGCTCTACGTCATGCTCGCGCGGGCCCAGCAGGCTCAGGAGCAGTACGACCAGGCGATGCAGACCTTCGAGTTTGCCGAGCGTATGCTCCCGGCCCACGACGCGCTGCAGGCGCAGGTGATGCTCGGCAAGGCACAGAACCGCCTGTCGCGGGGGCCGGCCGCCGATGAAACCGCCGCCGAAGCCCTGCATCTGGCTCTGCACCTGTTCAAGAGCACGGTGCAGCAGTTCCCTTCCGAGCCGTCGTTCATCGATGCGTTGATCGGCCAGAGCGACGCCGAGGCCCGGCTGGGGCAGCACGGCCAGGCGCTGGAGCACTTCGAGCTGGCGGTCGAAACGCTGCTGCAGCGCACGCCGCCGTGGGACCCGCGTCGCGAAAAACTTCAGGACACCGTGCTCTCCCACGCCCAACAGGCGGCCGAGCAGAACGCCTTCGAGCGGGCGCTGGACCTGCTGACGCTCCTGCGCCCGTTGTTCGGTGAGCAGGTCCCGCCGCAGATCGCGCTGCGTTTTGCCATCACCCACGAGATGATCGCTCAGCAGAACCATCAAGCGGTGGCCGAGGAAGCCGCGACCATCACGCCCGAAGCCCGCAAGCTGCACAACCAGCAGGCGGCGATCCACTTCGGCAAGTCGGCCCAGTATTACTGGGATTACGCCCGGGCCAAGGTCGGCACCGACGACAAGGCGCACGGCGACGCGCTGTGGCAGGCCGCACGCAACTTCGACCGCGCGCAGTTGTGGGATCAGGCCATCGAGGTCTATGACCAGTTCGTGCAGGTTCGCGGCGAAGACCACCGGCTCTACGAAGCGATGCATCTGCTTGGCAAGGCGCGCATGGCAAACGAGGATTACGCCGCGGCGATCAACCTCTTCAAGGAGCTGGAGCGCAACCACCCAAAAGGCCGCTGGACTTACGAGAGCCTGGTGCCCCTGGCTCGCGCGTATGCCGCGACCGATCAGTTCGCCGCGGCCCGCAATGTGC
Source organism: uncultured Phycisphaeraceae bacterium (assembly GCA_964614575.1). Classification (GTDB taxonomy): domain Bacteria; phylum Planctomycetota; class Phycisphaerae; order Phycisphaerales; family Phycisphaeraceae; genus JBGTLW01. Next base: position 7,417 of record CAZTLX010000166.1, on the reverse strand, counting down.
TGATCAAGACCACCACCGACCATCCTGCGATCACGCCGGACTCCGACGTTTACAAAGACGCCCTGGTCGAGTTGGGACGGATCTATTACGAATCCGGCCGCGAGGATCAGAGCAACTACGTCAAAGCCATCGAGACGCTGACCGAGGCGGTGGAGCGTTTCGGGCGCGAGCCCGAGGGCGCAACGCTGCGTTACCTTTTGGCCGACGCGAACCGCAAGTCGGTCGCGTCGCTCAACCAGAAGCTGCGTGAGCAGCGGGCGCAGCGCGAGTTGATCGCGTTGCAGGCCGAGCGTCTGCGTCGTTTGGAAGAGGCGCAGATCTACTACAACCAGGTCATCACGGAGCTGGAAGATCGGCCGGAGGTGTCGCTATCGCCCTTGGAGCGGACCTACTACCGCAACGCGTATTTTTTCCAGGCCGACTGCGCGTTTGACCGCGGGCAGTTCGAGCAGGCGATTGCGCTCTACGATGAGGCGGCCAAGCGCTGGGAGCGTGACCCCTCATCGCTGGTCGCGCACGTGCAGATCGTCAATGCGTACTGCGAGATGGGCAAATACGACGCCGCCAAACGGGCGAACGAGAAGGCGCTGTGGGCGCTGGAGCGGATGCCGGATGAGGTCTTCGAGGACCCGACCCTGCCCATGAGCCGTCGGCATTGGGAAGATTGGCTGCGCTGGGCCAGCGAGCTGGACCTTTTCGGGGCCCAGGCCAGTGCGCAATAAACCGCCCCCTCCCCTCTCCCTCCGCACGCCAAGCCGCATTCTGAGCCTGGCAAAGCGTGGGACACCCCTACATTTTGGAGCCGGCGCTGCGGAGCCCCAACATCTTGTGCTTTGTCGGGGGCAGGCCCGATAACTCCCGCCCGCGACGGGATTTTCTGATTCTCTGTTCATGATCCGGCGGGCCGTGGGCCGATAACGACAGACATCGGTGGCGCAAGGATTGCGCCCGACCGGCATCAACCGGCGGATCGCCTCGGCAGATTCGACGCGGCCGCCACGCTCTCGAAAGGACGGTCAGGATGACCACCCAAACCCTTCCCCCGCCCACCGGTGAGGCCGCCGAGCTCTTCGGCCTGCTCACCCGCCAACGCGACCTCTACCGCGACTTATCCGCGCTCTCCTCCCAGCAGGCCGACCTGATCGCGCAAGGCCAGACCGAGCAACTGCTCTCGGTGCTCTCGCGACGCCAGGGGCTGATCGAGGAGCTAGGCCGCACCAACGACGAGATCGGCCCGTACCGCGGCCGTATCCCCGAGATCGCCGAGTCGCTGGCCGAACCCAAGCGCGACGAACTGCGCTCACTGGTCGAGCAGGTGCAGTCGCTGCTCAAGCAGATCATCGACCGCGATGAGCAGGACCGCAAGAAGCTCGAAGCCGCGAAGCAGGAAGTCGGCACGCAGATCACGCGGACGGTGCGCACCGGTGCCGCGCTAAGCGCCTACAAGCCGCGTCCGGCGACGACCGCGCCGGCGAGGTTTACGGATCGAAACGGATAGTGCGGTGAGCGGTGAGCAATGAGCCGTGAGCCAGAAAATACTCCTAGCTCCTAGCTCCTAGCTCCTAGCTCCTAGCTCCTAGCTCAAAGCTCATAGCTAACCCCCCCCGAGCGTCAGGATGACGCCGTGAAACGATCAGGATGATCGCCCAAACCGCCCCCCAACCCGCCGACCAGCGCCTCGACGACCTGGCCCAGATCATCTCGGCCTACAACCAGGTCACCGAGAAGCTGCAGTCCAGCCACGAAGCGCTCGAGAATGAAGTCGCCCGCCTGCGCCGTGAACTGGTCTCGACCAACGCCCAGCTCCAGCGATCCAAGCGGTTGTCGGCGCTCGGCGAGATGGCCGCGGGTATCGCGCACGAGATCCGCAACCCGCTCGCGGCGATCCAGCTCTACGCCGGCATGGCCCTCGAAGACCTCACCGATGCCCAACGGAATGACGCTCTTCAGCGGGCCGTCGAAGTTGAAGTGGATCACCAGACCGATCCCCTCGCCTCTGCCGCCGACGCGACCCGCAAGATCGCCGCCGCCGTGCAAGGCCTCTCCGCCATCGTCAACGATGTGCTCGCTTTCGCCCGCCACGCTGCGCCCGCGCCCCAGCGCCTGCTCGCGATCGATGTGATCAACCGAGTGATCGACGCGCACCTGCCCGCGATCGATGCCGCGGGCGTGACGGTGGAGCGGCGTGACCTGAGGCTTCCGCAGCTCCAACTCCACGCCGACCCGAACCTGCTGCACCAGGCGCTGCTCAACGTCACCCGCAACGCGGTCGATGCCATGGCGGATTTTGATGGCGAGCGCACGCTCACGCTCGACGTGCGGCCCGACGACGACGGCGTGGTCATCAGCGTCCGCGACACCGGGCCGGGCATCAGCGACGACGACATCGACCGCATCTTCAACCCGTTCTTCACCACGCGCAACACCGGCACGGGGCTGGGCCTCGCGATCGTCCACCGCATCCTCGATGCGCACGGCGGGACGATCCGCGCGTTTAACGATGCCGGTGCCGTCTTCGAACTGGTTTTACCCCGAACGCCCGCGCCCTCCGCGCGTGGGACCCAGACCGACCCACAAGCCCTGGAGGCGACACACGCATGAGCACGAAGGTCCTGGTTGTGGATGACAAGCCCATGATGCGCGACAGTGTCGGCCGCACGCTGCAGCGCGCCGGTTACACCGTCGTCGCCGCGGGCAACGGCGAGCAGGCGCTGGCGATGGTCGCCAAGCACCGCCCGGCCGCGGTCATCACCGACCTCAAGATGCCGGAGATGGACGGGCTGGAACTGCTCGGCAAGCTGCGCACCGCCGATGTCGATCTACCGGTGGTCCTGATGACCGCGTTCGGCACGGTGAACGACGCGGTGGAGGCGATGAAGGTCGGCGCGTTCGACTTTATCCAGAAGCCGTTCGAGGGCGATCAGCTCGTGCTGGTCATCCGCCGGGCGGTGGAGCATCGTCGGCTGCTCAATGAGAACGCCGTGCTGCGCACCAATACCCGCGAGGCCGACGAGCTGCCCGCGCTGATCGGCCGCAGCCCCGCGATGCGGCAGGTCGCCCAGCAGATCCAGCAGATCGCGCACTCGCACGGCACGGTGCTGATCTGCGGTGAATCGGGCACCGGCAAGGAAGTCGTCGCCCGCACGATCCACGGCCACTCGCCGCGCCACGACAACATCCTGCTCTGCCTCAACTGTGCCGCGCTCTCCAGCAGCCTGCTCGAATCGGAGCTTTTTGGTCACGAGAAGGGCGCGTTTACCGGTGCCGATCAACTGCGCAAGGGCCGCTTCGAGTTGGCCGACGGCGGGACGCTGTTCCTCGACGAGATCAGCGAGATCGGCCCGCAGTTGCAGGCCAAGCTGCTGCGGGTGCTGCAGGAGAGCCAGTTCGAGCGCGTGGGTTCTTCGCTCACGATGCAGGTCGATGTCCGCGTCATCGCGACAACCAACCGCGACCTGGCGCGCTCCGTCGCCGAGGGCACGTTCCGTCAGGACCTGTTCTATCGGCTCAACGTGTTGCCGATCCACCTGCCGCCGCTGCGCCATCGCCTCGAGGACGTGCCGCTGCTGGCCGAGCACTTCCTGTCGCAGACGGCGATGCGTGAAGGGCGTGAGCCCAAACGCTTCTCCGAAGAAGCGATCGCCGTGATGAGCCGCTACACCTGGCCCGGCAACGTGCGCGAGCTGCAGAACATCTGCGAGCGTGCGAGCGTGCTCAGCCGCGGGCAGTTGATCGATGCCGCGCTCATCCAGCCGTGGCTGATCAACACCGCCGCGGGCGGTGTCGCGAGGCCGCCACGCCTGCCCGCACCATCCGACCCGGCGGACATGCAAACCACCGGCAGCCCGCCGCTACAGGTGGGACCGACCATCACCGAGTCCGCGGCTCCGCTGCCCGCCGGCCCCATCCGGCCGCTCGAAGAGGTCGAACGCGATCAGATCATCAAGACCCTCGGCCACTTCGGAGGCAACCGCGCCCGTTCGGCCGAGGCGCTGGGCATCGGTGTCCGCACTCTCGGCCTCAAACTCAAGAAATGGAAGGAGCAGAACCTCGTTGCCCAGTCTCTGTAACCAAACAAAGAAACCCCACGCGAACGCCCACCCCGTCCTTGGGGTGGGTCAGTCACCGCGCAAAGCCTGCGGCCCCCTCGCGCAACTTTTGCGCGACCCGCGCAACTCGCCCTCCGCCCACGTCCTCGTTTGCCGCGGCGGATTCACGATCGACGCCCACGCCACGCTCTGGCATCAGGATTGCCCCGCACCCGAAGAGGCGCGCCCCGCGCAACGCTCGGCGGCGAAGGAGTTCTTGCTTTGATCCATGGCCTGTTCCAACACGGTGCGATGCCTGCGGTTGAGCGGCTGGTGCAGTTCACCGGTCAGCGTCACCAGGTGCTGGCCCACAACATCGCCAACCTCTCCACGCCGCACTTCCGCCCGCGCGACCTCGACCCCGCCGCGTTCCAGATGGAACTGGGCCGGGCGATTGATCAGCGTCGGCAGCAGGCCACGCCGCTGGATGGTCCACTGAAATTGCGCGACACGCGCCAGCTCAAGTTCCACGGCGACCGCATCGAAGCCACGCCGACCCCCACCGACCGCAACGTGCTCTTCCACGACCGCAACAACCGCGACCTGGAACGCATCATGCAGGACCTGGCCGAGAACACCCTGGCCCACAACACCGGCATCGAATTGTTACGCAGCGAGTTCAACCTGCTGGAGACCGCGATCCGCGAACGGATATAAGCAAGTGATAAGCGGTGAGTTTTGAGCGATGAGCCAAAGCCATTCTCATCTCACTCACCGCTCATTGCTCAAAGCTCAAGGCTAAACACATGTTCGGCGCCCTCAACACCTCGACCTCCGGCCTCGTCGCGCAGCGCACGCGGATGAACGTCATCGCGGCGAACATCGCTAACGCGAACTCGGTGATCGACGAGCAGGGCAACTACAACCCCTTCCGCCGCCGCATCGCTGTCCTCGCCGAGGGCGACCCGACGACGGGCTCGAAAGAGGGCGTCCACATCCGCGAGGTGATGATCGATCAGTCGCCGTTCCAGAAAAAGTACGAGCCGGGCCACCCCAACGCGGACGGCGACGGCTACGTCAACTACCCGAACGTGAGCGGCGTGATCGAGCAGATCAACGCGCTCGAAGCCAGCCGGGCCTACGAAGCGAATATCACCGCCGCCGAGGCGACCAAGAACATGATGCAGGCGAGCCTGCGTCTGATCGCGTGATCGATGTTTAGCGGGTGGCACGCGGGGCCCCAGTTGTGCGAAGTCGCGGTACGGCGTGCCGCCCGCTAAACGAGGAAACAACAATGTCCGATCCACTGGGACTCATCTCGAACAACGGCGGGCCGCAGAGCATCCTGCCGCGCCCGCCCGGCGTAACCGCCGGCGGCCAGGCCCCCGGCGGGCCTTCGTTCAAGGACGTCCTGCTCAAGCAGATCGAGCAGGTCAACCGTCTTCAGCAGGACGCGGAGATGGCGATCGAAGACCTGGCCACGGGCAAGCGCGATGATATGGACGGCGTGCTGATCGCCAAGCAGAAAGCGGACGTCGCTTTCAAGATGCTGCTGCAGGTGCGCAACAAGATGATGGATGCGTACGAAGAAGTGAAACAGATCCGCGTGTAATCGTTTAGCGGCGGGGACCGCCCCGCACGGCGTGGAGACGCCAACCGCTAACCCGGCATGGAGGCCGACCGATGGATTTTATGAAACGCTCGTGGGCGCAGGTCAGCGCATCGCTGGAGCGCCTGTCCTTTGCCGAGAAGGGCCTGATCGTCTGCCTGCTGGTGATCATCGTCCTGTCGTTAGGCATCGGGCTGTACTTCGCCGCCGCGCCACAACGCGTGCCGATCCCCTACGGCGGTGACGTGAGCGCCGCGGTCGCGCTGCTCCAAAGCAAAGGCATCGACGCCAGAGCCGAGGGCAACCAGTTGCTCGTCTCGGCCGACACGCAGTATCAGGCGATCTCCGCGCTGGCCGAGCAGCACCGCATGGGCGGCGACGCGATCGAGGCATTCGCCAAGCTCGTCAAGGCCGACCCGTGGGAGACCAATGCCCAGCTCCGCAGCAAGTACATGGTCGCCCTGCAGACCTACCTGGGCAAAGTCGTCAGCCGCATGGAAGGCGTGCAGGCCGCCAGCGTCATGATCGCGCTGCCCGAGCACAAGGGCTTTGGCCGCACCACGGCCAGGCCGTCCGCTTCGATCATGGTCGAGATGCAGGGCGGCGGAGGGGTGCCGAAAGACATGGTCAAGGCCCTGGCGTCGTTGGCCAGCGGCGCGGTCGCCGAGATGCGCCCGCAGGACGTGCAGATCATCGACGGCGGCGGGCGCTCCTATCGCATCGATGACCCCGCGGATCAGTTGCCCACCGAAGCGCTCGAACTGGTCCGCAGCGAAGAGGCGTACCACAAGAAAAAGATCGAGGAGTTGCTGCGTATCACCGGGGCGATCGTCGCGGTGTCGGTTGATATGGACAAGGTCCGCAAGCAGCGCGTCGAGACTACCACCTACCAGGAAACCGAGCCGATCGTCAGCGAATCGTCGAGTGAAATTGTCACGCGCGATCTGCAGCAGGGCGGTGAAGGCGGCGTGCGACCCAACGCGGGCCTCGACATCGCCGGCGGAGGTGGGGGCGTCACCCGCGAGCACCGCGAGACCACCACCCAGAACGAGTTCGGCCCCAAGATGCCGACCCAGCATGTGCAGCAGGAGATCGCGGGGCACCAACTGCAGCGCATCAACGTGACCATCAACGTGCCGCGGCAGTACTTCGTCCGCATCTTCCAGGCCCGCAACCCCGAGGGCGAGGTGCCCGACGACACGGTGCTGCAGCCGATCATCAGCGAGCAACTCGCGCTGATCACCGACAAGATCGAGCCGCTGATCACCAAGGGCGACAGCAAAGGGGTGGTCCGGGCGTCGATGTATTTCGACGAGCCATACCTGCTGCCGGCCACCGCGGGCGTGAGCAGCGCGGGCTTCGGCGCGATCGCGGCGGACTACGGGGGCACGGCCCTGCTCGCCGTGCTCGGCCTCGCGGCGCTGGGCATGATGCTCTACCTCGTCAAGCGCACGACGCAGGAAGAGGACATGCCGACGGTCGAAGACCTGGCCGGCGTCCCGCAGACTTTGCCATCCGATGATGAACTGCTCGGTGAGGCCGAGGAAGTGGAAAACACGATGGCCGGCGTCGAATTGGATGAGAACCAATTGATGGCCCGCAAGATCTCCGAGCAGATCAGCGAGATGATCAAGGCCAGCCCGAAAGAAGCCGCCAGCCTGCTGGGCAAGTGGGTCGCGGTGGATGATTGAGGAAATACGAGACAGTCGGCAGAAGACAAATACCATCCGCCTGATCCCTGATCCCTGATCCCTGATCCCTGATCCCTGATCCCTGATCC
>CAZTLX010000165.1:0-10269 GCA_964614575.1 uncultured Phycisphaeraceae bacterium | reverse complement strand
GGTCGGCGAGGGCGGGGTCGGCGGTGAGGATGGCCTCGCCGCCGCCGGTGCTGATGATCTTGTTGCCGTTGAAGCTGAGGATGCCGAGTTGGCCGAAGCGCCCCAGCGATTGGCCGCGGTGCGTGGTGCCCAGCGATTCGGCGGCGTCTTCGACGATGGTGAGGTGGTAGCGCTGGGCGACGGCGAGCAGGCCATCGATATCCGCGGCCTGGCCCATGAGGTGGACGGGGACGAGGGCGGCAAGGCGGCGGCCGGTCTGCCGGTTGAAGGTGTGGCCATCGCGCGGCTCGGCGATTTGATTCAGGCGGGCGTCGAGCGCGGCGGGGCACAGACCCAACGGGTCGGGCTGGCTGTCGATGAAGTGCGGGGTTGCGCCGGTGTGGGCGATCGCGTTGGCGGTGGCGACGAAGGTGAGCGAGGGGCAGAGCACCTCGTCGCCGGGTTCGACGCCCGCGACGCGCAGGGCAAGTTCCAAGGCGCAGGTGCCGTTGACGACGGCGACGACGTCGGCCGCGCCCAGGCGCTGGGCCAGGTCACGCTCGAAGCGGCTGACAAACGCGCCGGTGCTGGAGACCCAGCCGGTCTGCACGCACTGATCGACATACGCCCGGCAGCGGCCCACGAGCGTCGGGACGTGCAGCGGCACGGGCCGCGGCGCTCCTTCAAGCACCGTCTGCACCGCTTCGATGAATGGATTGAGGTCAACCAAAGCGCGTCGCCCAGGGGACAGGATGAACAGGGCAGATGTTACCCGAGATGCCGATCTTTACGCCGCACCACGCCGACCGGTTCGGGCGCGGCACGACTACTCCCCCGCCAGGCCCGCCTGCTCGCGCGAGACGAAGACCGCCTCGTCGTAGCGCAGCATCACCACGCCGGCCGACCAGCGGTCCAGGGCCGGCGGTGGGAGGCTCGGGTCCGCCTCGGCGAGCAACGCGGCGATGAGGTTGGCCCCCGCGGCGTGGGTCAGCGGGTAGCCGCCGCCGAAGCGCGGGTTGATCTCGATGACGTTGAGCGTGGCGGAAGGTCGGTCGTAGAAGATCTGAATGTTGAGCACGCCTCGGGCCCCGGCCCCGGAAAGGGACTCGGCGATGCGCGTGGCGAGCGACTCGATCATCTCGTCGCGCACGGTCACGCCCTTGCTCACCTCGCCCGCTCGAACTTCAAGCCGTTGGCGCGGCACGGCACACCGGCACTGACCCGATGAATCCACATACACATCGACCGTGAACTCCTGACCCGGGGCCTCGCTCTGCACGAGCGCGTCGTCGGTGTCGGTGAGCCGATCCAGCGCCGCAGCGTCGTTGACCCGATGCACGCCGATCGACGCGCTGCCCCGCCGGGGCTTGACGATCAGCGGGAACGCCCAGCCGGTCGCGTCGGCTTGCACCTGAGCCAGCGTCGCCTGCCGGGGGGTCGGGAAGCCTTGCCCGGTGAGCCAGGCGTGTGTACGCGTCTTATCCGAGCCGATCGCGATGACCTGCGGCGACGAGATGCAGACGCGCGTGCCGATCGCCTCGAACTGTTCGCGGGCCTCGGCGTACAACATCAGCTCACGGTCGTGCGTCGGGATGACCAGGCGGACCCCCTGCTGCCGACAGACCTCGAGCATGAGGGGGATGAATTGCGGGTCGTCGAAGCGCGGGGCGTAGAAGCCGGCGTCGGCGCGCTGATACGCGGCCGAAGCGCGGGTGATATCCGCGGCCAGCACCCGCCCGGGCCGGCCGAGGTCAACCAGCGTCTGCCGACACAACCCGACCAACGCACCGCGCCGCCCGGCGGAGGAGATGAGGATGTGCAAAGGTTCGGGCAAGGTCATCTCAAGAGAAAAAAGGCGACGCCGTAACAATGCCGATATCTTACCGGTCGATGAACAAGACCGTTGGTCTGCGGATCGACCGCGGCCGACGGGGGTTTGGATCGGCCCGTCGGTTTGGCCCCGAATCGTGAGACAGGACCCAGCAGCATGGCGGAAGCCCAAACCCCACGCGGTGAGACGTGGAACAATCAGATGTATCAGCGGCACCCGACGCCTTATGACGCGGGCATCGCCGGCATCATCCAACGGGCACGCGTGCGCCAGGTTCTGAAGTTGGCTCGGCTACAGCCCTCAGATCGGGTGATCGAGTTGGGTTGCGAGCGCGGGGAATTGCTCGCGTCGTGTACCGCGGCGCGGCAACTTATCGGCGGGGATATCTCCTCGATCGCGCTCGGGGACGCTCGCCAGACGTTCACACGGCGCGGGATTGAGGCGAGTTTCGTGCAGATTGATCTCGAACAGCCGCTTCCGTTTCGTCGCGGGGCGGCGGAGGTGGTGATCTGCTCGGAGGTGCTCGAACACGTCCCCGACCCGCGCCGAGTCACCCGGCGCATCGCTGAAATTTGCCTGCCGAGCACCCGGGTGGTCCTGACCGTGCCGATCGAGAAGCCCAAGGTTCGGATCAAGGCCTGGCTAAAAGCGGTCGGGCTGCTGGGCCTGCTGTTTCCCGGCATCGAAGCGGGCCAGAGCGAATGGCACCTGCACGCGTTTGATCGGGCGATGCTCAAGGAGATCACGCGGGGCGTGCTAAGGCCGCAAACCATCCGCGCGGTCTGGGGCGCACACCTGGTCGGCCTGTTTCATGCCGATGAATCCGCCAACGGCTGAAGGGGACGGCCATGATCAAAGCCCGCTGGCTGCTGACCATCACCCTGGTGTTTCTGGCGTTGACGTACTACGGCGTGCGCGGCCCGATGCGCCACCTCCAGCCGGGCGCTTCGGGCGACTTTCGCGTGCTGTATGCCGGGGCTGGGGCCTGGGTCGACGCCGCGGACCCGTACGATGCGGAGGGCTTGCGCAACATCCTGGTCCACCGCGGACACCCCCCGCTGGAACCGGACTCGCTTGGGCCACAGATCACCACCCCTTCCGCCTTCCTGGTCCTGAGCCCCGCGGCCGTGCTGGGTTGGCCAGCGGCCAAATGGGGCTGGTTAATCCTCAATACGCTGCTGGTGTTCGCCGTCGTTGAGTGTGTGCGGCGGATCGCGTGGCTTAACTGGACGCAACACCGATGCTGGCTGCTGCTGGCGGGCGGTATGGGTTCGGCCGCGGTACACAGCGGCGTGCACAACGGCCAAGTCGCGGTGCTGGGCACGGCGATGATCGCGTTCGCGGTGCTTCAGGCGCAGCGCCGCGGGCTGTGGCCTTGGGTCAAAGGGGTCAGCCTCGGTCTGGGGATCGCGCTAAAACCCACGCTCGCTGGGCTCTTTGCGCTGGACCTGATCGCGGCGCGGCGGTGGCGGGCGCTGCTGGCTTGTCTGGTCACCGCCGCGGCGGTCGCTCTGCTCGCGGTGCTTTGGCTGGACCACGGCGGCAGCGCGTGGCGGGCCACGTGGGCGAACACACTGGAGGCGTTTTTTGCCGGGGGCGATGGCGACCTGCGCGGCGAGGGCACCGCGCGCTTCAGCATGATCCACCTGGACATGATCCCGCTGAGCTTCGGGGCACAGCCGCAGATCACCCGCCGGGCGGTCATGGTGGTCTGCTCGTTTACGGGTCTGCTGCTGGCGGTACTGGCGTGGCGCCGCGGGCGCATGCGGCCGGAGCATCGCGACGAACCCGAGACGCGCCTGTTGTCGTTATCCATCATCAGCATCCTCACGCTGCTGGTGATCTACCACCGGATCTATGATGCGACGGTGCTGATCTTCCCGCTGGCGCTGGCGCTGCGGCTTTGGCCGACGCGACGCATCGCGGCGGGGTTGCTGATCGCGGGCTGCGCTGTGTTTGCCGTGCCCGGGCCGGTGATGCTGGCGGTGTTTTTCAAGCGGGGTTGGCTGCCCGAGGCGTGGCTGGGCCACGCGGGGTGGAACGGGCTGGTGATGTGTCATCAGGTGTGGGCGCTGCTGGTCATGCTCGGCGTGCTGGCGTATCTGACGGCTTTGCGGCCGGCCGACGATAAAGCGGGAAGGACCCCGGCCGAATCTGCCGATATCGAGGGAAACGCGTGATGAATACCGCCGCCCCCCCCGAGCTCAGCGTCGTCGTGCCCTGCTTCAACGAGCAGGAGGTCTTGCCGCAGACCTTCGTGAAGCTGCGCGAAGCGATGGGGGAGATCGGGCTGTCCTACGAGCTGGTCTTCATAGACGACGGCAGCCGGGACCGGACCGGGGAGATGCTACGCGATCTGGCGGCGGAGCACGGCGAGGTGCGGGTGATCCGCTTCTCGCGGAACTTCGGCCACCAGTACGCGATCACCGCGGGCATGCAATATGCCGCGGGCCAGGCGGTGGTGATCATCGACGCCGACCTCCAGGACCCGCCGAGCGTGATCGGCCAGATGGTGGCCAAGTGGCGCGAGGGCTTCCACGTGGTGTACGGGCAGCGCATCGACCGCGAGGGGGAGACCTGGTTCAAGCTGTGGACCGCACGGGCTTTTTACCAGTTCATCAACCTGCTGAGCGATGTGCCGATCCCGATCGACACCGGGGACTTTCGGCTGATGGACCGCCGCGCGATCGACGCCTTCCTGCGGATGCCCGAACGCGACCGCTTCGTGCGCGGGATGGTGGCGTGGGTCGGCTTTAATCAGACGGCTTTGCCCTATCACCGTGAACCCCGCGCCGCGGGCACCAGCAAGTACCCGCTGTTCAAGATGATCCGCTTCGCGCTCGACGGCGTGCTCTCGTTCTCGCTGATGCCGCTGCGGGTCGCGTCGTTCGCCGGGCTGTTTGTCTCGGCGATGTCGGTGCTGGGCATCCTTTACGCGCTGGTCATGCGGCTGTTCACCGATGTCTGGGTGCCGGGCTGGACGTTCCTGATCATCACGCTGCTGTTCCTGGGCGGCGTGCAGATGCTGTTCCTGGGGCTGATCGGCGAGTACGTCGGGCGGATCTACACCGAGTCCAAGCGCCGGCCCAAGTTCCTGGTGCAGGAGACGCTGGGCTTTGCCGGCGGCGCGGACCAGGCGGGGGGCGATGATGCCCCCTGACGCCGCGGACGGCCGACCGCCGATCATCGTCGGTGCGGGCTTTACCGGCCTGGCCGCGGCGTATGAGCTGGCCAAGGCCGGGCATCGCCCGCTCGTGCTCGAAGCCGATGACCAGGTGGGCGGCCTGGCCGGCGGTTTCCCCGTGGGGCAGGCCGTCCTCGAGAAGTTCTATCACCACTGGTTCACCAACGACCTGCACATCATCGGGCTGATTGATGAGCTGGGGCTGGCGGATCGCGTCGTCCATCGCCCGACGCGGACGGGGATGTATTACGCCAACCGCTTCCACCGCCTCAGCTCGCCGCTGGATGTGCTTCGCTTCAAGCCGCTGGGGATGATCGACCGCCTGCGGCTGGCGCGGCTGGTGCTGCGGGCGCGAAAAGTGAAGGACTGGCGGCGGCTTGAGAGCCTGACCGCGGAGCAGTGGCTGAGGCAGATCGGCGGCGAGCGGGTGTACCGCGTGGTCTGGGAGCCGCTGCTGCGCGGCAAGTTCGGCCCCTACGCCGAGCAGGTCTCCGCGGTGTGGATGTGGAACAAGCTGAAGCTGCGCGGCGGCAGCCGCGGCCAGGGCGGCCGCGAGGTGCTGGCGTATTTCGAGGGCGGCTTCCTCGCGCTGGCCGAGGCGCTGCGCGATCGGATCGAAGCGCTCGGCGGCGAGGTGCGCCTGGGCACACGGGTTGAGGCGCTGGCGGCAGGCGACGGGCGCATCCGGGCGGTGCAGACCTCGCGTGGCGAGGTGCCGTGCAGCCGCGTGCTGCTGACGCCGGCGCTACCGATCGTCGCCGAGTGGCTTAAACCGTTGGTTGATGACGCTTACCTCAGGCAACTGGAATCGATCGACTACCTGGCCAACACCTGCGTGGTGCTGGAGCTGGACCGCAGCCTGTCGAGCACGTACTGGCTCAACGTCAACGACCCCAGCTTCCCGTTTGTCGCGGTCATCGAGCACACCAACTTCGAGCCGCCCGCGGGCTACGGCGGCCGACACATCGTGTATCTCTCCAAATACCTGCCGCACGATCACGCGCTCTATCAGATGTCGGATCAGGACTTCCCGGCCTTCTGTGAGCCGCACCTGCGACGCATGTTCCCGGATTTTTCCTGGGCGTGGGTCAAGGCGTATCACGTCTGGCGCGCCCGCTACGCCCAGCCGATTGTCGATCGTCATTACTCCGCCAAAATCCCGCCCTTTGAAACCCCCGTGCGCGGGGTGTACCTGAGCACGATGGCCCAGATCTACCCCGAAGACCGCGGCACCAACTACGCCGTCCGCGAAGGCCGCAACGCGGGGCGGGCGATTGATATGATCCTCAACGGTTAATATCACCTTCGCCGGTCTTTTGCGGGCCGTCAACACCGAGGGGCACACCGTGTCGATGACCAGATGGTTCGATCGGGAAACGATTTGCCGGCTGCCGCGGCGTCACGTCGCATTGATCGCCGGCTTCGCGGTCATGTTCGCGGCCATGATCTGGGGAGCGAGCCGCCCGCCAGAGCAATTTCAGGATTTTCGCATCTTTTTCAGCATCGGCCGCTGCTGGGTGCAGGGCGGCAACCCTTACGATCCCGCCCAACTCAGCGACACGCACGCGGCCTTTTTCACAAGCGTCACACGTGAGCGGTGCTACTACCCGCCGCAGTCGCTGCCGATGCTGGCCGCGCTCGGGGCGGCGGGGCCGCGTGTCGGGGCGGCGCTGGTCGCGGGCCTCAATGTAGCCGGCGTATTGACGCTGCTCTGGTGCGTACGCCACCAGCTTCGAAGGCCGCTGGGCCATGCCGTCGCACCCGTTCACGGACTGCGAAACCACCTGATCCTGATCCCGCTGGCCCTTTATCCGGGCACCCTCGGCCTGATCCGCTACGGACAGATCGGTCTGCCGGCGATGGCCTGCATCTATGGCGGCTGGCTGCTGGTCTCGCGCGGCCGGCCTTGGATCGGCGGGGTGCTCCTGGGCTTGGCGACCTACAAACCGCAGTACGCGCTGCTGCCCCTTTTGTACCTGTTGTTGGAAAGGCAGTGGCGATGCCTCTTCACCGCGGCCGCCACGACCGCGTTGCTCGCCGCTCCCGCCATGATCAGCCTCGGTCCTATCACCGCGGTGCGCGACTGGCTGAGTTGCGTCGCGGCCTATCAAGAGTTGCCCTACAACCAGTTGGGCCACCATCTGGTCTGCGGATTGCCCAGCCTTCTGGCCGCCGCAGGGGTCGAGATGCCCGCAGGGTTATACGTGCAGGTTCCCGCCGTCGCCGCCGCGGTCGCGCTCTGGCTCGGCCGACGAAGAATCGCGGTTGACGATATGCTCGGGCTGTTGCTCTCGGCTCAGTTCACCCTCGGGGTGGGAAGGTATCACGACCTCCTGCTGCTGGCTCCCCTGTGGGCCTCGCTCGGTCTGCGGTCGTCGCGCGGCAGGGCGTGGTGCCTCTCGCTCGCTCTCGGCTACCTGGTGCTCTGGCTGCCCACGCGCCTGTTCATCCTCACCGACACCACCCCGTGGCATCACCTAAAGACCGTCGTCATCCTCGCCGGCACCCTGGCGGTACTGGCCGCCGCCCTGCCCGCAAAATCACTGGCCCATACCGTCCGCGAGGTGAACGATTAGCGATACCTCGGGCCAACTAACGCCTCAGCTCCCACCTCGATGACCCGATGCAGCGAAAAAGCGATCAACTTCGGCATTGGGGCCGAGCGCGTGGGAAAGCCCGCCCCGGGGGTGGGGCGGGCTTGGGGGTGAGGCGGGTGTTGAGGTTTGGCTTCGTCGATCTGGCCGATCATTCCTCGGCCACGGCGGCGGTCAACTCTTCGGTCAGGTCGGTGGTCTCGATGTTGTCGGCCGAGTAAACCACCTGCAACGCGACCACCTGCACGCCGGCGTCCTCGGCCACGCCGGGCAGCGCCTCGTTGATCGACGACTGGAAGTCACGGATCACTTCCTGGCGCTTGGTCTCGATCTGCTGGCGGATCTGCTGGGCCTGCTGCGGGTCTTGCTGGCCGGCTTCCTGCATCTGTTGCTGGACCTGCTGATAAAAGTCCTGCAACTCCTGATTGGCCGGGTGCTGCATGAAGATGGCTTCCTGATCGTAGGTGCCGACGGTGATCCCGCCGCCGGCCTGGGCGTCGGCGTCGCGCTGGGTGCCGAAGGTCACCACCGCGGCCACGGCCAGCGCGGCGATCGCGGTCGGGGCGAACCAGCGGGGGTGGGTCTTGAACATGTTCATGTGAAGGCTCCTTTGTGTGTTGAGCGTCGTGGGGTCAAAGCCCCGGCCGAACAACGCGGACGGCCGGGGCACAATCGTGGCGTGCTTGGCGGGTTCGGTTTACTGCGGGTTCAACGGCATCGCCGGGGCCGACTCGTTGCCGCCGTTCTGATCGGCGTCCAGTGCATCGGACGGCTGCGGAGTTTGCTGCGGCTGCGGGGGTTGTTGCGGCTGCTGCGGCTGTTCGGGCTGTTCGGGCAACTCGAACCCCTGCTCTTCACAGCCGGTGCCGAGGCTCACGCCGAACACCCCCATCGCCGCGCAAAGCAAAAGTCGGGTCAGTCCGGATCGGGTGGGTGGTTTGGTCACGTTGTGCTCCTGGTGTTGAAGGAAAAAGTTCCGTCGCGGGGTCCGATCTACACGGATCGGCCCGACCGGCGTGGCCTGCGGCGGATGCGGGCCGTCCGCTCATCGATCGGGCGCGCGGCCCGACGGGTCGGGGGGGGCTGCGTCATCGCCGCCCCCGCAGTACTCGGCCACGAGCTCGAGCAGTTCGCGCGTGGCGAACGGTTTGTCGAGCACGGCACGGGCACCTAGCTGCCGGGCGCGTGCGTGGGTCTGCGGGTCGCCGAAAGCCGTGATCAGGATCGTCGGCGGGTTGCGGTCCGAGTGCTGCAGGCCTTCGAGCACTTCCATCCCACTGATGCCGGGCATGCGGATGTCGCAGATGACCAGGTCGTAGTCCATATACTGCCGGCCACCCTCGGTTTGCATCACGCAGAAGTTCATCCACTGGTAGGAATCGGCGAACTCACTGACGCGGTAGCCTTCCTGCCGCAGCATCTGGGTCAGCATCGCCCGCATCTGGTGGTCATCCTCGATGACCACGATGTGCTTGCGTTGATCCACCGGGTCCGACGACGCGGCGCGTCGCTGCGGGGACGCGGTCGGCGTCGGCTTGGGCGGCTGAGGCTGGGGCGGCGGGCTCGGCGGGGCGATCGGGTTGGTGGGCATGGCGGGTCATCCGCGGCTGGCACAACTTTTCAAAACACGTCGGGCCGACCCTCGGCCACACGCCGCGACGGCCAAAGCAAGCCGACGCCACATAGGCATCTTCCGCAAGCCCTGTGCCAACCGCGCCGCGTCCCGTGCCGCGATTCCCACAAACCGATCTAATGCCATCTTGGATAACTGTTTATAAAAACCCTGCCGACCGGTCGGGCGCGACTTGGCCGCAATGTCGCGCGGGGGCGCGTTGTGGCGAATCGCGACGGGTGTGGCGGATTGCCACAGGAGGGGTGGTAGTTGATGAGTGATGAAAGAACGGGTGATCCCGCGGAAGCTCCGCTGCGCTGCGCATCGGCGGGCTTGGTTTGAGGGAAGTGAACGGTGGGTCAGTCGCTTTCTGCCCAGCGTTCGAGCTTGCGGTGGAGGGTGGTGCGGTCGAGGCCGAGGATGCGTGAGGCCAGGGATTTGTTGTGATCGACGGCCTGCATGACGTGCTCGATATACGCGCGTTCGATGCTGGCCAGGGGCAGCAGCGCCTCGAGGTCATCGCTGTAGCCCCCGGCTTCGGCGCGGGATTCGCGGATCGTCTTAGGCAGGTCCTCCACGGCCAACTCGTCGAACCGCGCCAACGCCACGGCCCGCTCGATGGCGTTGCTCAGTTCGCGCACGTTGCCCGGCCAGCGGTAAGCGAGCAGACGCTGCGCCATGGGCGGCGCGAGGCCGGTGATCGCCTTGCCCATCCGGGCCGCGGCCTGCTCAACGAAGTGCTGCGCCAAGAGCAGCACATCCGTGCCGCGCGAGCGCAGCGGCGGGGCCTGGAGGTGGACGATGTTGATGCGGAAGTACAGGTCCTCGCGGAACTGCTGCTGCTCGACGGCGTCGGCCAGATCGCGGTTGGTCGCGGAGATCAGGCGGATATCGCAGTGGTGGTCGCGATCGGCGCCGACGGGGCGGACCATGCCGGTCTCCAGCGTGCGCAGCAGCTTCGGCTGAAGCGACAGCGGCAGCTCGCCGACCTCGTCGAGGAACAGCGTCCCGCCGTGCGCCTGGGTGACCAGGCCCTTGCGGTCGGATTCGGCGCCGGTGAACGCCCCGC
>CAZTLX010000164.1:5012-10461 GCA_964614575.1 uncultured Phycisphaeraceae bacterium | reverse complement strand
CGTCAAACGGTACGTCGTCCCAGAACGCCGCCGATCCGCTGGCCTCGATGCAGGCCTGCGGGGTCTGGGGCACCGAGGGCGTCATGCCCCGGCGTCGGGCTCGGCGGCGGCGGCGGTCGCTCATGGCTGGTCGTACAACGAAGGGAACGCGGCCATGAGCCACGCCCGGCGGATGCGGTAGCCGGTGCCGCCGCGGAGCTGCGTCGAGCGGATCACGCCCGCGGCGCACAGCGTGCGGAGGTGACGCGGGCTGTACCCGGTCTCGCGCGCGGCCTCGCTGATCCGCAGGACCTGGTTGGGGTCGGGGGGTCGGGTTGTCCTGGGTCGTGGCGCTGTCATGATCATCTGCCGGCTCCTGATCGTCGTCTGGCGGGGAATCGTGCAATCACCCTGAGCAACCGGTCCCGCTCGGTCCTGATGGCCGCCATCTCGCCCGCGTCGGCCATCAGCCACCGCTCGGCATCATCGACCGGCTCGGGCGGATGGCCGTCCGTGGCCCACAGGATGGCCAGCACCTCGCGCGTTCCGGGCGGGATCGCGGGGGGCGGAGCGGTCATCCCTCGCCCTCCGCGATTTGGCGGGCACCGGTCAACGTCGATGCGCCGGGCCCCGCCACCAGCATCTGCCGCTCGGTCGCAATCTGCTCGATCTCGCGGTCCGGGTCCTCGACATCGGTCTCGACCATGGCGGTGCGGGTGCTGAGCAATCCCGCGCCGTGTTTCTGGATCGCGGCGTTCTGGCGCTGACGCTTGACCGCTCCTCGGCCCGTGGTGATCTCGACCTTCACGTCGAACTCCATCGCGCGCATCCGGTCGAGCACCTCCCTGATCACCGGCTCCTCATACCGGTCGAGGATGCGGCGGGCGTGGTTCGCGTCCATCCACTGCGCGAGCGCGTCCAGGGCGAGGTAGCACAGCCGCTCGATGGCGATCTCGAAGTACCGCGACTTGAACGCCACCGGCCCCATCGCCTGCTCGGCCAGGGTTTCGACCGTGCGGCCCGATGCCCCGCTGAACGGTGCCC
Organism: uncultured Phycisphaeraceae bacterium; assembly: GCA_964614575.1. Classification (GTDB taxonomy): domain Bacteria; phylum Planctomycetota; class Phycisphaerae; order Phycisphaerales; family Phycisphaeraceae; genus JBGTLW01. Next base: position 9,438 of record CAZTLX010000164.1, on the reverse strand, counting down.
GGCCCTGCATCACGTCCGCCCGCTGCATCACGTCGTCGTGCAGCGACAGCAGGGTGTTGAGGAAGGTGAGGATCGACTCGGGGATGGTGACCGCGCGGTGTTGCATCCGCTCGAACCCGCCGACCCGCATGACTTCGGCCCATTCCTCGTCCGGCACCGGGATGTTGGCGCCCGGTCGGGCAAACAGCGAGTGGCCCGTCGCCTGCATCCTCCGCATCACGCTGGCGGGCCAGAAGTAGCAGGGGAACTCGTAGTAGTAGATGTACGATCCCAGAATCGACAGCACGCGGTTGATCTGGTCGTCGATGTCGCGGGCCCGGATCGGCTCCGGGATTCCATAAGCGCTCATGTCAGGCCGCGGGATCGTGATCGACCACGCGTGCGGGATGTCGATGTAGGGGCACCGCTGGCGACTGATGACCCGCTCGATCGTCGGCAGGCTCACGACCTGCAGCACGCCGGTGGTGATGGGCCACTGGCCACGCCGGCCCCGGTTCTGCTGCTGCGCCTCGGCCAGCGACTCTGGAGCCTGTTCGACCGCTTCGCCGGTTGCCGCCAGGGTGTAGAGCGTCTGGCCGTCTTCTGCGGTCGTGGCCAGCACGTCTCCGGCATCGATCGCCTCCGCCATGGTCATCGGGACGTTCTCATAGCGGAAGTGCGCGACATCGACCCGCACCATCATGGTCTCGGGGTCCAGGCCCTGCTCGTAGATGCCGCCCAGCGTGTGCTCGTTCTGAGCGTCGCCGCCCTGCTTGGCCCGGTCGAGCAGAGCGGCGTGCTGTGGCCACCGCGCCTTGGCCTGCTCGATCGTGATCTGGTAGGTCTCGATGTGGTGGGAACGCAGACCGATGTCGATCTCGGTGTGGTCGGTGTAGATGTTGAGGATGTGGCACGGCTGGATCGTGAACCGCTTGAGCTTGTCGTCCCACTCGAACTTGAAGTCGCACTGCCCGAAGATGTCGTTGAACAGCTTGCCGTTCATCAGGTGGAAGTCCACGTTGCCCCGCACCCACATCCAATCCATGATCTCCTGGGCGCACCTGGACACGAACCGGTCGCTGATCCGCACCACGTCGTCGTCCCGGATCATCCCCGCGGCGATCAGCTCATCCATCGCGTCGAGCTGCTCCTCGTCCAGCGCCGCCGGGCCCTGGCCGTCCTCGGGGATCAGTTGCTGCGGCGTGAGGTTGCCGAACCGGGCTTCGACCTCGGCGTGGGCCTGCTCCTGACGCTGGGTCAGAGATTCCTGTTCGGCGATCGCCGCTTGGGCGCGGGTTGCGGCCTCGGGATCGACCGCCAGCGCTTCGGTGTTCTGCTGGGCGGCGTCTTCGAGCGCCGTGCTCTGGGCCTCGATCTCGGCCTCGACCTGTGCGTGTGCCGCCGCCAGCGCCTTGGCGATGCGTCGGCGGCCGCGTCGGGTCAGATACCCGGTGTCGCCGCGGTGGGTTTCGACCGGGTTGATCTGGCAGCGGATCGGCTCGACGGTCGAGGACGCGACGCCCGACACGACGGCGTTTTGCGTCCGCGTGATCCGCACCACGTGCAGGCCGTTGGCCCCCGCCGCTCCATCCTGCACGTTGGTGAAGACCCGAAAGCCCTCCTGCAGGTCGTCGAGCGACGCGCTGGCCCGGATCGCGTTGCCCATGAACCGCTCGGCCGATTCGATCCACTCGCCCTTGAGCGTCATGGACTTGCCGGTCCGCTTGTCGCCGCGGTACTTCTCGGTCTGGCGCTTGAGCCGCGCGATGCGCTCGAGCATCTGCCGGTCCTCGGGGCTCAGGTCCGGGTCGGTCGTGTGTTCGGCGGGGGTCGGGGGTGTCGTGAGGGTGGTCATGCGTCCATACGTCCTTGCTGGCGCGTGGGTTTGGGGGTCATCAGAAGTTCAACATGCTGGTCCCGTCGTGGGTCGTGGGGTCGTCCTGCGGGTTCCGCGATCGCCGGGCCGAGTCGGCCATCTCGTGCAGTTCCCTCAGCGCTCCGACCGATCCGTTCTCGCGGCTTAGCGGCGGCTGGTCGCGCGACTTGCGGTATCCGGCTTCGAGGCCCAGGAAGTAGCCGCCGGCACCGATCCCGGCCGTCCATGCGGCCAGCAGGATGCCGGTGACGGATCGGGCCAGGTGCGGCAGACCGTACACCTCCGCCAGCACCAGCAGGCTCAGCATCGAGAGGATCAGCAGGCCGGCCACGAAGGCGGCGGCGGACTTCCACGTCCATGTCAGGTTCAGGCGGGGCATGGGCATCGCTCAGATCATCTCCATCGCGGGGTTGACCCACGGCGTCATGGGGGCGTCGGGAATGGGGGCACCTTCCCGCTTGGGCCGGGCTGGTTCGCCGGGGCGGGTGGATTCAGCGGATTTCATCTTGGCCAGCAGCGGGTCGGTGTCCGGTGCGGTGTCGAGGTCGTCGAGGGCTTTGAGCGGGCGGGTCATGAACCAGCCCCGCACGCAGTCCAGCAGGTGGTCATTGCCGTTCTCGTACCGCTCGTTGGGGTCGAGAACGCCAGAGCGGTCCTTCTTGAACTGCCACGACTGAAACTCGTCGATCAGGTTCGGGCAGCAGTCCATCAACAGCAGTTGGTCCCGCTCCAAGGCATGGCGCACCATCGCCACGGTGGCGTTCATGCCGCCGGCTCCGCTGGTGCGGGGCCACGGGCGACACGGCAGGCCTGCCTCGCTGTACTGCTGCGCGATCGTCCGGGTGCTGGCAGCGGTTTGGTTGTACGCCGCCGGGTCGATCAACGCCCGTCCGACATACTCTTCGCCCTCGCTGGCTAGCCGAACGTCGTCCGCGACCTCCTGGATGCTGCGGAAGCTCTGGTAATACTCGCGGTACACGATCGCGGTCGTCCTGCTGATCGCGCGGAACTGCGGCACCTCGAAGCCCGCGGGCAGCAGCGCCATCCACGTCACGGCGGTCGGGGCGGCATAGCCAAAGTCCAGCGCCCGGACGCGGTGCGTGATTGTGGCCGGCAGCTCGAACGCCGGCACAACGTGCCGCTTCTCGCTGAACACGTCGTACACCAAACCCTCGGCCCCGGCCCACTCGCCGCGAAGCAGCCGCTTTCGGCGGATGCCGGTCAGGCCCGCGAGCGTCTCCTGCAGGTAGCGCCGGCCGTCCTCGGTCCACGTGCCGTCGGACAGCACGTACCGCGGGTTGTCGATGTGCAGGCTGCGGTAGCGGGTCATGCGCTCGTTGCGCACCCGCTTCATCAGCCAGTGCTGCTTGGGGCCCGGGTTGCAGTCCGCGATCGCCTGTTGCCGATCGGGGTGGCGGTTGTGACGCAGGCGGCTGAGCGCGATTTCCCAGTCGTCCTCGGTCAGCTCTGTCGCCTCGTTGACATAGATCAGGTCGTACTCCGAGGACTTGATCCGCTCGGGGTCGTCGAAGCCCTGGCAGATGATCTCGCTGGACCCCACGCGGTACTGCGTGATGTTGTTGCGGGCCGCGGCCGGGCGGGGGATCTCCAGCATGTCCAGCACTGATTCGAGCGTCACCATGATGGTCTGGGTCATCGACTCCCGGGTCTTGCGGCCCAGCAGCACACGCAGGCCCTGATGGCGCATGCACTCACTGACCAGCCACAGGCAGATCCCCATGCTCTTACCCGTGCCCGCGGGTCCGTCGATCAGCACCTCTCGGCTGGTCGCGTCGCGGGCCAGGTCATGCACCGCGCCGCGCAGCACCACCTTGTGCTTGTACGCGGTGTGCGGACGGGGGGCGGCGGCGGGATGGCCGAGGATCGCGGTCATTGGGCCGGCACCTCGTCGTCTTCCGGCCGGCGGGCCAGGTCCTCGGCGCCGACGGGCCTGTTCTCGTAGAAGATGGCGACTGATCCAAGCCCCAGCCCGCCCTCTGATTCCACCTGCACGCGGTTGCCGTACTTCTTGGGCATCGCCTTGGCCAGTCGCCACTTGAGCGCGTCGATCAGCGCCTTGTCACGGCCCAGGCGGATGTAGTTCTGCTCCCGCTTGCCCTCGTCGTCGATCAGGATGTCCTGCGATCGGTCGCCCGCCACGTCCACGATCTGGTCGAACATCACGTCGCAGCCAATATCGCGCGCCCGCGTGTAGCGCTCAATTAAGTCGTCGCGGTCTTCGCCGACCCATACCAGAAACGTGCTGACGGCGGGCAGCTTGGGGTCCGCGCAGATGCTCCGAAGTGTCTGGCCGAGCATGAGTTGCCTGAGGATGAAGTCCACATGCTCCCGGTTGTAGGTGCTGGCGCGCCCGTCGGGCGTGCGGGCGGGCGCGGTGCGGGCGCGGGCGGGGCGACGCGGCTGGGATGCACGTTTGCCCGCAGCCGTTTGCCTGGCGGGCGCGGGCTTTTTTGCCTTCTTGCGGGCCGGTTTCTTCTTGGGCGCGCCGCGGGTTGTCTTGCGGGCCGGTTTCTTCTTGGGCGCGCCGCGGGTTGTCTTGCGGGCCGGTTT
>CAZTLX010000164.1:0-4912 GCA_964614575.1 uncultured Phycisphaeraceae bacterium | reverse complement strand
CTTCTTGGGCGCGCCGCGGGTTGTCTTGCGGGCCTTGGCCATCACCCACCCCCCTTGCCGATGCGGCTCAGCACCGCGGTATCGGCGGGCGTCCGCATCACGATCTGTTGCTGAGCCCGCCTGGCCTCTTCGTCCTGTTCACGCATGAAACGCTCGATCGAGGGCGCAAACGCGCGCATCGCGCCCTCGATCGAGTCGGCCGTGATCGGGAACTGGACCTCGACCTCTTCGCGGACCGGACCGCGCGGGCCGGGAACGACACGGCCGAGCACGGCTTGGCCGACGTACCGCGGGAAGTCGGGCGGGGCAGGGCCGCCCTTGACGATCCGCTCGGTGACCCGCTGGCCGCCCGAGCCGACATAAGTCCGCTCGGACCAGAAGTACATGGGTTGTGGCGCTGACATCGTTACTCCATGGGCGTTAACCGCGTCCTCCGCCGACCGCCACGTGGTAGTCGATCACGGTGTTGCCGCCGCTGCCCTTGACGAAGACGGTCTGGAGGAAAGGGTCGAGCGCAAACGGCTCCTGCTGGCCGATCGGGACGCGGGCGAACTCCCCGGCTTTGTGCAGGCCCGGGATGTTCACCAGGGCGTCGTTGGCGCTGACACACCGGATCACGATCGTGCGGGCGTACTTCGCCGTGTCGGCAGAGGCGCTGAAGATGTTGGTGCCGGTGGAGTCAACTGTCTGGTTCGACGCTGCGGTGGCCATGTGAGGGTACTCCTGGTAGGGGCCGGCTATCTGCGCCGACCGATGGTGTTGTAATGAAGCCCCGGTATAAGCAGGGGGGAGGGGGCGGCCAGCACGGTCAACTCCGTCTCGCTGATCGGATCACCGTCAGCCTCGTCGATCCCATCCGCCACGCTGACCGTGATGGTGTCGCCGACCGCAACCGGATCGCCAAACGTCACATCGACGTAAAAGGTCGAGGCGTCTACCCCCGTGACCGTGTTGCCCGCGATGGCAAAGTCGGCGGTCCCTACGGTGTCGGGATCGATCGCCCCGCTGAACCAGACGCGGACGACGTTATCCGAGATTTTGACAGCGGAGCGCACAGTCACGGTTTGGGTCCATTGGTAAGCATTGCCGTACACGTCGGCACCGCCGTAGTCGTACACATTGCCATAGACGTTGGGCATATCACGGCACCGCCTCGATGATTACATCAGTTCGCTTGCTGTCGGAGTCGGCGGCGATCTGGCGGTGGCGTTCGCGCCGCCCCAGCGGGTCGCGGATGTAGCCGATCACCGTGTCCGTGCTGGCTGGGCTGACGCCCGCCTGCTCAAAAACGGCATAGTTGTTGGCCGGGGACGCGACATCAGCGTAGTAGTGGCCAGCCTGATCGCCGTCTTCGGTCAGCGCAACCACGCCTGTAGCCCACGGATCGGTCACGCGCGGTGATGGCTTGGCGTACAGCGTTCTGCCTGCTTCCCAATCTGCTTCGAGTTCTTTTGCCATGATGTTTTATTCCGTCGGGTCGCGTTCAATGGGATCGTTTATGGCTCTCGCTCAAATGTGCCGTTCCAGATGTTGTCGCGGATTACGGTCGAGCCGCTGGTGTTTGCGCTGTTCGCGCCCGTTGAAGTCACGTCGTTGCGGAGGATGAACACGTCCGCTGGCGACGTGTCGAGGTTGATGCCAATCTTGGCAACTCCTGACATTTTGTTGCCGATGATTCGCGCCCCGGCGCTGCGCGTCCTGATACCGTCTTCGCTTGCGGTCAGGATGTCGTTGCCCTCTACAGTTGCTCCGGGTGCCCAGCACAGGATGCCAAACGTGACGCCTCGGATCGTGTTGTTTTTGATGATCAGATCGGTAGCAGAGGCGTCGGCCTGCCAGATGCCCGCCGCGCCGGTGCCTCCCTTGATGTTGTTGTCCTCGATCACGCAGCCCGCCGTCTGCACGACTTGGATCGCCGGATCGCTCCCATTGTCCACGACCGTGTTGCCGCGGATCACCAGCCGCGTCGCCACCTGAGCGCTGTGATAGATTCCCCGCGAACCGGCGTTGCGGACATAGTTGCCCTCAATAGCGATGTCGTTCGACGTGCCTTGCAACTGGATGCCCGGCGCAGTGGTCTGGTTGCCGAAGATGTAGTTGCCCTTGATCATGCAGCCCGACAAGGTATGGAGGCTGATCGACGAGCCGTTGGAGTTGTAAATGTAGTTGCCCTCGATCAAACCATCGATACTTTGGCCGTTTTCGCCGGAATAGATCAGCGCCACCCCGGTCGAGTTGCTGATGCGGTTGCCGACGATCTGGCATCGGCGAGATCCGGTATGACACGAGATGCCCGCGCAGACGTTGCCGATGATGAGGCTGTCCCAGAGCGTGTGACCGACAATCGGCATGGCCGTGACGTAGTTGTGCACGATCAGGCAGTGATGGTTGATTTTTTCGGTAAGGCCGTTCGTACCTTCGGTTGAAGCGATGTCGATTGCCGCTCGCTGCGATGTACCCAGCACTTCGTTGTGGGTGATGACGCAGCCCGAGCGCGCAGCATTGGCCGCGTCCGCGTTGCCGCCATCGTCAAAAGACTCGTTCCAGACGATGATGCCGTGGCCAATCTTGTCGTAGATGCGGCAATGATGCACCCAGCATCGGTCGGCGTAGATGCCGATGCCATCAGCTTGTCGGCCATCCGTGAAGTCATCCAGCGTTGCGTTGCCGGTCTTGTTGCCGTCGATGCCGAGGTGGGCGACCTCGCAATCGTCGGACAACACGCGCACCGGGCAGTCTGTTTGCAGGATCGTCGCGTCGTCTTGGGTTTTTAGCACACTGGCCGGGCCAGCGCCGATCAACCGGACGCCCGCTTTGCGGATGCGGTAGGCTACGATGTAAGTCCCCGGCGGCACAAAGATCGTCCCGCCGCTTGCGGGTAACGCCGCCTCGGCTGCCGCAAACGCGGCTGTGTCGTTCGTCGCGCCGTCGCCGCGCGCACCGAATCTCCGCACATCAACGATCGCGCGGTTGAACTCGGTGGCGGTGGGCCGTGTCGGGATCATGTTTGCCATTGGCTACACCGCGTTCCTTGCTAGTTCGAATCGATCGCGGAACAGGATCGACTGATCGGCTACACCTAGCTGCAGGCTCATGGCGTCCTCCTCACTACTTGGCCACCCATCGCCGCGACTCTGTTGAGCAAGGCGGGGGATACGCCGCCGCCGATCAAATCTTCAAGCGGGTCGGTTGTAATGCCCGGCACGTTGACCAGACCGGCCATGATCGCCCTGAGCTGCGGGATGCTTTTGCCGTAGGCGGTGAGGCGCAGGTCGCCATTCTCGGCGTCAATAAATGGGTTGTCCGTCAGAGTGACAATGTTCTGAGCCAGCGATGGGGTGTTGCTGAATTGCGTTGAGACATCGTAAAAGTAGATGTTGCGGAACTGCGCTACGTTGGCGGCGGGCACGGAAAAACCTGTCGCGGCCCCGATCACAATCAGGTTTTCGTGTGTGGAGTGCCTTTGCAGGCTGCACGATACGGCGGTGCCTCCCGCGACAATCACCGAGTCGCTGATCGCATAACTCTCGTTGACGGCTCCCTCCATCGCCGTGCCGCTGGCCTTAAAAACAGCGACATTGCTAAAGTGCGAATGACGGATGTCCATGACAGATGGGTTAAAAAAAGAGCAACCATACACGTATGCCCTGAAACCGGGGGATAAGTTGCCGTTGGCAAGTAGGCATCGCATCAATGCCCCCTGCGCATTGTTATTGAGGTAGATCGACCCGTCCACGTCGCAGTTAACTATCGAATTGCCGCTCCCATTGTTGCGCAGGCTGTTCCCGGTTACGACGCCGCCGTTGACTCTCGTGCGGAGATTTCGGATGGCCGCGCCGTGACCCTCGGTGTAAATGACCTCGGAAATTACTCCGCTTGTGACCTGTATTTCCGCAATCCCCTCGTCGCCTGGCACCTCTTCGTACCCCTCGATCTTGACGCGCAGCCCGCTGCCAACCAGCCAGCGCGCTGATGTGGTGTATATGCCGTCAGCCCTGATAAACACGTGGTCGTCATCGGCCAGCGTCAGCGCCTGCGCCTCGGCGTAGGCGAGCGGATCGCCCTCAGACGTTCCCGCTCCGCCGCCCGACGCGCTCGAACTAACGTAGTACGTCGCCATCAATCAATCTCCGGTGTTTTGCCCGTGCCGTCCCACTCGCTAATCAGTTGTTCGTACGCTTGGATAGATGCTGTGCGGGCGGCCTGTGCCGCCTCGCACGCTTGCTGATAGATCAGCTCGGCGCTGGCCTTGAACGCAGCCAGCGCCTGATCGCGGGCAATCTGCGCCCGTGCCTCGGCCACGTCCTGCTCGGTCACGTCACCGCCGTGGGTGTCGGTTGCGAGCGACAGCAGCGCTGCGGCGTCCTCGGCGATCAAAACCCCGTGGATGGCCAGTTCTCGAACAACTGAGCGAGTTGCGGGGTCGCCCGCGTTGAGGCCGTTGGTTGATGTTTCGAGTCGCTTGACCGCCCACTTGAGCACGGGATTGCTCGCCGCCGCTGTTTCCAGTGCGGCGAGAATGCGCCCGCCCGCTTCCGGGCCGAGCCGCGACAACATGCCCTCGGGCGTCAGCCACGTCACCTCGTACCGCGTCGGCCATGCGTTGTACAGCGACGCAATCTCCGCGTTGCTTGCGTCGGGGTGGGTTTTGATGAGGTTGATGATGTTCATTCGATCACTACTCCCGTGACCATCCCCGATGGCCTGTCGCTGTCATTGAAAGTCGATCCGCGAAACACAACCCCCGACACGCTCGACACGTTTCTCAACCGCACCCCCGAATCACTGAAAAATCGGCTACCTTCGACAAGCCAATTGCCTAACTGACCCCCCATCTCCATCGCCGCCATGTGCCGGGTCTCGATGTCCACGCCCACCATCGCCACGCCGTCCACGTTGGACCCGGCCATGC
>CAZTLX010000163.1:0-10477 GCA_964614575.1 uncultured Phycisphaeraceae bacterium | reverse complement strand
CTGATCCCTGATCCCTGATCCCTGATCCCTGATCCCCGGACCCCGATCTCTGCGTTACCTGCCCACCATCCTGCTCGGCCTTGTGCTGGTCGCGGTCATCACGCCGCTGAGCCAGTACCTGACGCTGCGCACGGTCAACGCCGACATCGAGACGGCGGTGCCGGTGGCGTGGGCGGTGGGGCTGATCATCAGCCTGGTGCTGGTGCTGCTGCCGATCCGGCTGATCGCGGGGATCAAGCGCATCCCCCGGCCGCACCTGGTGGTGCTCTACACCATGCTCACCGTCGCGGTGCCGGTGATGAACCTGGGGCTGGTCCGGCAGGTGTTCATGGCGATGTACGCGGTGCCCTCGGTCTTCATGATCGACGGCAACAACACCTATCGCACGGTCTACGCCGCGTCCGACGCCGACTGGTTCCCCGTCGTGCCGACGCGCGAGGGTCTGGCGTGGAACCAGGCGAAGCGGCTGCTGGAGCTGCTCGAAGACCGCCCGGCGATCGACGCGCGGTCCGCGGTCCGGCAGCAGCTCATCAAGCTGATCTCCGACGAAGCCGCGGGCCTGCCCCCGGAATCTCCCCCGACGGATCAATCGCTGGGCCCCAACATCAGCGGCGCGACGCACGAACAGTTGCAGACGCTGATCGCTCGGCTCGGCCCCGCGGAGATCGAGTCGGTCCGCGGCACCTTCGCCGACAACGCCGACGCCCGCCGGCTGATGGCGGCCTACGGCCTGATCGAGAACGGCACCGGCATGTCGGGCGGCGAGCTGGGCACCGCCTACGAACAAGCCCAACAACGCAGCGAGGCCGCGGCGCAAGCGCTCACCGAGCAACTGCCCCAGACCAGCGAGCTGGCGGTGAGCCTGCTGGCGATCAGCGACGACCCCGCGTCCGAGGGGTTTATCACCGACGTCAACGACCAGCGGCTAAGCAAGAGCGCGCGGTCGTGGATCGAGGAAGACCTGATCACGCTGCCGACGGATTGGCGGCAGCGTGTCGAAGCGCAGCGCGATGCGTTGCTGGCGACCGGGGCCGACGGCCGCCCGTTGTGGAAACACCTGCGCGAGCAGGTGACCGCGTTGTCCCCGTCCGATCGGGCGCGGGTCGCGCGGGCGCTGATCGAGCATCGCGAGCAGGCGGTCAACGCGCTGGGCGATGAGGCGTTTGTGCGGGCGCGGCTGAGCTTCATGTATCGGCTGGCCCGCGCCGAGCGGCAGGCGTTGATCCGACAGGGCCGCGAGTCCGGCGAGCCGGCGCAGGACCTCATGTCCTTCACCGAGGGCATCGGCTACACGCCCGAGCGCAAGCGAGAGCTGGACCGTCAAGCGCTCACCGAGCGCCTCGATCGGGCGAACGCCGCGGTGCCCTGGGCGGTGTGGCGGGCCCCGATGCTGCGCTGGGGCGCGTTGTTTTTGCTGATCTTCCTCATGCTCATGGCCCTGGCGGAGTTGCTGCGGCGCAAGTGGGTCGAGCGCGAGAACCTCGCCTTCCCGCTGGTCGAGGTCGCCGACCACATCCTGCGTCACGACGCGGCGCTGGAGACCGCCGAGGACCTGCGCAATCCGCCGCTGCGCCCGACGCCGGTCAACCTGCTCTTCGCCGCCGGCATCGCGCTGGGGTTCCTTTATCTGTCGCTCGACGCGATGTGGCACTACGGCTTCATCGCGCAGGACATGGCGGTGACCTTCGATGTCTCCGGCGAGCTGCTGACCACCGGCCTGCTGCAGAAGATGAACAAGGTCTTCTTCGTGCTCTCGCCGATCGTGCTCGGCCTCGCCTTCCTCATGAGCCTGAACCTGAGCTTCTCGATCTGGTCGCTGTTCTTCATCTACACCCTCACCACCGCGCTGATCGAGTTCGCCTACGGCCGAGGCATCAGCGACAGCCTCTACACCGGCTGGGCGGGCGGGCGGCAGTACCCGTTCCCGATGGAGCAACTGATCGGCGCGACGGTGTGTTTCTCCGCCGTGCTGATCTGGAAACTGTTTCGCGGCGCGGGGCAGAAGACCGCCGAGGCGAATCAAGCCGCGCTCGCCCCCGAGCGCCCCGCGTCGTTCGTCTCGACCCCGCTGATGGTCGTCGGCCTCACCGCGGTGCCCCTGGCGATCCTGCTGCTGCTTTACCAGGCGGGCATCGCGCACGTCGGCCTGCTCGCGCTGGCGGCGGTGGTGGCCATGAGCCAGGCGATCGCCTCGGCCCGCGTCCGCGCCGAGTCGGGCCTGCACACCCACCACATCTCCTACGAGTTCGCCAAGCTGCCGGTCGTGCTGGGGCTGACCGCGCTCACCGGCGCGGCGGTCTTCGGCATGTACGCCGTCATCGCCTTTGTCCCCATGCTCCTGATCTGGCGGCTGCTGCCCCAGCACCTGGAAAACATCGAACTCGCCCGCCGGCACAAGCTCGGCTACCCCGTCATCGCCATCGGCTCACTGGCCGGGTTCGTCGTCGCGGTGGTGGTCGGCGGGCTCGCCTTCATCCACTTCGCCTACCTCTGGGGCGGCCCGTTCTTCGGCGAGGGCGCCGCCAGCGGGCCGACCAGCTTCAACATCGCCCGCTACGCCCTGTGGTCCAGCCACTTCCTCGGCGAGGCGTCGCTCGACCAGCGCGACCAGCTCCACACCGTCCGCCTTGTCGCGATGATCGTCGGCTTCGCGGTGTTTGCCGGGCTGACCTTCCTCCGCGGCCGATTCCTCAAGTTCCCCTTCCACCCGATGGGTTACCTCATCGTGCTGCTGAGCATCTTCTACACGTGGGTCTCGCCGTACGCCCGCGGCGAGGGCGGCTCGTATGCGAGCAAAGAATCGTCCTGGCTGTGGGGCAGCGTGCTTCTCGCCTGGGCGATCAAGTGGCTGATGATCAAGTACGGCGGGATGAACCTGTATAAGAAAACCAAACCGCTGTTCATCGGACTGATCGTCGGCGCGGTGGCGTGCGTGTTCGTGTGGAACATGATCGACCTGGCCGTCGCCCTGCTCGGCGACAGCATCGACTTTGAGAAGTACGGCCTGCTCAAGAACTTCACCGAAGAGGGGCTGGCCCCCTACAGCCCGCGGTTCTACTGATGCGAAAAACGATCGCACAACGTGTCTGGTTCTTCGGCGTCATCGCGTGGCTGACGATGGGCCCGCTCCACCCGGCGCACGCGCAGCTCGACGCCACGCAGCGCCATCTGCTGCGCCAGTCGTCCACGCTCTCCCCCGCCTCGCTCGACGCCCTGACCGCGGCGGCGGACCCCGAGGCGCTGCGTGAACAGATCGACCAGATCCTCGCGCTCGACAACCTCTCGGTCGGCTCACGCCGCACGGTGGACCCGGACACCGGCGAATCGGCGATCCATCGCTATGTGCGGCAGCGCGTCGCCGCGGCCCCCGACGCCGAACTGCTCGGCGTGCTCAAGGCCCGCAGCGCGTTCCCGGTCACGCAGGACAACCTCCTGAACCGCCCGGCGGGCGACGCGCCGACGCTCACGGTGGGCGAGCGGTCATTTGCGGTCAAGCCGCTGTGGCCCAACGGCGTGATGCCGTCGCTCACCCCGGCCGAGGGGGTCCGCGGCACGCTCGTGTCGGTCGGCCGGGCCACGTGGTCGGAGCTCGATGGCAAAGACCTGCGCGGCGCGATCGCGCTGATGGACTTCGGCGGCGGGCGCAACTGGGAGCGGCTGTTTGAGTTGGGCGCGGCGGGGGTCGTCGTGATCGAGGACGACTTTATCAACCGCGATCAGGCCGAGCGCCTCTTTAGCACGACCCCCGTGCCCTTCGCGCGGTTTTATGTGTCGCGTGAAGTGGGCCGAGAGCTGACCGAATTTGCGGAGGCCGGTGTCGAAGCCACGCTGCGCGGCGGGCAACGGTTCGAAGACCGCCCGCTGCGTTCGTTGTTTGCGTACCTGCCGCCGACCTCGCCGCTGACCTACACCGTGGCCGCCGACGACCTGCTTGGCCGAGTCGCGCTGCAGCACGCGACGACGGTGGAGGAACTGCGTCGGCTCAACCCGGACTTCGACGCGGGGGCGGGCGGCTCGCTGGTGCTGCCGGGCCGGGCCGAGGCGCCGCTCACGCTGGCGTCGGACGAATTATTCCGCCGTTTGGCCGAGCAGTTCGGGGTCACGCGCAGCGCGTTACTCGCCGCCAACCCGCAGCGGTTGGCCCGCGCGGCCGCGGACGCCGGGCTGGCCGAGGCGGCGCTGCTCGCCCGCGCCGACCGCGGGGAAGCGACGCCCGTCGCGCTGATGCCCGGCGACACGCTGACCATCCCGAATCTCAACGAATCGGTCATGATCCAGGTCATGCTCGACAGCGTCAGCGTGGTGCCGGACGAGGCGCACGGGTTCAAGACCGCGGCCAACCTCGCGGCCGCGCTGTCGCTGATGGACCTGCTGGCCGCGCCCGAGTCGGTGCGGCGGCGGGGGGTGATCTTCGCGTTCCTCGACGGCGAGGCGCAGGGCGGGCTGGCCAGCCGCACGATCGCCGAGCAGGCCTTGCAGTTCGGCAAGCCCAAGCCGACCACGTTCTCGTGGGTCTTCATGACCGTCGTGTTTTGCCTGATCGTCGGGCTGGGCTTGTTGACGACGTGGTTCCTCACCGCCCGCGGCGTCGAAGCCAGGGCCGAACGCCGGCGGCGTCGGATGAAGATCGCCCTGATCGCCGCGGGGCCTTACGTCCTGCTCGGGGTGATGTTCGGCTACCTGCCGCAGATATTCGCCGCGGCCACGGCCCGGGCGCAGGTCACCGAGCAGGCCCAGGCCGCGTGGTACGAGCAGGCGCTGGCGGTGTGGCGCGGTGATGCGGCGGAGGCGGAGTTGAGCGATGAGGTCGGCCGCTGGTTTGTCGAGGACTGGCTCTTTAGCCGGGTGGAGGCGGCGCGGAACCAGGTGTTTGAAGAGCGGGTGGCGTTGCAGGCCCGCGCCCGCGAGATGCCCGACGACACGCCCGAAGCGCGCGACGCCAAAGCGCAGCTCGAAGCGCGGGTCGAGGAGTTGCGGCCGCAGTCCGGGCAGATCGGCGCGATCCGCACCGACACCATCGACCAGACCCGGCAGACCTATGTCGAGCGTGCCGTGGCGCTCAAGCATCGTCTGCTTGAGGAGGGCCAAGCGTGGGCGCACCTGGGCCTGACCGCCGAGGACTTTGCCGATCGGCTCGCCCGCGAGTTGCAGGAGGAGCGCGCTTACGAATCCATCCGCGTCGCCAATCAGCAACTGCTCAGCACGCTGCGCGAGCGCCTGCACCCCTTGGACCCCAACGCCCGGACGCCGGTGCTCGCGTTCTTCCTCGACCTGTCGGACGGCTCGGCGTCGCTGGGGTTCACGCACGGTGGCAACAGCGGCCCCGACTTCCGGGAGAACCTGCCGCTGGACAGCAATGCCGTGAATAACCTCGCCCGGCACTGGCGGCACTTGATCGACGCGGCGCAGCGCGAAGCCGGGTGGTCGCAGCCCTGGGTTTTCCTCACCAGCGACGATGAGGCGGTCCACCCGATCGTCCATTTTCGCTCGCCGACGTACAGCGAGTTCTGGACCCCGCTGGGGATTTCCGTACTGCCGATCGGCACGTATAACGACCCACGCGACACCCTCGATACCCCCGCAGATGTTCTCGACTCGGGCAAAAGCCTGGACAACCTCGGGGTGCAGGTCCGCACGCTCGCGACGCTGATCAAGCTGACGCTGGAACGCCCGGCCGACGCCCGCCCCCCCGCCAAGCTCACCCCCCAGCCGTTCGGCCAACTCGTCGGCCGCATCGTCCGCTTCAACGCACGCTCCGGCGTCAACGCCAAGGAACCGGTGCCCGGCTCGCTGGTCTATTACCCCGCGCAACGCAAGCAGACCGCCGACAACCACAACCCGATCACCTACGTCGGCACACGACGCGCGGTGGTCCGCATCGCCCGGCTCAGCGGCGTGTATGCCCTGCCCGTCGAGCACGAGCGCTACGTCACCCGCAGCGCGAAGCGCGGCATCCACGTCTATCACCTCGACGAGGACGCGGCGGTCTTCGACGCCGTGGTCAACGCCGGGATGATCGGCACGCAGCGGCAGGACGACGCCTTCTCGCTCAGCGACGGCATGGTCAGTGAGAAGAACCTGGTGATGACACGCGTGTATCCGCGCGTGTTCTTCCCCGGCCCGGACCCGGTCGATTACCAGCCGATCGGCGGGGCGGGGCAGAACCTTGAGGTGATCGACGCGGTCCTCGAGGGCGAGCCGCAGCACTTCGCGCTGGACAACCCGCTGACGACGTTCAACGAGGCCGAGCTGAGCGCGAACGTGCTGTACCTGCGGCCGGACCGCCACGCGCGGGTGCGCGTGCGGTCGGGCTCGGCGTACAAGCTGCTGCTGACCGGGCCGATCGATGACCAACGCCCCAAGGGTGCGGGTTACCGTGTCGGGCCGGTGCTGGATACGGCGGGGCGGGTGGTGGACCGGAACCTGACGATCGCCCGCACCGACGCGGCGGTCGCGCGGGACATGCTGGCCGCGGCCCAGCGGTTGTACGGGGTGATGCGGGACAAGGGCGTGCGCGATCAATCCGTGCTCGAAGCGCTCGACGATGCGCAGGTGAGGATCGATCAGGCGCAGGCCCTGGCCGAGACCGAGCAGTGGCGCGGCTCGCTGGGCGAGGCGCGGCAGGCGTGGGGCACGCTGGTCAAGTTCTACCCGCGCCTGCTCAAGCTCGGCCGCGAGGCGGTCTTCTCCGCCGTGTTCCTCATGGTCATGCTGCTGCCGGCCAGCTTCTTCCTTGAACGGCTGGTCATCGGCGGCAAGGGCATCATCGCCCGATTGACCGGGTCGGTCATCATCTTCGGCCTGCTCACCGCGTACCTCAACCTCGTCCACCCCGCGTTCCGCATCTCCGTCTCCCCGTTCATCGTCATCGTCGCCTTCGCCATGATCCTCATGTCGTCGATCGTTTTGCTGATCTGCTACCAGCGGTTCGACGTGCTGATGAAACGCGCCAAGGCGGAGACCGGCGAGGTGGAGGGCGAAACGATCAGCCTCGCCAGCTCGCTGGGCACCGCCCTGTCGCTGGGCGTGTCCAACCTGCGCAAGCGCCCGTCGCGCACGTTCCTGACCGCGCTGACCGTCACCGTGCTCACCTTCTCGATCATCACCTTCGTGTCGGTGTCCGGCCGCGACGCGTTTCTGTCACGCCAACTGGACATCGACCCCGAGGCGGGCAACCGCGTCGTCGAGCCTTACGACCCGAAGTATCAGGGCGTGGTGTTCCGCGACTTCTTCCACACGGGGCTCTCGTCGGTCTTCATCGATTCGCTGCGCAGCGAGTTCGGCAGCGACTTCGAGCTGGCGGTGCGCGGCTGGTACATCCAGACCGAGGGCGGCAACAACGTCAACCGCGAGGGCATCAATCAGGAACGCGTGCGGGGGGAGCGGGGCATATTCGACGAGGTCACCGGGGTGATGACCTTCGAGCCCGCGGAAGCGGCGCTGTCGCGGCTGCACGAAGCGGTGAGTAACAACCAATGGTTCGCGCCCGGCGACAGGTCGATGATCATCCTGCCCGACAACGTCGCCGCGACGCTGGGCATCACCCCGGCGATGCTCTACGAAGGCTCGGCGGCGCAGATCGCGGCCGGGGGGGCGACGCTCAGGCCGACGGATGACCTGCCGCGGGTGTTCGTCCGCAGCCGCTGGTGGTCGGTGATCGGCATCCTCAACACCGCCGAGGCCGACCGCTACCGCGACGTGACCGGCAAGAGCCTGGCGATGGTCGATTACCTCAAGAGCGGGTTCACCTCGTCGGTGGGCGGCGGGGGCGACCTGCTCGACGAGCCGCCGGGCTATCACCTCTCGTGGCGTGAGCTGGTGATCGTGCCGCACCGCGCGGCGAATGATGTGGGCGCTAAGCCGCGCTCCGTCGCGATCGGTTTTGCCGATGAAGACGCGGCCGAGCGCTTTTATGGCCGGGCGCTGCTGAGGCTCAACAAGCCGATCTTCGGCTCACGGGGGGGCACCACGACCCCCGCGCCCACCGCCGCCGACAACGCCGCCGGGCAAGCCGCGGCCGTGCCGCAGGTGAAACCCGCCACGCTCAACCTGCTGACCACGCGCTCGGCGACGGACCTGGCCGGTGTCGCGAAGGTCATCGTGCCGGTGATCCTGTGCGTGCTGATCGTCCTCAACACGATGCTCGGCAACGTCGAGGAGCGCAAGGGCGAGGTCAACATGCTCGGCGCGGTCGGCCTCTCGCCGGGGCAGATCGCGTTCCTGCTGCTAAGCGAATCGGCGGTGTTCAGCGTGCTGGGTATCGTCATCGGGCTGCTGATCGGGCTGGGGTTCGGCTACACGGTGAGCCTGATCAACCCGACCAACGACCCGCAAGGCTTCATGGGCGGCCTGTCACTGAACTTCGCGTCGCTTTCCTCCGTCGGCCTGGCGATGCTCTCGGGGCTGGTCGTGCTGCTGGCGACCATCATCCCGGCACGCAAGGCGGCGGCGTTTGCGGCCCCGTCCGGCATGGGCCGCTGGCAACTGCCCGACGCCGACGACGACGGCGCGATCCGCTTCTCCCTGCCGTTCACCCTCACCCGCGGCAACGCGATCGGCATGTGCGCGTTCTTCCGCCAGTTCCTCACCAACCACACCGACCCCGCCGCCGACGCCTTTAACTGCCGCGACATCACCCAACGCGTCGCGACCGACCCCGACCGCCTCGAGCTAAGCGCCCGCATGTGGCTCGCGCCGTACGACCTCGACGTCGCCCAGGGCATGACCCTCTCGATCGTGCCGACCGACGACCAGCGCGTCTTCGCGGTGATCATCACCCTCCGCCGCAGCTCCGGCTCGGAAGAGGCGTGGGTGCGGACGAACTACGGCTTCCTCGACCTGGTCCGACGCCAGTTCCTGCTGTGGCGCAACCTCAAGCCGGCGCAGCGGCAGACGTACATCGACCAGGGCACGACCCTCATCCGCGAGGCGATGGAGAACCACGTTTAGCGGCGGGGCACGCCCCACGCTGACGCGTCGCGCGCGACGCGGCTGAATAATGACGACACACCCGATTAACACGCATGGCAGAACCCACCCCCAAACCCAAGCCCAAACGCCCGCGCAAGCCCGAGCAGTTTTACGACGCGAAGCTGAGCATCGAGGCGATCCAGCACGAGCCGTATGAGAACGGCTTCACGTGGCGGGCGGTGCTCGGCGCGTTCTTCGTCGCGTTCGTGATGCTGCCCGGCGTGATCTTCATGGGGCTGATGATCGGCCAGGACCTGGGCGACGCGGCCGACTGGGTGGTGATCATCCTCTTCGTCGAGCTGGGACGCCGCTCCTTCGTGCAGCTCAAGAAGCAGGAGCTGTACATCCTTAAATACACGCTGAGCCAGCTCACGCACGTCACCGGCGGGATGATGCTCGGCGGGGGGATCTTCGCGTCGCTGGTGTGGAACCGCTACATGCGCAACAGCGAGGCGTTCCGCAGCTTCGGCATCGATCAGGATGTGCCCGACTGGGTCGCGCCCTACGGCGACGCGGCCTACGGCTCACTGATCGACCAGGTCTGGTGGCCGGTCATCGGCGTCATCCTCGCTTCCATGCTGCTGAGCAAGTTCACCCAGTTCTCGCTGGGCTATCTGGTCTATAAGCTCACCAGCGACGCGGAGAAGCTGCCCTTCCCGCTGGCCCCCATCGCGGCCGAGGGCACCATCGCCCTGGCCGAGACCTCCCAGGACAAGAACACCCGCGGCTACCGCTTCTACTGCTTCGCGCTGGGCGTGATGCTCGGGGCGGCGTTCGGCATCGTCTATGTCGCCATCCCCGTGCTCAGCCAGGCGTTCATCGGCAAGCCGATCGAGCTGCTGCCCATCCCCTTCCTCGACCTGACCACCGCGGTCGATGACTACCTGCCCGCCGCGACCATCGGCATCTCGTTGAACCTGGGCATCCTGCTCACCGGCTTCGTGCTGCCCTGGCGCATCGTCATCGGCATGTTCGTCACCACCATGGTCTTCCAGCTCCTGGTCAACCCGATCCTGCAGATCAACGGCTTCATCCCCACCTGGCAGCTCGGCGACGACGCGATCAAGACCCACGTCGCCACCACGCTCGACGTGTACCTCTCCGTCGGCATCGGCACGGCGCTGGCGATCGCCATCGTCGGCTTCGCGGGCATCGGCGCGGCACTGTTCAAGTGGCGCAAGCGCGGCCGGGCGATCGCCGATCAGGACACCTACGGCCACGAAGACCTGCCCCCCGATGAGGTCCACACCCGCGAGGGGTTCGATATCAAAGCCTTCTGGCGACGCGACAAGCAGCGCGGCGACCCGCCGACGTGGGTGCCCGTCGTCGTCTGGCTCGCCGCCTCGGCCGGGTTCGTGTACCTCTCCCACTACCTGATCAACATCTTCCCGCAGGTCCCCGCCGAGGAGCAGTTCTCGATGTGGTGGCTGGTCGGCTTCGCGTTCGGCTGGACGCCGATCAACACCTACATCAACGCGCGGATGTCCGGCATCGCGGGCCAGCACGC
>CAZTLX010000162.1:0-10543 GCA_964614575.1 uncultured Phycisphaeraceae bacterium | reverse complement strand
CGCGCGTGATGACCGTTGCCGTTGAGCGTCACCACCGCGACCGCGCGGCGGCGGGCGGGCAGCTTCTGGGTCGCCACGCTGCGGAAGCCCTCGCCGGTCCGCAGATACTTGCGCAGCCGGCGCAGCGTGCCCACCGGGATCAGCGACAGCATCGGCTGGGGCACGTCGTTGAAGCGGGCGATCGCCGCGGCGATGCGCAGGTCCCAGCTCTCGACCATGGCGTCGAAGTCCTCGCTGCGCACCATGCCCCGGCAGCCGGGCACGCCGCAGAGGCAGGGCATGGGCATGGCGCTGTTGAAGATGGCGTAATCGTCGGTCAGCTCGTCGCCCGGCATCAGGTCGCGCAGGGCGATCTCGAAGCCGTAGCCCGTGGTGAGGGTGGACGGCTCGCAGCAGTGGTTGACGTACTTGGCGTGGTCCCAGGAGAGCACGCGGGTTCCGTCCGACTCGATGTAGGTGTACTTCTCGACGGTCTGGGCGTAGGCGGGGTCGTGGATCAGCGGGTCGCCGGGGGCGAACTCGATGTCCAGCGCGTCCTTGGCATAGACGACGGTGCCGGCGGGGATCAGGCGGGTGGCGAAGACGCCGAAGCCCATGTCTTCGCTGATCAGGCGCAGCTCGGTGTGCGGATGCATCATGGCAACGGGAACCCAACGACGGCAACCCGGCCGACGGGCCCGCTGCGTTGTCGATCGCACGACGCCTCGTGCAACGCGCGCTGCGCGGTGAATATACGCAGGGCCTTGCGCAAAACAAAGAGGATTCCGCCCCACAAAAAAGAAATATTTCGCGTGATCCCGCCCTTCGCTCCCGCTCAGGACGGGCGTTGGGTCGCGCGGGTGGGTTTGTCCTAACGCCCGCCCCTGAGCGGGAGCGAAGGGCAGAATCACCCCACGCCAACCCCACACCCCCTCCCCCAACTAGACCCCACCTCCCCTCCGTCCTAACCTATGCCCATGCCCGACGACCGCATCGAGAAGCTGCTCAAGCTCCACGCCGCCGACCCCGCCGACGCGGATGTGCCTTACATGATCGCCCTGGAGCACACCAAGGGCGAGTACCCCGAAGACGCCCTGCCCTGGCTGGACAAGGCGATCGACCTGAACCCCGACTACCTCTACGCCTACTACCAGAAGGGCCAGCTCCAGGCCCGGCTCGGCGACCGCGACGCCGCCGTCGCCACGCTCAAGCAAGGCCTGGAACGCGCCACCGCCGCCGGCAACCAGAAAGCCATCTCCGAACTCACCGAACTGCTCGCTACCATCACCGCCGGGAACTGACCACGCGCCCACGCACATCCCCACTGCCCCACCAAGGCAGGGGCACTTCAGTGCCCCGGCGCGTCACGCCGGGACACGCCGACTCACCCGCCACAACCCCGCCCCAAGCATCCCCGCCGCGACCGAGCACGCGAGGATCGGAGCGGCATAAATCAATAAGGCAAACGGGGCCGCCATCGCGTCAGGCAATCCCGACAACGGATGCCAGAACCCCGGCATCATGTGCATGGCAAGCAATGCCTGACTCAACAGGCTCGTGACCACCGCGAACCACACCGCGACACGGGCCTCGGATAAATCAAGCAATCGCGCCAACCCCTGCGCGTAATATCCAACCGCCCCGAGCGCCAGCAGATGGATGACCATTAACACGCCGAGGCTCGTTTCGACATCGGGCATCATCCTGCGAATCCAAGGGTACTGGCCGTAATCCACAACCGATGCCGCGAAGAACACCACCATCCCGGCAAAGCGTATCGAAACCAATACCCGAGCCGTGACCGCCGACCAATCCTGCCAGGAACGGCCTCGCCAGGCAGCCACGCCGCACCCCGTCAACCGCCAGACCGCGATCAATATGCCGATCGCGGGCGACCACATGATCCCAACGACGAGCAGGATGCCGAGGAACGTATCGACCGCCAGACCGCCGTGGCGATTCACGCCAATGGTCACAACCCATAACGCCATCAAACCGCTGACCGGCACGCAGGCGGCAATCACCCATAAGCTCCACGCAGCCCGGCGGATCGACCGGAGTATCGCCGGATTGGCCAACAGACCGGCCGACCGCTCTGCTCCACCGCACTCCGGACAACGCGCATCAGTCGCCAACCCCCGCAGGTCATAGCCGCACGCCATGCAGGCGACGTGCGACTCCGGCCCGGAATGTGGCATCGCTTCAGTCACCCGCTGTACCCCCCCACCAGCTTGTCCCAATACCCCTGGGCCTTGAGCACGTGCTCAACCGCGTCGCGCACCGCGCCGCGGCCCCCCCGGAAGGTTGAAACAAAGGCACACACCGCCTTGACCTCCCCGGCCGCATCCGCGGGGCACATCGGGTAGCCCACACGCCGCAGCGCCGGCAGGTCCATCAGGTCGTCGCCCATGTACGCGACCTGCTCCAACGCGACACCCGCCTGCTGGGCGAGCTGCTCGATGCCCGCGCCCTTGCCCCCCGTCTCATCAAACCCCTCAAAAACGTGATCGATCTTCAGGTCCGCCATGCGCTGGCGCGTCGCGGCGCTGACCTTCGCGGTGAGGACCGCGGTGAGAAGCCCGGCCTCGCGGGCCAGGCGGATCGCCATGCCGTCCTTGATGTCGAACGATCGGCGGATCGTGCCGTCCTCGCCGTAGGACAGCGTGCCGTCGGTGAAGACGCCGTCAACGTCGAACACAAGAAGTTGGATGTCTTTTGGGTCTGGCATGTCGTTTTACGGGTGCGGCCATGCCGGCTGAAGCCGGCACGCCGGGTCATCCCTCCACCACCTTCAGCGCGACCAAATCCTGCACGTCGATCAATCCCACGGGCTTGCCTGCTTCATCGACGACCGGCAGCTCGTCGATGCGGCGTTCTCGCATGATCTTCATCGCTTCGCGGATCAGCGACGTGTCGCGCAGCGTGCGCGGGTTTTTCGTCATCACCGCGCCGATCGGGCGCGACAGCGCGGCCCGGTCCTCGAAGACCAGCCGCCGCAGGTCACCGTCGGTGAAGATGCCGGCCAGCCTGCCCGCGTCATCGACGATCACCAGCGCGCCGGCGCGGCGGATGCCGCGGGTCTCGGCGACGCGGGTGGCCTCGGCGTAGGCCACCTCGACCGTGTCGCCCTGCGGGATCAGCGGCAGGTTCGGCTGGTCGCCGATCGCCACGAAACGCATCGCCTCGGTGACGGGCGTGAGCTGCCGCCCCAGCCCGCCGCCGGGGTGGAACTTGTGGAAGTCCTCGGCCCCGAAGCCGCGGCGGCGGCTGACCGCCAGCGCCAGCGCATCGCCCAGCGCCAGCATCGCCGTGGTGCTCGCGGTCGGCGCGAGGTTGTGCGGGCACGCCTCGGTCACGTCGCCGACGCACAGCGTCAGCGTCGCGAGCCGGCCAAGATCGCACGCCGCCTTGCCGACGATCGCGATCACGGGCACGCCGTCCTGCCGGAGGATCGAGGCGAGGGCGACGACCTCGTCGGTGTTCCCGCCGTAGGACAGGATCAGCACCGCGTCGCCGCGGCGGACGCGGCCCAGGTCGCCGTGCATCGCCTCGGAGGGGTGGAGGAAGTGGGACGGCGTGCCGGTGGAGGAGAACGTGGCCGAGAGCTTGGCCCCGATCAGCCCGCTCTTGCCGATGCCCGAGACGACCAGCGAACCGGCCTCGGGGAGATTGAGCAGCAGATCGACCGCGGCGGTGAAGCTCGCGTCCGGCTCGATCCGCGCGATGGCAGCGGCCTCGGCGTCGAGCACCGCGCGGGCGAAGGCCAGATCGGGCGCGGTGGCGGAGGGCGGATGGGGGGTGGCGGATGGATCGGGCACGGGGGTCTCCGCTTAGATTATGATGGCAGACCGACCGCACGCCAAACCACGGAAGGTTCGCCGGTGAACGCCCCCGCCCATCCGACATCCGACCTTGACCATCCGCCCTCGGACTACCGCGTCGAGCTCGACGCCTACGCGGGGCCGCTCGACCTGCTGCTTTACCTGGTCAAACGCCACGAGATCGACCTGCACGACATCCCCGTCGCCAAGCTCACCGAGCAATACCTCCAGCACCTGGAGCTGATCAAGTCGATCAATGTCGATCAGGCGGGCGAGTTCCTGGTCATGGCCGCGACGCTGCTGGAGATCAAGAGCCGCATGATCCAGCCCGCCCCGCCCCCGGAAGAGGCGGGAGAGGGTGAAGAATCCGCTTCCGGGGCAGACCCCGCGCACGATGCGCTGGACGCGATCGACCCGCGGCACGAGCTGGTCCAGCAACTGCTCGAATACAAACGCATCAAGGACGCGGCCATCGGGCTCGAACAAAAACGCGAGCAGTGGGCCGCACGCTTCAACGTCGGCATCAAGGCGGGCAAGGCGGAGAAGCCCGACGAACCCGACAACGCCGCGCCCGTCGAGATCGACCTCGAAGACGTCCACGTGCTCGACCTGTGCGAGGCGTTCTCGCGCATTCTCGAAACCATCGGCCACGTCGGCGACCACCAGGTCACCTACGACGACACCCCCATCTCCCTCCACGCGGAGGACATCCACGACCGACTCAAACGCGATGGCAATATGACGCTGCAGCAGATCTTCGTCGGCCGCACCAAGAAGGCGGAGATGATCGGCCTGTTTCTCGCGCTGCTCGAGCTCACGCGCCAACGCATCGTGAAGGTGACGCAGGATCAGAGCGTCGGCGAAATCATGATCGCGCTGCGGCCGGAAGACGAACACATCATCGACGGCATCCACCCCGACGAGCCCGAGGCCGACTGGACCAACCCGCAGACCGGCGAGATGGAATACGACTGGCCCAGCGAGGAGGCGAAGCGCCGCTACGAACGCCGCCAGACCCGCCGCCGCAAGTTCGGTGAACAGGCCGAGGAAGACGATGAACCGGTGCTGGTGGATGAGGATGAGATTGAAGAGGAACTGGACGACGATTTCGATGAGGATGACGAAGACGCCGAGACCCGCACCCGTTGATCCCCATGCGCATCGCCTTGCTCACCGACCCGCACCTGAGTCTGCTGCCCGAAGATAAAAACGGGCGGCAATTCACGTCCAGTCGCACGATCGTGCGGGCCGCCATCGATCAGGTCAACGCGTGGCAGCCGGACCTGGCGTTCTGGCTCGGTGACCTGACCCACGAAGGCACACCGCAGGTCCGCGCGGCCTTTAACGAGCAACGCGCCCGCCTCCGGGTGCCCGGCCTGCAGATCATCGGCAACCACGACGTGGAAGTGCCTACCAAGGCGCAGTTCGCCCGCGACATCCCCGTCATCCGCCGCGGCATCTTTCAGTGGAGCGGCTGGGTGGTGGTGGTGCTCGACGCGGTACATGAGTTGTCGCCGGACGACCATGAAGGCGTGCTCACGGAGGCCGACCTGATGCTGTTGCGCGACGCGGTGACGCTCGCCGCGGGCGGCCCGCTGCTGGTCTTCTCGCACCACCCGCCACGGGCCACGCGGTGCCACAACTGGCCGATGTTCTTCGAGGTGACCGCCGAGCACGAGGGGGTGGCCGTCAGCATCGCCGGTCACAGCCACATGAACCGCTACTTCCGCGGGGCGGGCTGGCACCTGATCGAGCGTTCGAGCCTGATCCTGTATCCGTTGGAATGGCACGAGCTGGATCTGTCGCCCGAAGCGTTGACGCTGCGGCCGGTCCCGCCCGACCTCGGCCCGCTGCGCGACACGGCCAAAGCCGCGCTGGCCGATCACGCGGGCGACGATGCGGTCACCGCGTATTACGGTGACCCCGCGGCACGCGAAATCCACATCCCCGTGACCCACGCGCCATAGCCGGGCCGCTACGCGACCCCGGCTCAAACCAGTTTCGCGTAGCGACCGACTAACTTCGCCTCATCCATACGCTACGTCCGTGCCGCGGCGGCGCTTGTGGGGGTGCTGCGGTTGGGTGGCAAATCTGTGGTGGGCTTCTCGCTCACCGCGGGGAGGGTCGCCCCGCCCTTGCCCTCGCCCTTGTAACCGAGCAGCAGCAGCGGCGCGGCGATGGCGATCGACGAGTAGGTGCCGACCAGGATGCCGATGATCATCGCGAACGCGAAACCGTGTACCCCCGACCCGCCAAGCAGGTAGAGGATCACGACCGCGAGCAGAGTCGTACTCGAGGTCAGCAGGGTGCGGCTGATGGTCTGGTTGATCGAGTCGTTGATGGTCTGCGGTGAGGCCCGGGCCAGTCGGCCGCGGTTCTCACGGATGCTGTCGAAGACGACGATGGTGTCGTTGAGCGAGTAACCGACGATGGTCAGGCACGCGGCGACCATGGCCAGGTCGATCTTGAAGTTGGTCAGCAGCAGGGCGTGGCCGAAGCCCGAGTCGTACAGGTAGCCGCAGATCGCGACCACGCCCAGGGCGATGGCGACGTCGTGGACCAGCGCCGCGATGGCCGCGATGCCGTAGCGGATCGACCCGAACCGCAGCCAGATGTAGGCGACGACGGCCAGCAGCGACAGCGTCATCGCGGCGATCGCCTGCTGCTTCATCGTCCCCGAGACCTGCGAGGAAAACTTGGTGACCGACGCCAGCGAGGTGTCGCGCTGCAGCGCATCGCGCACCAGCTTCCACTCGGTGACGGCCAGACCATCGCCATCGGTGAAGGCGGCGGGGGTCTGGAGGTAGTTGGTGCGCTGGTCGGTGGAGAGGACGACGGCGCTGCGGTAGCGCGGCTTGCCGGCCTCGTCGGTGTGAGCGATATCGAGGCCGATCACCCGGGCGTCGCGGAAGCCCACGCCCTCGTGGGCCGGCTGCTGCCGCATGCGGCGGATGCGCTGGTTCAGGTCGTCGAGCGTCGGCTGCGGGGACATGTCGTCGAGCAGGATCGCCACCCCGCCGAGGTAATCGGAGATATCGACCGTTTCGGTCGGCGTCACCTCGCGGCCGAGCACCGCCGACAGGTCGGTCGAGCTGATGCGGAACGCCGGGGCCCGGGCAAAGTCGGTCGCCTCCACGCCGGCGAAACTGAT
The DNA here is from genome assembly GCA_964614575.1 of uncultured Phycisphaeraceae bacterium. GTDB lineage: Bacteria > Planctomycetota > Phycisphaerae > Phycisphaerales > Phycisphaeraceae > JBGTLW01. Next base: position 3,592 of record CAZTLX010000162.1, on the reverse strand, counting down.
CGGCTGGGTGGTGTCGAGTTCCTCGTTAAACGCGGCCTTGATCAGGTCGGAGACGGCCTGCGAGTCGGTCATCAGCGTCGCGACGCTAAAGCCGTTGGACAGGTCCGCCTGCCCCACGCCCTCGGTCACGACCGCCGCATTGACCAGCAGCGAGAAGTCGGCCGGGGGATCGGGGACGTCGCCGGGGTCGCCGCCGGCGGCCTCGATATCTTCATACTCCGCGACGGCCTGCACGTGCCGCCGCGCCGCGTCCGCCACGATCCGCCGCATCTCCTCGACGGCGGAAGGCTCGACACCCTCGGGGATGTCGGGGTTCTGATTGCCGGCCTGCAGCGCCACGCCGATCGACGCGTACGCTTCGATCCGAGCCTCGGCCTCGGCGCGCGGCAGCATCATCGGCTTGACCCCGTCGGGGTACTGCGGCGAGACCTCGACCGGCTCGTTCTTGAGCGTGAAGCTCACCTTCGTGCCCGAGCGGAACTCGATGTCCAACAGGTCCGCCCCACGTTGATAAACCATCAGCATGCCCGCGACCAGCAACACGGCGCTGAGCGGATAAAACAGCCAACGCTTGTGGAGCCAGTCCACGTTCGGCGAGAGCACCCTGCGCACGGCCGGGACGATCGTCGGCAGCATGTGCAGCGTCTTGGCGCGGGTGAAGCGGACATACGCGTCGATGAACACCCGCGTACAGAACAGCGCGGTGAACAGCGTCGCGAGGATGCCGATGCCCAGCGTGACGGCGAAGCCCTTGATCTCCGCCGTCGCGGTGTAGCCGAGCACCAGGCAGGTGATCAGCGTGGTGATGTTGGCGTCGAGGATGGTCGACAGCGCCTTGTCGAAGCCGAGGCGTACGGCGGTCTTGAGGTCGGCCTTGGCTTCAAGCTCCTCGCGGATGCGCTCGAAGATCAGCACGTTGGCATCGACCGCCATGCCGATGGTCAGCACGATGCCGGCGATGCCGGGCAGGGTGAACGTCGCCTCGATCATCGACATGACGCCGAGGATGATGACCATGTTCGCCAGCAGCGCGAAGTTGGCGACCATGCCGGCGAAGAGGTAATAGAACGCCATGAAGATGGCGACGATGATCAGGGCGGTGAGCGCCGCCGCGATGCCCGAGCGCAGGTTGTCCTGCCCCAGCGTGGGGCCGGTGGTCTTGATGCTGATCGGGTAGTCGCCGAGTTGGCCTTCGAGCGAGCCGGCCTTGATCGTGCGGATGAGGTAGTTGAACTCGTCCGGTGAGAAGTCGCCGGTGATGATGCCCCCGCCGGTAAGCCGGGCCTGGAGCGTCGGGGCGGTGACGACTTTATTGTCGAGCAGGACGGCCATCTGCCGGCCGACGTTCGGGCCGGTCAGCGCGCCCAGCAGCGCCCCGCCGCGGGCGTCCATCGAGAATCCAACCGCCGGCCGCATCAACTCATCGCTGGAACGCGTGACGGAGGAGAGCGCCCAGTCCTGGTCGCGCGTCATCGCGAGCTGAGGGTTATCGGCCAGCAGCACGTAATAACGCCCGCCATACACCTGGCCCACCAACCCACGATTCGCGGCGAAGCCGATGAAGCTCTCGGGGTTGTCGCGGAACTGATTGAGCCGCGTGATATCGCGGTCGATGAACCGCTCGATGTCCTGCAGCTCGTACCATTTCCACGGCCGATCGGCACCGGACTTGGGGCCCTGCTCTTCCAACTGCTCGATATAGGTCTGCAGGTCCGGGGGCCTCTCGTCCGGCGTCGCCGCGATGCGCAGCTCCAGCACGCCCGAACCCTGCAGCAGGGTGATCAAGTCATTGGGGTCGTCCAATGGGCCCTTGACCTTTTCGTATTCCGCATACAGGTCAAAGAGCTCGTTGATCTGGTCCGCGCGGTCGGGGTTCGAAGCGATCAGACCCTCGACCGCCTGCTGCCGCGGCGTCGGGCGCGGGTTGCCCTGCGCGTCTTTGCCGGCCTTCTTCGGATCGTTGTCCAGATCCAGCAGCCGGTCCAGCTCGACGGCGTTGATATTCGAGCCCAGCACCTCGGCCAGCGCCGCGTTGTACTTCGAGCGTGCGGCCAGCAGCTTCTCGGATAGGGTGGTGGATTCGATCACCAGTTCCTGTGCGACGCGCTGGTTCTCGGCCTGCTGCTCCTCGCTCAGGTCGGCCGGGGGGTTCTGCGCCAGGCGTTCGGCTTCCTGCGCCGCGCGGTCGGCCTCCTCGGCGGGGCCTTCCAACTGCTCGACTTCGGCCTGGGCTTCGACCAGCGCGGTGAATTGATCACGCAAACGCTCGTTGCCCCCCGATAGCCGGTCGAACGCCGCGACCTGTTCATCCCCGCTCAGCGCGAGCGCGCGTTCGACATTGCGTCTATCGAGGTTGCCTCGGAGCAGTTGTTCCTTGGCCCCGAGATAGGCCTCGCGCTTGTCGGTGATGCCTTTAGGCGCCATCGCCATCTGCACTTCGATGCGGTTGCCCGCGACGCGACGCCAGACGAGGTTGCGCGTGCCGGTGGGATCGACGCGGTCTTGAAGCACCGCGATGGTGTCTTCGATCACCTGACCGGCGTCGCGGCCTTCGGGGACGCGCAGGTCATAGACCAGGGTGGTGCCGCCGGCCAGGTCGATCCCGGGCTTAAGCCCCTTGGCCGCCCAGATCGCCCCGAACAGGGCGAGCACCGCGACAATCAGGATCGGTTTCCAGATGGGGTATTTCATGGGAATCGGGGTTCAGGGTTCGGGGATCAGGGACCAGACAGACCTTCAGGCCTCCGAGTCCAGCGAGGCAATCAGACCGTTGAGTAAGCGGCCCGCGTGTTGTAGCTCTTCCCACGCCGGCAATGCCACCGGCCGCGGGCACATCTTGTTGCGTACCGCCGCGATCAATTGTGTCTCCGTCTCAAACATGGAGCCGCGCGCCATGTAAAGATGATGCACATACTCTCTGCGGTGCTTACGTCCATAGCCTTCGGCGATATTGCTGGGAACTGAGAGTGCGGCACGGCGGATTTGGCTGGTCATCCCAAAACGCTCGTCGGGAGGGAAGCCGCCCGAGAGCTGGTATATCGCGTCGTATGCGTCCATCGCCTTCTTCCACGCGTCAAGTTTGCGGTAACTGTTATCGTCCACGTTGGCTTACTGGTCCCTAGTCCCCGATCCCTGAACCCTTATCGGCGGGTTTGAACAGGGGAAGACTCACTTGCTTGACGCATCGGCCTCGCTTGGGTCATTGAGCACCGTCTGAATGGCGGATCGGCTGAAGCGCATGCGGGCGTTGGTGTTTTCATCGACCTTGAGGATCACTTCGCTCTCACGCACCTCGACGACCGTGCCGAGGACCCCGCCGACGGTCTGGACCTTGTCGCCCTTGGCGAGCGAGGCGAGCAGCGCGGCCCGCTTCTTCTTTTCCTTGCGTTGGCCGCCGATGAGGAAGACCCACATCACGACCAGGACCAGCAGGAAGATCATCCACATCGAGCCGAGCCCACCGCCCCCGCCGCCGGTGCCGGTGCCGGTGCCCTCGCCCGCAAGGCCACCGTTTTCGGTGGTGGAACCGTCCTGACTTTCGACGGCGTTTTGGCCGTCGATCGCGGGCGGGGTGGGCGGGGTGACCTCGGGG
>CAZTLX010000161.1:0-10582 GCA_964614575.1 uncultured Phycisphaeraceae bacterium | reverse complement strand
CGTCAGCACTACCGCCCGGACCGCCTGATCTGCATCTTCCAGCCGCACCAGCACTCGCGCACGCGCTTCCTCATGGAGCAGTTCGCGGTCAGCTTCGAGCAGGCGGACGTGGTCATCGTGCCGGACATCTATTTCGTACGCGACAGCCAGAAGGAACGGCAGGCGGTGACGGCGGGCGACCTCGTCGATCGGTTGCGGCATCAGGGGGTCACCGCGATGCACATGCACCCGTTTGCCGCGATCGTCGAGCAGCTCCGCGCCACGGCCCGGTCGGGCGACCTGATCGTGACGATGGGGGCCGGCGACGTGTGGAAGATCGGCCACGCGCTGCTGGACCCGGCTCGGGTTCTTTAGTGCCCGCGTGTGTTTTCGCCCCGGCGCGATGGTTCGATTCCCGTGGCATTGTTAAGGTGATGTGATGGCTTACGAGTTGACGTGCCCCGGATGCGGGGCCGTCGTCAAATCGCCGTTCGTGCGGGTCGGGGCGGTGGTGACCTGCGGGCAATGCTCGACGCGTTACGGCGTGCGGGAGCAGGATATCCGTCGGCCCAGCGCGGCCGGGCCGGACCCGGCGGTGGTGATCATCGATGAGGACGACGAGCCGAGCCTCGGCGACGCCAAGGACCCCGGCGGGACCGACGCCACGGGGCTCTCCGGCCTCTCCACGCTGATGCGTCAGCAGGACCCGGCCCACGATGCGCCGGGCCTGCAGGCGCCACCCGATGCCCGGCTGGTCGCGGCCAAAGTCCCCAGTGGGCCGCCAACGGCCCCACCCACGCCCGCGCTTAGCATCGCCGAGCGCATCGCCGAGCGCCGCCGCGCACAGCGCCGCCGACGCCAGGCCGGGCTGGTGGTGGGCATCAGTGTCACCGCCGCGCTGCTGCTGATCGGGCTGATCGTGCTGGTGATGCTCATGCCGGACGACACCCCCCCGCCGCGCGACCCGTTCGTGAATGATCCGACGCAGGCGAGCGACGACCCCGCCCCGGCCGTCCCCCCGACGCCCGCGAACGGGTCCGCCCCGGGCGCGGCGGCCGTTGACGCCGGGACGCCCGCCCCGGCCGACGCGAACGACTCCCCGCACCCCCCGGAAGGGTCCCCGGAAGGGCCTGCGGAGCTGGCCGCGGGCGTGGACGGCGAACCGCCGCAGCCCGCGCCGGCGCGGCTGGCCGCGGCGATCTCGCTGATGCCGACGCCCTGGCGGCGGTTTGAGCCGCCGGTGCTGCTGCCACCGGACGCGGACGACCCGGTGCGTGTGCTGGACGCGAAGATCACCGAGACGCCCGGCGGGCGCGTCGCGCAGGTCACCGTGATCAGCGACACGCTCGCGCTGGTTGATCAGGCGACGCTCACCGTCGCGCTGACCGACGAGGCGGGGCAGGCGTCGATGGCGTTTGCCGTGCCCGTGTCCCTGCTCGATCCGCTGAGCCAACGCAGCTATGAGATGCCCTTGCCCGACGATGCGCCGACGGGGCTGCGTCTGACGGCTCGGGTGAAGCTGCGTCGGCTGTCGCAGCGCGCCACCGCGCTGTCCGATGTCGGGGTGCGGGTGAACCCCGAGGCGGACGGACCCACGCTGCGGCTGACCGCCACGACCCCGGACCAATTGAAGCTCAACGAAGCGGTGTTCACGATCACCGCCGACGGCTCCGAAGCGCCGCCGCTGGGCGTGTGGCGCTGCACCGTGCCCGGCCCCTTTGCCGGGGGCACCTCGATCCGCGCGATCGCGACCCTGCCCCAGACCGAGACCGCGGACCACAACGCGCTGACCCGGGCCCGCTGGACCGCCACCGCTGTGGGCCTGGAGTAAACCGTCCCGTCTGCCCTCCAGGCCCGCTGATGCGCAGCGGAGCTTCGGTGGGATAGGGTCTGCCCCCCACCCCCTCGGCCGCACCCCGGCTTATCATGCACCTGCGATGTTCTTCCCGATCCGCACCGACCGACGCCTCGCCACCACCCCGTGGCTTAACTACGCGCTGATCGCGGCCAACGTGCTGATCTACCTCTGGCTGCGCAACGACATCTACCGCTCGAACCTCGTGATCGCAGACATGGCGACGCGCGGCGTCATCGCCTACGACCAGCTCATGACGATGTTCCCGGTGCTGCAGTATTACCTGCGCCCCGAAGGACCCCAGCTCTATCAGTTCATCACCTACGCCTTCCTCCACGCCGACGGCATGCACCTGATCGGCAACATGATCTTCCTGTTCATCTTCGGCAACGGGGTCGAGGACCGGCTCGGGAAGGTCGGCTACCTCTTCTTCTACCTCGCCGGGGCGGTCCTCGCCGGGCTCGGGCACATCGTCACCTCCGACGCGCCGGTGCTGGGCGCGTCGGGCGCGGTCGCCGCGGTCACCGGGGCGTACCTCGCGCTGTTCCCGCTCTCCAACGTCACGATCGTGTATTGGTTTTTCTTCATCGGCGCGTTCGAGGTCAGTTCGATGCTGCTGATCCTCTTCCGTGTGGCGCAGGACGCGGTGTTCCAGATGCTCGACATCGGCAACGTGGCGTACGTGGCGCACCTGGCGGGCTACGGCTTCGGGTTTGCCGCGGGCATGCTGCTGCTGATCGGTCGGCTGCTGCCGCGCGAGCCTTACGACATGCTCGCCCTGATCGAGCACCGCCGCCGACGCGGGCAATTCCGCAAGCTCACCGGCAAGGGCGGCTTCTCGCCTTGGGTATCGGGCAAGGCTTCCCGCCACGCCCGCCCCGCCGCCGAACCCGAACCCGTGACCCCCGAGCAGAAAGCCCTGATGGAACGCCGCGGCAAGATCAGCGCCGCCATCGCCGCCCACGACCTGCCCACCGCCGCCCGACGCTACGTCGAGCTCATCGAAGACCACCCCGAGCAGGTCATGTCGCAGCAGGCCCAGCTCGACCTGGCCAACCAGCTCATGGCCGACGGCTGGTACGACAAAGCCGCCGCCGCCTACGAGCTGTTCCTCAAGACCTACCCCGCCTACAGCCAGAAGCAACAGGTCCAGCTCATCCTCGGCCTGATCCACGCCCGCTACCTCGACCAGCCCGACCGCGCCAAGGCCCTGCTCACCGAAGCCCGGCCCAAGCTCGACGGCGAGGAAAAAACCCTCGCCGAGTCGGCGCTGGCGGAACTCAACTAGCCGCGCTACTTCCCCCGTTCGCGGGCGGCACGCCGTACCCCCGGTCTGACTCGATCCGGACGATCCCACGCGGTATGATTTGTCCGCGAGGTGCGTCATGGCCCAATTAACGATTCACAACCTCGACGACGCGACGCGTGATCGGTTGAGAGCCCAGGCCGCCGCGCATGGCCGCAGCCTGGAAGACGAAGCCCGTCACATCCTGCACGAATCGGTCTTTTCATCCGCATCGGTGCCCGGCAAGTTGGGCGCGTGGTGCCTCGCACAGTTTTCCGATGAGGCATTGGCCGAGGACTTTCTTGAGAACCGCGGCTTCGAGTCGCCGCGACCGGCGGCATTCGATTGATGATCGTGCTCGATACCAACGTCGTGTCGGCCATGATGCAACCCAACACCGCGCCCGAGGTGATCGCCTGGCTCGACCAACAGGCCGCCACGTCGATCTGGCTCAACGCGGTGACGCTTTATGAGGTCCGCTTCGGGCTGAACATCATGACGGATGGGCGCAAACGCCGGCTGCTCACCGCGCGGCTCGACCGTTTAATCCAAGAGGGGCTGGGCCACCGCGTGTTAGATTTCGATCATCGGGCTGCGGACGCCGCGGCCCAGATCGCCGCCCGGCTCCGCGGCATAGGGGTCGGCATCGATGTCCGCGACCTGATGATCGCCGGCATCACCCGGACGCATGCCGCGACGCTGGCCACACGCAACACCCGGCACTTCAGCCAGACCCAGATCGCGTTGGTGAATCCCTGGGATGAAGCGACTACCCCCAGCGATTAAGCGATCCGCCCGTACCATCGGCGATCCGCCCCCACTTGGTGCGCATTGAACCGGCACCGGCGATGCGTACACTACCGGCTCCTCCCTCACGCATAACCCCCACGCAACAAGGAAATCGATATGGCCAGCAACGTTCTTAAAGGCAACGCCGTCGTCGGGCAGTCCGGCGGGCCGACCGCGGTGATCAACGCGTCGCTGGTCGGCGTGATCGAGGGCCTGCGCCCCGCCGTCGAAGCCGGGACCATCGGCAAGGTCTTCGGTGCCATCCACGCGGTGTCAGGCATGAAGAACGATCACTTCATCGAGCTGCAGGACCTGCCGCAGGATCGGCTCAACCGTTTGGCCGAGACGCCTTCCTCCGGCCTCGGCTCGTCGCGCGACAAGCCGGACGTCGAATACTGCAAGAAGGTCCTCGACGTGCTGGAGAAGAAAAACGTCCGCTACTTCTTTTACATCGGCGGCAACGACAGCTCCGACACCTGCCGCATCATCAACGAGGAGGCGGCCAAGCACAACTACGAGCTGCGCGCCTTCCACGTGCCCAAGACCATCGACAACGACCTGATGGTCAACGACCACACGCCCGGCTTCGGCAGCGCCGCCAAGTTTGTCGCGCAAGCGTTCCAAGGGGACAACTTGGATAACAAAGCCCTGCCGGGGGTGAAGATCAACATCATCATGGGCCGCCACGCCGGCTTCCTCACCGCCGCGGCCATGCTCGGCAAGGCGCACGAGGAGGACGGCCCGCACCTGATCTACGTCCCCGAGGCCAGCTTCAGCGAAGAGAAATTCTGCGCCGACATCGAGGGCGTGCTCAAGCAGCACGGCCGATGCCTGATCGCGGTGTCCGAGGGCATCCACGATGCCGACGGCTCGCCGATGATCGCCAAGCTGCAGGAAGAGGTCGAGAAGGATGCGCACGGCAACGTGCAGCTCTCGGGCACCGGGGCGCTGGGCGACCTGCTCGCGGAGGTGGTCAAGAAGAATCTCAACCACAAGCGCGTGCGGGCCGATACGTTCGGCTACCTGCAGCGCAGCTTCGCGGGGTGCGTGAGCAAGGTCGATCAGGCCGAGGCCCGCGCCGCGGGCAAAGCCGCGGCCGTGGCGGCGCTGCGCGGCGACCGTGAGTCCGGCTCGATCGCGATCATCCGCACGTCCGACGACCCCTACAGCGTCGAGTACCGCACCATCGACATCAAGGAAGTCGCCGCGCTCACCAAACACCTCGACCCGAAATACATCATCGACGGCTGCCGGATCGACGAGAGCTTCCGCGACTACGCCCTGCCCCTGACCGGCGGCCTGCCCCACATCGAACAGCTCCGCCTCAAGGGCTGAATCTGAACATCACCCCTTCCCCCCACCCAAGCCCGCCCATGCGCAGCGCAGCGGAGCTTGGGCGGGATCGGTATTGCGCCGGGATATTCATTGCCCCTACAATCCCCCCAATGCCCGAAACCACCGCCACCCCCGCCATCCACCACGAAACCCTGGCCCACGGCCTGACCGTGCTCGCCGAACCTGTCGCCGGCGCCAAGTCCCTCGCGATGCGCCTGCTCCTGCCCGGCGGCACCAAGCACGAGCCGAGCGATCAGCAAGGCATCAGCAACGTCCTGGCCGAGATGATGCTCCGCGGCGCCGGCGGCCTCACCGCACGCGAACACTCCGATGCCCTCGACCGCCTCGGCGTCCAGCGCTCGACCGACAACGGCACGCACCACACGCACCTCTCGGCCACGATGGTCGGCGACAACCTCCCCGCCGCCCTGCCCCTGCTGCTGGATACCGCGCTGCGCCCCAACCTCGACGAAGCCGCGCTCGAACCGTCACGCGACCTGGCGATCCAATCGCTCGACGGCCTCATCGATGAGCCCCAGCAACGCGCCATGCTCGGCCTGCGCCATCAGCATCAGCCCGACCCGATCGGCCGCAGCGGCTACGGCGTCCGCGAACACCTCGAAGCGCTGAGCATCGAACAGGTGCGCGGCTTCGCCAGGCGTTCCTTCGTGCCGCGGGGTTCGATCCTCGCCTTCGCCGGGGCGTTCGACTTCGACGCGCTGCTGGAGCAGGTGCGGGCGCTGACCGCCGACTGGGCCGGCGACGCGCCGCCCGAGCCGACGCTGACCGACGCGCCGCGGGGCTACGCGCACCTGCACGCCGAGTCGGCGCAGGTCCACATCGCGCTGGCGTGCGATGCGCCGCCCGAGCCGGACGAGCGGAGCATCGTGCAGGCCGCGGCCATCGCGGTGCTCTCGGGCGGGATGAGCGGCCGGCTCTTCACCGAGGTGCGCGAGAAGCGCGGGCTCTGTTACGCGGTCCACGCGTCGTACACCGGCCAGCGCGACCGCGGCACCGTCAGCGCGTACGCCGGCACCACCACGCCCCGCGCCCAGGAGACGCTGGACGTGATGCTCGCGGAGCTGCGCCGGCTCAAGGACGGCGTCGAGCAGAGCGAATTCGAACGCGCGATCGTCGGCATGAAGAGCCGACTCGTGATGCAGGGCGAATCCACCGGCGCCCGCGCCTCGGCCATCGCCGGCGACCTCTACCACCTCGGCCGCCCACGCCCCCTCGAAGAACTCGCCGCCCGCGTCGATGCCATCACGCTCGACGGCCTGCGCGCCTTCGTCGCTGACCACCCGCTCGACGATTTCACGCTGGTCACCCTCGGCCCCGCGGCGCTGCGGCCGTAACGCAGGAATGTCATAGCCGGCGAGCTACGCCTCGCCCGGTTTTCTTTCCAGGCGAGGCGAAGCTCGCCGGCTATCGTTTGGGAACCAAAGCGTCTCACTTCACGATCAGTTGATAGTCGAAGCGGTGGATGCCGGGCATGACTTTGTAGGCGTCGAGGGTGTCGGGGCCGCAGCTCGCGGTGCCCAGGCCGCGGTGGGCGGCGTCGAGGCAGAGGATGGTTTCATCTCGTGGGACCAGGTCATAGGTGTGGTACGCGTCGGTGAGGTCTTGCGGGGTGAAGTGGCTGGCGTTGAACCCGAAGGGTTTGAGGCCGACGATGCGCAGCGTCGCGTCGCGGGGGCCTTGTAGTTCCAGCCAGCGGGTGTCGGTGTGGTGGCCGTGCTCCTGCGGGACGATGTAGGGCACGTATTGCTGCGTCACGGTCTGTTCGTGGATGCCGATCGGCGTGCCGGCCTTGCGGTCGGGGTAGGACTCGATCGGGCCGCGGCCGAACCACGCCAGACCCTCGAAGCCTTTGGGCAGCGTCATGATCAGGCCGACGCGGGGCAGGTCGGGCAGGTCTTTATCGACCTCGAAGGCGTTGTGCGCGTGGATCACGCCGTCGGGCGTCACGGTGTAGCGGTGCAGGTGCGTGATGCCGCTCGCGCCGCCCTTCACCGCCCAGCGTTGCTTGAGGTTGATCACCGCGGCCCCGCCGGTGCGGCGTTCCACCCGGGCCTCGCCCTCGACCAGGCGCAGCTCATCAAGCCCGGCGGTACACCAGCGGCCCAGCGGCTTCCACTGCGCGGTCCACTGCTCATCCTTGCCCTTGACGCCGTCGTTGCTCGTCGGGCCACGCCAGATGTTGAGCGCCGGCCCGGACTCGACAATCGTGCGACGGCCCTGCCTGATCGACGCGATCTGACCGGCATGGGCGTCGATGGTGATGCGCAGGTCGTTCGCGGTGCAGGTGACGGCCGCCTCGCCCTCGGCATGGGTGACGGCCAGCTCGCCTCCGAAGATCGACTTGTTGCGGCCCTTGCGGCGATCGACCTTCTTGCGCGGCAGCTCGAACTGCTCCCACGCGACCAGGTGCCCCTTGTCGCACCAAGGCTGCTTCCGCCGCGCGCGGGCGGTGATCGTCAGGTGCGCCTCGGTGCCGGCGGGGATGTCGGCCGCGCGATAATTGAGTTGCAGCGTCTTGCTTTTCTGCGGCGCGAGCTTGCCCACGGGCAGCGCGCCCTTGACCTTGGGCTTCCAGTCGATCATCAGCTCCCAGCTGAACATCAGCCAGCCCAGGTCCTGGAAGAAGTCTTTGTTGGCGACGGCGACCTTGCGCTGCTTCGCGTTGGCGAGCGTGAAGCCGACGGGTTGCTGGAGCTTGTGGCACTCGGCGAGGCCGGGGTGCGGCGTGCGGTCGGGCGACACCAGGCCATCGCAGACGAACTCGGCGTCGTGGATGGTCTCGCCGAAGTCTCCGCCGTAGGCCCAGTATTCAACGCCGTCTTTGGTTTTTTGTTTGATGCCGTGATCGACCCATTCCCAGATGAACCCGCCCTGCAGGCCGTGGTACTGCTCGAAGGCGTCGTGGTATTCCTTGAGGCAGCCGTTGGAGTTGCCCATCGCGTGGGAGTACTCGCACATGATGTACGGCCGATCGTCCTTGTTTTTCTTCGCCCACTCGATGACCTTCGCGATGGGTGGGTACATCGGGCAGATGATGTCGGTGGCGCGTTTGCCGCCGGGCGCGATGCCGACACGGCCCTGGCGCCAGCCGGTGTTCACCGCGCCCTCGTAGTGCAGCGGGCGCGTGGGGTCGAGCGCGCGGAGGGCGTCGGCGAGGGCGTCGTGGTTCTCGCCGTAGCCGCTCTCGTTGCCCAGCGACCAGAGGATGACGCAGGGGTGGTTCTTCGTGCGGCGGACCATGTTGGTGCCGCGCTCCAGGAACGCGCGGGCCCAGCGCGGGTCGCGGCAGATCGTGCTGTAGTTGGCGTGGGCTTCGAGGTTCGCCTCGTCGATCACGTAAAGGCCGTATTCATCGCACAGCTCGTACCACCGCCGATCGTTGGGGTAGTGGGAGTTGCGTACGGCGTTGAAGTTGTGCTGCTTCATCGTGACGATGTCGCGGATCATGCTTTCGGTCGAGAGCGCCTTGCCGGTGGTGTCGTCGTGTTCGTGGCGGTTGACGCCGCGGATCATGACCGGTTGGCCGTTGATCAACAGTTCGCGGCCGCGCACCGCGACGTTGCGGAAGCCCACGCGGCAGGACGTGCATTCGATCGGCTTGCCGGTCGGCTCGCCTTGGTCGTCGGCCTCGGACAGGCTCACCACCAGGGTGTAGAGGTTGGGCTGCTCGGCGCTCCAGGGTTCGACACGGCCGACGCCCGCGGCGAGGCGGACGGTGTTCTCGTGGTTGCGGTAGTCGTTGTCCAGCGTGCCGCGCAGCGGCTTGCGCAGCGCCTTCTTGCCCGCGGCGTCGAACAGCTCGGCGGTGACGGCGTAGGTTTTCTCCGGCTCCTGGGTGAAGTTGAGTTTCACGTCCACGGCCAGCTCGCCGCGCTTCTGGTCCTCGCTGAGCGAGGCGCGGGCGGTGAGGTCTTCGATGTACGCGTGGTCCTGGGTGTAGAGATACACCTCGCGGTAGATGCCGCCCATCCACCACTGGTCCTGGTCTTCGATATAGGACGCATCGGACCAGCGGATGACGGTCGCGGCCAGGTGGTTCTTGCCGGGCTTGAGGGCCGCGGTGATGTCGAACTCGGAGGGCAGGCGGGTGTCTTTGCCCAGGCCGATGAACGTGCCGTTGACATAGACGCACAGCACGCTCTCGGCGCCGCCGACGTGGAGCACGACGCGTCGGCCGTCCCATGCTTTGGGCAGGTCAAACGTGCGGCGGTACACGCCGGTGGGGTTATGGTCGGGCACGCGTGGGGGCGTGTTCTCGAAGGGCATGGCGACGTTGGTGTAGTGCGGCTTGCTGTGGCCGTGCATCGTCCAGTTGGAGGGCACGGGCAGCGTGCCCCACTTGCCGTCGGCGAAGCCGGGCGTGGTCGCATCGTCGGGCACGTCCTGCGGGCGGTCGAAGAGCTTGAACTTCCAGTCGCCGTTGAGGGACCGCAGCCATGGGGAATCGTCGCGCGTGTTGCGTTTGGCGGCGGCGACGGTGGGGTAGGGCGCGAGGGTCGCGCGCATGGGCCGGCGGTTGATCTGCGTGAGTTCGGGGGTTTCCCAGAAGCGGAGGTCGGCGGGGAGGGTGTCGGGCATGGTGGGGGTCGGGGGTGTTGGGGGTGATGCGGAGCTTATCCCGGCCAAGGGGCTGCGCCTCATGACCGGGCTTATCGGGGGCGGCGTCTCATGGCCGGGCTTGATCTGAGCATCCTAACAACATGCAAAAGGCCGGCGACCTTTCGGTCGCCGGCCAGCATCAGTGATCGGATACCCCGTAGGATGTCGGGGCGTCCTCAAGAACGGGGCGTTGCCCCGCGGCTTGACGGGATTAGCCCAGCAGCGAGAGCACCGACTGCGGCTGGGAGTTGGCGATCGAGAGCACGTTGGTCGCGGCGTTGACCAGGATCTGCGACCGGGTCAGCTCCGCGGTTTCCGCGGCGAAGTCGGTGTCGCGGATGGCACTCTCGGCCGCGGCGGTGTTCTCCAGAGCGACGCCCAGCGAGCGGATCGTCGCGCCGATCGTGTTCTTCTGGAACGCGCCGAGTCGGCCGCGGAGCGAGCTGACCTGGTTGATCGCCTCGTTGACGATCTTCTGGGCCTTGTTCAGGTCGCCGTTCTCGACGTTCGCGGCCTTGGACGAGCCGAGCTGGTCGAGGAACCCGTTGGCCACGTCGCCGAGGTTTCGGGCGGCGACGTTGCCGATACCGACCGAGACCTGGTTGAGGATATCGACGTTGGGCCCGAGGTTGAACTTGGCCCCGCCGCCGGTGATGGTGAAGGCATCGATCGCGCCCAGGGTCTGGGCGCCGGAGGCGTCGAGGGTGAGTTCGACGTCG
>CAZTLX010000160.1:0-10613 GCA_964614575.1 uncultured Phycisphaeraceae bacterium | reverse complement strand
AGGGATCAGGGATCAGGGATCAGGGATCAGGGATCAGGGATCAGGGATCAGGGATTCTATTTTTCGCGTTTCCGTTTTTCCGCTTTTCCGTTTTCGTTTTTCTCACCTCTGCCGCCGGAGGATGCGTCCGGGCGACGGAGCCGACGTGCTTTGCCGGGCTTCATTGAGGGCGGCCGCCATAACAGTGACATCATTCTCGGGGCCGGCCAGTTTTTCACGGAGATTCGCGCGCTTGCGGCGGTAGTCCTGGTCGCTTTGCGCCGCCAAGAGCCTCACGACCGCGAGGTCGAACAACTCGCACAGTTTATCTGGCTTACCAAGGCTGCCCTGTTCTACCTCCACATCCGCCTGCGTCAGGGCGGTGGACCACCGGTGCAGGACCTGGGGCGGTTGGGACGAGGCGATGTCGCCCAGCATCGCGGCGAGCGTCAGCGTCTTGTCCTCGGCCAGCGCCGCGTGGATCAGCCCGAACAGCCGTCGATGCGCCGGGACCGAAAAGTCCTCCGGCACCAGCACCTCATCAAAGCCTCGGCCGTCGGGTAGCGTGCGGTGGAACAACGCGTTGTCCCGCAACAGCGCCCCGATCACCTGCCGCTCCGCCAGATCCACAGCCTTCATTGTAGCGCCAGCTGCCGGGTTTTCTACCGACTCGGCACCCCCCTCCTCGGGGGGGATGTAGATATCCGGATCGTCGTCGTCGGGGTCGATATAAGGCGGGACGGGCGGTGAGGATGACAGCGATCCGGGGTCTCGCCCCCCGCCCCCGGAAGTCGTCTGCGCACGCGGCTTGGGTTCGGATGTTGGCAGGTTTGCGGGGCGGGGCCGGGGCGCGTGCTGGCGGAGCATCTCGTTGATCGTGTTCTCGCCCAGATGCAGCAGGCCGGAGAGGCGCTGGAGCACGAACGCCTTGCGCAGCGAGCCGGTGCGGGTCAGGCCCAGCTCGGCGAGCTTGACGATGTACGCTTCGGCCGCCTTCTGCCGACCGGTCACGGTACCGGCCGCGTCGAGCTGCCCGCGCACGCGGTCGAGCTGATAGGCCAGCGCGTCCTGGGCCGAGTCCATCGCCGCCTGCCACTGCGCGACGCCGTCGTCCTTCGCGAGCAAGTCCGCCGGGTCCAGCCCGCCGGGCAGGTTCGCCACCTCCACGTCCAGGTCGCCGGTGAGGAACACCTCCACCGCGCGGTCCGCGGCCTTCTGCCCGGCGGTATCGGCATCGAAAATGACCACAACCTTCTCCGCGTACCGCCGCAGCTCGGTGACGTGCTCGCGCGTCAGCGACGTGCCGAGCGTCGCGACGACGTTGCGCAGGCCGTGCTGATGGCAGGCGATGACGTCGGTGTAGCCCTCGACGATGACGGCGGTGCGGCTGTCGATGATCGGTTTCTTGGCCAGGTGCAGGCCGTAGAGGGTGGCCGACTTGTTGAAAAGCTTGGTCTCGGGGCTGTTGAGGTATTTCGCATCGGAGGCGTCGTCGCGCGTGGTGCCGGGCAGGACGCGGCCACCGAAGGCGATGGGTCGGCCGATGGCGTCGAAGATGGGGAAGATCAGGCGGTGGCGCAGCCGGTCGTAGCAATCAGAGGGTGCGGGGTTCGGGGACCGGGGATCAGGGGTCGCGTGACCTGATCCCTGTTCCCCGTACCCTGAGCCCTTGCGTGGGCTGATTAAGCCGGCCGCAATGAATCCTCGGGTCGGCCAGCCTTTCGATGCCACGTATTGCGCCAGCCCGTCCCAGAGGTCGGGCGCGACGCCGACCTGGAAGTCGGCCTGCATCTGGGAGTTGATGCCCCGGCTCTCGACGTAATCGCGGGCGATCCTGCCGTGCTCGGGGTGCTTGAGCAGCGTGCGGAAAAAGCCCAGCGCCCGCTCGTTCGCCTCACGGATGATCTCGCGCTCGGACGGGCCTTCGGACTGGCCGCGGCCGCCGTCCCACGGGGTCAGTTCGATCCCCGCGCGCTCGGCCAGGTGCTTGATCGCCTCGGGGAAGGTCATCTTGTGATAGTTCATCACAAAGCTGAACACATCACCGCCCGCGCCGCAGCTAAAGCACTTGTAGATCTGCTTGGCGGGGCTGACGAACATCGACGGGCTCTTGTCGTCGTGGAACGGGCAGAGCCCGGCAAACTCCTTGCCCTTGGGGCGCAGGGAGACCTGCTCGCCGACGAGCCGCACGATGTCGGTCGCCTGCTGAACGCGGAGTTTGTCGTCCTCGCGGTTGGGCATGGGTTCAAGGGACGCGCGGCCTGACCCGTTGCCTCGCCTTCATGGTGCTCCGGGAATTCCGGTGAGGGCTGAGGTACGGTTTGCGGGATGTGCCGAACGCGGTCCGTGGCTGCGGGAGGCTCGGGGATCGGTTTTCTCATCGGGCCGTGGGTGCGATTGACCGGGCCTCATCGATGGTCGATCCCTCGGAAGATTACGCGCTTGATCGATCTACGAAACCGCCACCGGCCTGCCCGGGCACCGCGCGGCGGCGACTTAACTCAATATCTTATGTGCTGCCCGCTCCGTGGACAGTCGTGATTTGCCCGCATCCGTGGGCACCCGGACCGACGGCCTGTGGTTAGGCCTGCTTCTGCTCTTCTGGCTTGTAGGCGAACTTCCGCTTCAGGGGCTTGGTGACCAGGCCGTTGCGGATCGCGCGGGTCGAGGCCTTGACGCGCTGGACCGAACCGTCGGGCATGACGGTGAGGACCGTCTGCAGGTTCGGGCGGAACTTGCGCTTGGTCTTGCCGGTCACCTTGGTGCCCACGCCGCCGAGGTACTTGGCCTTACCGCGGGTGGTGTAGGTGTGGCCGGTGGTGGTTTTTTTGCCGGTAAAAGCGCAAACGCGGGGCATGGTCGGGCCTCCGAGGGGGCCGGGCGGTTTTCACGCCGCGGCCGGTTCGGGTCGGTTCAGTCGAGCCCAATAGCTTAGCCAACCCACCTGCACGATGCAAACGGGGTTGATCCGCGGCCCGCGGGGTCTGGCTAATTTTCGAGGGCAAGATGGAAGTCGGGTGCCACATACCGCCCCGGAGGCTCGGCGGAGGGCGGTATGTGCCGGATGGCGCTTTAAAGCAGTTCCACACCAGATGTAGCGGGTGCCACGGCCTTCAGGCCGTGCTCCTGCCGCTTTCAAAGTCCCAAACACCGTGGCACCCAAAGTACCCGCTACGCTTGGCATCGATCTGCGCCAGCCGCACCTCGTCGCGAGGGCGGGTCGCACACCGCACGCTGCGCGATGCGGTGTGGCACCCGTCAAGGTTGCCCCGTGACGTAGCCGGACCCTGCCCTCGCCCCCGCTTGCTCAATTGCTCATATGCCTCGTCTCTGAGCCCGGGTTAAGCACCGCTCCGCTGATTCGTCCCGTCCCCAAGAACGCCAATCAGCCAAAAATTAACAAAAACTATTGGTGATCAAATCAGTTTCTTGTATAGTGATCCCGGTTTGCCCTGTCCGGCGGAATGAAAATCGGCGTTTAGAAGTGCCCGCTTTTCCTTCGCTACGTGGCTAAAAACGATGGCGGGGATGGCCGGTCCAAATCCTGCCTGATTTTTTCGAACTTTCGGTAAAGGAGAAGAGAAATGACTGACTGCGCATTAACTACGCCCGCAAAGCTCGGCGGCAATCTGCTTGGCTCGGCTTACACGATGGTGTGCCGAGCCGGCAATCGGAGGGTGGGGGGGGTCGTTCTTGCGGGGGTCGCGGGCTTGGGTCTCACGACCTTGGCGCCCTGGTCCCACGCCGACCCGATCGCGCCTCAGGTCGTGCTAAGCACGTCCGACGCGGCACCGACGCCGGGCGTGACCTTCGACCTCTTCTCACCGGCGACGCCCGTTCTGACCGACAGCGGCCAACTGCTTTTCCTGGCGTCGGTTGTGGGAGCGGGCATCAATACGAGCAACGACCTGGGCGTCTTCACCGCAGAGGCAAACCCGCTGTCACCCTCTGTCTTTGAGGTGGCCCGCACAGGACAGGCCGTGCCGGGGCTGTCGGGTGTCGTATTTGACGGCTTCAATGCAGGCTTGTTCGATGACACGGGGGGCGTGGCTTTCGTCGCCACCTTCCGCGATGCCGATACGAGCAGCAATGCGGGTTTTGGCATACTCGCCGGTCCCCAGAGCAGCCTCGGCGTCTTCGCGCGACAAGGTGAGGTGGCGCCCGATGCTGCCGGAGCGACCTTCAATGGCTACAGCCGACCTCGGCTTAACGCCTCGGGCGACATCGCCTTCCGGGCCGCGCTGGCGAACAACCCCGGGACCTTTGATGATCTGGCGATCTATGCGATCACCGGAGGCTCCCTGGTTCGCGTCCTCGGTGGCGAAGACGCCTCTCCCGCGGTGTCGGGGGCGGAGGTGACGGTCATTCAGCGGCCCGTTTTCGACGCCGCCGGTAATGTCGCCTTCAGGGCCACCGAGTTCGGCGGTGGCCTGGACAACAGCACAAACGAGGTCATTTACCGCGGCCAGGCCGGTTCGCTCGTCGAGGTCGTGCGCGAAGGCGATGCCGTGCCGCATATCCCCGGCTCCAAATACGTCGATTTGGACAAGGCCGCCCTCGCAGACAACGGGGCAACGGTGTTTATGTCCTTTATTGACCAGCCGAGCCGACTAGGCCTCTTCGTTGCCGAACCCGGCGGCAATCATCGGACCGTGGCCCTCCAAGGCGAGGCCGCCCCCTCCGGCCCGGGCGTCACCTTCGCTTCCATTGTCGGCACGCCGGTCGTCAACAGTACCGCCCAAGTGCTCTTCAGCGCTAACCTGAACGACGCCGCCACCACCGGTTTCGATCGCGGCCTCTTCTTCCACGACGGCGCGGAATTGCAGCAGCTCATCCGCACCGGTGATACCGCCCCCGGCGGCGGGCCGGGCGAGTTTAACAACGTGCTCGTTGATATCGGCCTCAACGACAACGGACAGGCCGCCTTCACCGCCGTTCTTTCGGGTGCCGGGGTCGGCACATCCAACGACCGCGCCCTGCTCTTTGTCGATACCGACGGCGAGATCTACAGCGTGATTCGCGAGGGCGACGCGTTTGATGGCGGCATCGTCGAATCCTTCAACTTCAGCGGCGGGGTGGATGCCGGCGAGGGTCTGTACATCGGCGATCAGTATTCCGGGCTCAACAACGCCGGGCAGGTCGCCTTCTCGTACCAACTCACCAACAACCGCCACGGCGTGGCCGTGTGGACGGTCCCCGAACCAACCACAGCGACTCTGCTCGCGGCGCTCGGCCTGGCCACGCTGGCCGGCCGACGCCGACACCATTAGCCGAACCATCAGCCGAAAAAATTGTATTTGAGGATCGCCCAGATGGCGCGGAAGCCGTCCTTGAGGCCGATCTTCTTGCCCTCGGCGTAGGTCCGCCCGTCGTAGCTGATGCCGACCTCGTAGATCCGCAGCCCGCCTGAGTTCTTGCGGAGCTTGGCGATCTTGGCGGTGATCTCCGGCTCGAAGCCGAAGCGGTCCTCCTCGATCCGCACCGACTGGATCACCTCGCGCTTGAACACCTTGTAGCACGTCTCCATGTCGGTGAGGTTGAGGTCGGTGAACGCGTTGGAGAGCGTCGTGAGGAACTTGTTGCCCAGGTAGTGCCGGAAGTAGAGCACGCGGTGCGATTCGCCCCCGACGAATCGCGAGCCGAACACGACATCCGCGTTGTTGTCGAAGAAGGGCTTGAGCAGCCGGGGGTACTCGGCGGGGTCGTATTCGAGGTCGGCGTCCTGGATGATGACCAGATCGGCGGTGGCGTGCTGGATGCCCGTGCGCAACGCCGCACCCTTGCCCTGGTTCTTCTCGTGATAGAGCACCCGGATGTCTTCATCGCTCTCCAGCCTCTTGAGGATGTTGCGCGTGTTGTCGGTCGAGCAGTCATCGACGAGGATGATCTCCTTGTGCAGGCCCACCGCTCGGACCTGTCGCAGGATTTCTTCGAGCGTCTCCTCTTCGTTGAAGACGGGGATCACCACACTCAGCGGGCGCTGCTGATTGATGCCGGGAGCGTGGGCCGGGTTTGTTTGTGGGGGTTGGTTTGGTTCCATGGTCAACCCGAACTCCCCTGCGTCGTGGATTCACGTTCAGCAGATTCAAAACGGTATAGCGTCGCGGTGCTGCGATCAATGATGATCTGATCGAGTTTCTCGCCGCGCCGATCGAGTTCCAACTCCATCAGGGAGACATCCGAGACCCCTTGCATGCTGTGGCCATGGAACGCGATAACCCAGACCTCGGGCAACGCGGCGATCTGGTCCACCTGACCGTACACAATACTCAAGACATCCGGCGCGGTCTTCTGGGGATAAACGACGCCCGCTTCGCTGATCCCGGCCTTCTCCCGGTAATACTTGAACGCCCCCACGGAACCGCCGGTGACAAAGATCGCCTGCTCGGGCGTGCGTTTTTCCGCAAGGATTTGCAGGATCTGCTCGGCCTCTTGATAGATGACCGGCTTGAGCGTCTTGTGGGCCGCGAAAAGCGTGGGCAGGATCAGTACAACAATCAGAAACCCGTGAGCCAGCGGGCGGTTGGTTTTGGCGATCGCGTCAGCAATCATGCCACCGCCGGCCCCGGCCAGCACCAGCGTGATGGTCGCGGCAAAGAGCACGAGTCGGCTGTAGATCGGGTAGGCCTGCACACCCGCGGCCAGCAGGAGGAAGCCCAGCGGCAGGAGCAGCAGGGCCAGCACGCGCGGGCCGCGCCGCAGCAGGCCGATGCAGCCCAATACCATCAGCACCGCCAGCAGCCCGCTGAACCGATCGATCTGCAGACCGGCCCCGCCGCCTTTGCCCGGCTCGGTGGGGATCACCTGGTACATCGCATCGATCAGCCACTTGACGGTGGTGAACGACGCGATCGGGCGGGGCATGAAATGCCCGGCCCAGTACGTGTTTAACGCCTCGCTTTCGCTGCCGTAGTTGTAAAACAGCAGATACAACGCCACAAACTGCCCGGCCCACAGCAAGCCGAGGACCGTCCCCGCGCCGGCCAGCACCCACTGCCGCCGCCACGCCAGATCGATCGTGATCACCACCGCCGCGCCCCCCAGCGCGAAGATCATCGGGTGGCTGAACCAACTCAGCACCAGGCCGACCAGGCCGAGCACGGCCCAGCGTGTCGGGGAGCTTTCGCGCCGCCACAGCCACAGCACCAGCAACAGCACCGCGGTGACGGCAAACAGATCGGTGCTGTACTGCTTAAACTCGTTGGCGTAATAGATCAGCCGAGGCAGGCAGGCGAAAAAACCCACCCCGATCAGACAACCCCGCGGGCTCGCCACCCGTTTGATCAGCAGAGCAAACAGCAGCAACGAGCCGATGCTGCTCAACAAAGCGACCAGGCGATACGCCTGCTCACTGTCCCCGAACAGCTCAACCGATGCTTTGGAGAGCATCAGAAAGCCGATCGGCGCGAACTGGCCGTAGTCCAGCGGCTCGAACAATCCGGCAAACCCGCGCTGCTTCAGGTTCGCCACCAGCAGCAACTCGTCCATCCACAGCGAGCGGCCGTAGGCAAATTGAGCAACGCGGACCACGACGCCCAGCAAAATCAATAGGATAAAACACGCCCAGAGGGCGGGGGAACCGCCCTGCTCTCGGTGGTCATCGAGTGCCGGAGTAATGGGATCGGTCATCGGGTCCACGAACGATGGTCGGGTCCGTCAGGCCTCAACACGCGGGCCGGCCCACGGTGATGGGCTTTATACCCCACAACCCGTGCTCGCGACAGTGGCGCAAGCCAGGAGACTGCGTTGTCTGACCTATCGGCCCAATCCCTCCAGTACTTGGATAAAAACCACGTCTGGCACCCCTTCACGCCGATGCGGCAGTGGGCCGCGCACGACCCTTTGATCATCGAACGGGCCGAGGGCTTCGAGCTGATCGACCCCGACGGACGACGCTATATCGATGGCGTCTCGTCGCTGTGGTGCAATGTCCACGGCCACCGCGTGCCGCAGATCGATCAGGCCATCCGCGACCAGCTCGATAAGGTCGCACATACCACTCTGCTGGGCCTGGCCTCCCCGCCCAGCATCGAGCTGGCGGCGAAGCTGGTTGAATTGACCCGGCGTTGCTTAAACCCACCCACGCCCGAAGCCCCCCGACCGTCTGCGGGGCTCAATAAAGTCTTCTACTCCGACGCCGGGGCCACCGCGCTCGAAGCCGCATTCAAGATGGCGGTCGGCTATTGGCACCACACCGGGCGGCCCGACAAGCGCCGGTTCATCGGCCTGGCCGGGGCGTATCACGGCGACACCGTCGGCTCCATGTCCGTCGGCTACAGCGACCTCTTCCACCGCCCCTTCGCCGCGATGGTCTTCCCCGTGGATTGGTTCCCCGCCCCCGACCTCTGCCGCCTGCAACCCAAGCTCGCCCCCGGTCGCTCATCCTCGCCCGAGGATGGGACCTGGCCTTGCGAAGACCCCTCGCTGCAGCAAGCCGCGATGGACCACTGCCTCCACCACCTGCGCGCGATGCTCGAAAAACAAGCCGATCAAACCGCGGCCGTCGTCATCGAGCCGGTGATGCAGGGGGCCGCGGGCATGATCTGTCAGCCGCCGGGCTTCGTGCGTGGCGTGCGTGAGCTGTGCGACGCGTTCGATGTGCTGCTGATCGCCGACGAAGTCGCCACCGGCTTCGGGCGCAGCGGCGCGATGTTCGCCTGCCAGACCGAGCGGGTCTCGCCCGACATCCTGTGCCTGGCCAAAGGGCTGAGCGGTGGGTACCTGCCCGTCGCCGCGACCATGACCACCGACGCGATCCACGAGGCGTTCTGCGGCGAGCTGCACGAGAAAAAAACCCTCTACCACGGCCACACCTACACGGGTAACCCGCTGGGCTGTGCCGCGGCGATCGCATCACTCGACCTCTTCGAAACCAATGATGTGCTCGCCAACGCCACGCGAAACGCCGCGCTGATCCACGCACGCCTCCACGCCCTGCGTGACCACCCCCACGTGCTCGACCTCCGACAGCGCGGGCTGATGGTCGGCATCGAGCTGTGTCAGTCGCGCCAAGACGCCCAGCCCTTCGACTTCTCCAGACGCACTGGGGCCGCGTTCTGCCAGGCCTGCCGTGAGCGCGGCCTGATCATCCGACCGCTCGGCGATGTCCTGATCCTCATGCCCGCCCCGGCGATGGATGAGGCCACCCTCGACCGCATGCTCGACCTCGTCCTCGACACCTTCACCGCGTTCCGCTTCGATTGACCCCCCACAGCCCGCCACGGCGCAGCGCCGCGAAGCAGCAGCGGGGCCTCGTTTGAAGCGGATGACTCCGCGATCCTCGAGCGTTTTTCGCGCTAAGGGCCAGCCCTCACTCGGCTCCGGCACGGCGCTTGCCTATGGTTAGAGGATGAGCGGATAATTCGCGAACGTGGCCCGTTGACGCGCAATAAAGCGGCAATTCGGGCTTCCTTCGGCGTGCCGCTGCCTAGTGACGCGGCATCTCCAGGAGACGATATGAAATTCGGCGGGTATCAGACGGACGGATTCTTCGACGAACTGCTCACCGATGGCGGTGCCCCTCGGGTGGGGTCTACGCCGTTGATCGATCGGCTCGAATCGCTCAGCGACGGCGAGTTGATCCGTCGCCAGCGGGCCGCGGAGTCCGCCCTCTTCGAGTCGGGCATCACCTTCAGCGTCTATGGTGACGGCGAGGCGACCGAGCGGATCATCCCCTTCGACGTCGTGCCCCGCATCATCGAGGCCGACGACTGGGCCCGCGTCGAGCGCGGCCTCAAGCAGCGCATCGAGGCGCTCAACCTCTTCCTGGCCGACATCTACAACGGTCAGCGGATCGTCAAGGACAAGCTGATCCCCGCCCAGTTCGTCGAGGCCAACCATCCGACGTGGAAAAAACTCGCCGGCATCGTCCCGCCGCGGAACCTGTGGTGCCACATCAGCGGCATCGACCTGGTGCGCGATGATGAAGGCTTCAAGGTGCTCGAAGACAACCTGCGCTGCCCGTCGGGCGTGTCGTACGTCCTGGAAAACCGCCGCGTCTTAAAGCAGACCTTCCCGCGTGTGTTCGAGGCCCTGCCGATCCTTTCGGTGGATGACTACCCCGAGCGCCTGCTCGCGACGCTCGCCCACCTCGCGCCCGAGGTGGTTGATCGCCCGCAGATCGTCGTGCTCACGCCCGGCATCTACAACTCCGCCTACTTCGAGCACGCCTACCTCGCCCAGCAGATGGGCGTACCGCTGGTGCAGGGCTCGGACCTGGTCGTTCACGACGGCTACGTCATGATGAAGACGACCTACGGCCTGGCGCGGGTCGATGTGATCTACCGGCGCATCGACGACGACTTCCTGGACCCGACGTGGTTCAACCCCGACTCGATGCTGGGCGTGCCGGGCATCATGGATGTCTATGCCGCGGGCCGCGTCGCGCTGTCCAACGCACCGGGCTGCGGGATCGCGGACAACAAGGTCATCTATGCTTTCGTGCCGGACATGATCCGCTACTACCTCAAGCAGGACCCGATCCTGCCCAACGTCCAGACGTTCCTCTGCGCACGCGAGGCCGACCGCGACCACGTGCTTAACAACCTCGACAAGCTGGTGGTCAAGCCCGCGCACGAGGCGGGGGGCAAGGGCATCCTCATCGGCCCGCACGCGACCAAGGCCGAACGCGAGGA
>CAZTLX010000159.1:0-10614 GCA_964614575.1 uncultured Phycisphaeraceae bacterium | reverse complement strand
CCGCCGACCGGGCGCGGCGTACCCGCCATACACATCGCTACTCACCCCCACCCCCGCCCCCGGAAGTTCGCCCGCCCCCGGAAGTTGCCCCCGAGGTTTGTTCGGGAGCGCTCTTACTATCCTCACCGGCATCGTTACCTGCGTCGGCCCGTAGCCGAGCGACCCAGCGCTCGGCCAACAGTTCGCCTAGCAAGCGGGCGACTTCTTGACCGATAGGCGTGAGTTGGTGTGGTGGTTTGGCCGGCGCCTTCGCCGACGTATTCTGCGCTGCCCCGGCGGACGGAGCCTGCGACTTGCATGGTGTGGTCATCGTCAGTTCCTTTCAATATATCCCCGTAATTGCCCCGGAAGTTCACCCGCAAAGTCGCGAAAACTAAGGGCGACTTCCGGGGGTTTCGGCATTGCGGACGGTGAGCGTCCACCCCGCCTTGTCGGCCAAGTCGCTGAGCACGGCCGCGGCGTGGCGGGAGGCCTGCTCGATCAGCTGCGGCTCGGCGGCCGCGGCATGGGCCTGGGCCTTCGCGTTGCGTAACCCCTGCATCGCTGCGTCGGCCTCGCGGCAATCAAAGGGCAGCACGGTCCACAGGCCGTAGCGCCCGCCACGCTGGTGCATCGGCTCGATCGACACGCGCGTCACCCGCGGCCAAGGCAACACCAGCGTGGCCGTCTGCTTTCGGGAGTCGATCTCGGTGAAAGTGGCTTGGGTCAGGTCGCAGCCGAGTTGGGCGCTCGCGGCGCCGATGACCACCGATTCGACCCCGCCGAGGTAGCCGGCCAACCGGCCGGTGGTGATCACCGGCAACTCAACGTTCAGCGTGACCAGGTCGGCGCTGGTCGCGAGCAGGGCCGAGAGCGGGCGGGGCAGGTGATTCGCGGTGGGACGAAGCGGGCGAAGGAGCCCGGTGTTGACCGTGATCAGCAGCAACAGCAACAGGATCAGCAGTCCGATCCCCGGGCGCAGGCGCCGGGGCATCGGGATCCGCATGAGACGCATGGAGCGGGAAGGCATGGGCAGGTCTTTCGGTAGGTTGGGGTTGATAACGAAGCATCTGGATGGGGATGGCGTGACGCACATCGCATTGCCCGCCGGCCAACAACAGCGCGGCGAGCAGGATCAGCACAATGAGGGGCATATGGTTCTCCTTGGTAAACGCATACCCCCGGCTAAGTCGCCGGGGGTTTGTGTGTTGATGTGATTCGTGTGGGTCTAATTGAGCGTGACGACCTGATCGAGCTTCGACGGCACCGCACAAGCGCGGTCCATCAGCCCGTGCAGCGCCTGTATGCGGCGTGGCAACTCATCGAGGCAGCGGCCCTTGATCGCTTCGGTCACGGCGTTAAACAACCGCCAGGCGTGCTTGCCCCCTTCGGCGAACTCGGCGTGGCCGGGCGTTCGCCACTCATCGAGCGCCGCCGGCAGCCGCGTCACCGGCAAGACCTTCGCATCGATCATCTTCACGAGCAGGTGATGCGCGTTGCGATCATCGATCGCCTTGGCCCTGTAGGCCGCGATGCGTCGGTCCTGATCAAACCGCAAGATGCCGAGCTGCCCCACCGCACGCTCCACGAGCTGCGGCAGGTCACGCACGATGAACCGGGTGTGGCGACGCGACAGAACAACTTCTGAGCTGAAGGCCAAGTTATCGCACACAAAGACCCCGGAGCCGATGCACAACGCCGCGGGGAACGACTGGTCGTGACTGTTGCGGATGCCGACCACGAAACCATACCCCCCGCCCCCGCCCCCGGAAGTGGAGACATCGTCATTGTCACTTCCGGGGTTACTTCCGGGGGTCAGTTGCATCAGCCCGAAGTAGCGTTGGCCTTCGCGGCTCAGCGCGTGGGCCTGATTAACGATCCGCATGCCCGTTGCCGTCAGCGTCTCGGTGACCAGGTCGAGCAGGTGGGCGTGCGGGATGGGTTGCCAGGTGTGGGTCGGTGCGGGCGTAACGCACTGGTCGATCTGGTGACGATCGACCGCGCGGCCGCCGCAGTGGAGGACGAGGTTCAACATAGGAAAGCCTTTCTGGTAAGTGTGAGGGAGATGAATACAACATCCGCCGATCCCGCCTGGGGGCGGATCGGCCCGGGTGGTCTGAACTCAAGTGACCCCCGGCAGCTGTGCGATGGGATGCGTGAAGCGGCTGACGGTGCTCCGCCGATACCGCGGTTCAGCCGAACGTCGAGGTCGAGCAGGGACCGCTTCGTGGCCGGCGAAGTACGCGTGGCTTTGGCTTTGACGCTGTGCGACGGCGTGATCTGCCCGCTGGCTCACGACGCCGGGTCGGCGGGCGGACATGCTGCGTGACCTTCATGATTGCTCCTTCTTCTAAGGATGCGCGCAGCCCGACCGCCCCGGCACGCCCGGGTGGGTCAAGGTTGCTGGGGTTTGAACGGGTTCGCCGGAATGAGGGAAAGCTAAGCCGCGTTCATCTACTTATAGCGCAAAAAGCCGTAAAATTAAGCTGGATCAGGGCTTGTGAAATGCAACGACGATGTACGCGGGTGAACGGTTCAGCCGTTGCTGGAATCCGGCAGCAAGGGGTGAATCGTCAGTGGGTTGCTGTCATGAGCCGGTCCCGCATTAGCCATGCCATCATGCTACCTATCGTGGTCACGCCGGCGCGGTTTGCCTTGGGGGTTGCCAGCGGCGTGTCTCTCGCGTCCGGTTCCTGCCCGTGAGGAAGCGGCAACCCCAGCGGTTCTTGTGTTCGGCGTGGGCAGCTTTGCTTCGATGGCGCGGTGTCGATTGCGGCGTGAGCGCTGGTGACCGTGTGTATGCCTCGGTGTTCCGGCAGTGGTTTACTGATTACGAGTGTGGGTGATGAACTGCCGCGGGTCATATCACGGTGCGCCTGCGCGTGGAATCAGTGGTTTCTGGGGAAGGGACTCGCGTGAATTGCTGAACACAAAAACCCGCGTGCTGTAGTCCTCGGGCAAATTCAGGATGATTTGACCCCGTTCATCGGTCTTGGTGTACTCGCCGGTCTCGGCGTCCATCAGGGCGGTTATTGCTGGAAGTTTTATCGAGCAATTCAGGGCTTGCGGCGAATAGCTTTGCAGGACCAACAGGCCGCGGGGTTCCTGTTCGCGGAGTAACACGATCCAGCGCACCTTAGGATGATCCACGTGGAGATAGGGTTTATCGGCCCAGTAGTTGTGAACTGTTGTCCCCGGCTTGCCGTAGTCGAACTCTTCGAGGAACAGCTTGCGGTAGTCGTGGGCTCGCGTGGTGGGGTCGAACCACGTCTCGCGCCAATACCAAGGGTGAGCCAACTCGTGTACGGCGTGCATGCCCCAGTCGTTGATCTCCTGTCGCGGGGTGAGGGTGCGATCGGCAATCGTGAATCTGCCTATGTTACGCAGCGGGTGCATGACGTGCGGCGTGACGCCGACCTGTCGGCCCAGCGTGACGGCAAGCGTGTATTCGGGCGGGAAGGGCAGTTCCTTGCCATCAGGTGAGACGCGGTAGCCTTGTTCGAGGTCGAGCGTGGCGGTGGCCCACGTGGTGTGCGGCAGCACCTGCGTGTTGGTCATATGAACCGTGAAGTGGAGCGGCCACTCCGGGTCCCGCTGGTTATAGCGGCTGAGCAGTTTATAGAGACGGCGGTGGTAATCGCGCTGGCTCCACATGGTGAAGGTGCGCCCATGGAAGCCGTTGGCGTAGTGATTGCGATCGACTTTTGGAAACGTGTTGTCGAAGTAGATGCTCACGCCGCGCTTGAGCCATTCATTGGCGTAATAAAGAACAAAGTCCCGGTAACTGCGGGGTGTAGCGCCGACGTACCAGTGGGCGTCGGTTCCCAGGAAGCGGTTAAATGACTGTACCGCCCATTCATCCTGAAAAACCTGCCACTCTTCGGAGCGCTGGCGAATGATGTATTCTTCGAAGTAGGTAGCGTTCTGCCCATACCAGTGCTGGACGGCTTGATCCCAAGGGTAACCCAGTACATCGGAATCGATCCACAGACGGGTCTGTTCCCGGTAGGCCAGCTCATCGAGCATCTCCTGCGACCAGGGGACTTGATTTCGCTGGTCACGTCGCCGTGCCTCCTGTCGCAGGTCCACGACAGAAAAGTCACGGTTGTCGGGGTATTTGTCGGCACACCAGTAGCCGCCCCAGCACACGACCGGCAGGCCGGCACCGCCGGGGACCGGCTCGCTGCGCCAGTTGGCAGGTATGGGCTTGGTCGGGCTGGCCATCAGACCATAGGTGATGGTGAACGGCTCAACGATCCGCGTCGGCTGCTGGAGGAAGTAGATACGCAGGACGACGCGGTCGCCCTCGCGCGAGAGGGTCTGCACGGGCTGATCGTGTCGGCCGCGGTAGTGGCGGTCGGTGTCGCCGAACCACGCCAGGCCTCGCTCGGCCGAGCCAAGCCAGATGTAAGGGACAAAGTTATCCAGATCACGGGTGTTTTCGTGACCGGTCCCGCGATAGCGCTCCACCCATTGCTCGTCCACGCGGTACTGATTCGTGTTGGTCTGCAAGGCGTTCCAGATCATGCCGTCATCCGGTCCGGGATCGGCCTCCCAGGTCGGCGGGATGGCGGGCCAGGCGTGCAGGCCACTCTGATCGGGGATGATCCAGCGGATGCGCCCGCCGCGGGGCGTGGCACCGGCATAGTTATGGCGCAGATTATTGTTGGCCACGTAGTGGAACAGAGGCACCTGCTCATCATCGAGCGAGACCTCCAGCCAAAGGCGCTCGATCATGCCCGGAACCCGGCCGGGACTCAGCGTCATCGCCACGCGGATGCAGCCGTCCTCCTCGATGGTCGAGGTCGTGTTCACCGCGATAACGTCAGTCTCCGCCGCCGCGTTGAACACCGCCCGGTCCACTTGCGGCGAATAGCCGCGCACTGGCTGGATCACCCGGAACGCTTGTTCGCCGTCAGCGGTCTGGCAGACCAACCGCATGGGCTGCGCGAGTAGTGGTTGATCCTTTGCGATCACCTGATCGATCGCGCCAAACGCGTTGAGCGTGTAGGTGCGGTCGGAGACCGAGACCTGCGCGCCATCGACCCGCACGCGCTCAAAAGGCGGATAGACTTTTTCTTCTATCCCGAGTGTGTTGCCCTCCCACGGGAAATGGATGCGTCGGAAGTGCGACAGGGCGCGGATTGATTGACCGCCGAATCCGAACTCAACCGTGTACTGCCCATCAGGCAGGTCAGGCAGCGACATCCGGCCCTGGGCGCGACCCTGCTCATCAAGTTCGAGAGACCCTCTTGCCAGCACCGACCCTCCGTGTAGGCCGACGACGCGCACTTCCACCGAGTCGAGTGTTTCGGGGACCTGTGTTGCCGGCGATTCATCGGCATGCTGAACCTGCGGCGCCCGGGGTTCGCGTGCCTGGGCCGGCGTGTGCGAAAGGATGCGGTCGGGCAGCGGCTGGTAGGGCAGTCCGGGGCCGTCGATCCGCAGGGTCTCTGGCGGCAGTTCGTGATTCTTCCACTCTCCCCAGCCCAGTTGCTCGAAGGCAATGGCGTGACGTCCGGCCCGGAGGGAGATCGCCCCGCCCCTCCAGTTATAAGCGCCGTAGCGCACCGTCTCGACGATCTGACGCCCGTTGATCATCAGCCGGCCCTTGGCAAACGGACGCACGTAAAACGAATACAGCCCATCTTGCGGCACATCGATGTAGCCGACATACACCGCGCCCCAGCCGGAGCCCAGCGTCGTCAGCTCACGAGGATTCAAGTTGCCAAGCACACCGGTGGCCTTTGGCGTGAAGTCAGCGAAGTCCGGCAGATCGGAGTTCCACTGCCACGGATTGTGTTCGTAGTATGCGTAGGCCAGGCCCGGCTGCGCGTCTTCGACCATGCGGGCGGGTGCGGGATCGGCAAAGGCTTCTCGCACGAGCGCGCCTGCGCGGTCGAATGCGACATCCAACTCGTTTGTCGAGGGGTAGTATGCGAAAGGCAACAGCCCGGCCAAAGGGGTGATGTGATCCTCGGGCGTGACAAGATCGGCTGCCGGCGCAGGCCAGGCCGCGAGCGCCGCCGCGACCAGCACGGGTAAGGCGCAAACGCCCCGCGTACAAACGCGTGTGTTCATGGTCATTCCCTTCGTGAACGAATCGCCCGTTGATCAGTTTCGAATCAGGCTCAGCACCCGCGTCTGGCCGGGTGCCAAGGTCAGGGTCCAGGTGCCGGCCCAGCCATTGAATCCCGCTGCTTCCGCTTGCAGGCTCAGATCGAAGGGCATGTAGAACTGTTTCCAAAGCTGCTCGACCTTGAGACCCAATGCGTCAAGGTCCAGCGTGAGTGTGGCGGTCACGGGCTGATCGCCGGGATGATGCAGCCGAAGCAGTACCCCATCTCCGCGGTGCCAGGCGTGCAACACCACGCCGTCCTGATCGCAGGCGATCACCTCGCGTCGCTGATCGTCCGACAGCTCGCGCGTCTGGGCGTGGAGCAGGCCCCAGGCCCGGAGCGGCTCGTGCAGCGATTGAGGAAACAGGGCCAGCGTGTTTGGCTCGGCGTCGTGCCCATCCCAGGTCAGTAGCAGATAGCGAAACTCACGATGATTGAGCTCGAACCCGTTCAGGATGCCGCGGGAGGCATCAAGCTTCGGTTGGATAGGCTCTCGCTGGCGTAGATGATATAGGTCGGTTGGGTCGCCGGCGATCACGGGAAGGCTCTGGAACCACGGGTATTCCATGGCCCCCCATCGTCCGCTGATTCGGTTCTCGTCAATAACCACTTCCTGCAGGCACAGGCGTGACGGCGGCAAGTCCGCGGGCACGCCCAGCGCTTCGAGGTCCAACGCGATATCGATCGGCAGGCCCGCGTTCGGGTCCGTCGGCGATCCGCTCTCGCCGTGATTGAGCATCGCCAGCATCGCCGCACCCGGTCGTACCCACGCCGAAACAAGCACCTGCTCGGGCTTCTCGCGGACGATGGGATTGCGCCAGTAGGGCACGAAGCGCACGTCATCCCGCGTGATCCCGAAAAGACGCCAGGGGATGGTGCGGAACATGCTGCCGCCCTCCCGCGCGGTAAACGACATCCCGCCACCGATCGACGAATCATGCAGCGCAGCCCAGTGCGGATTCATGTAGTTGAGGTGGTCGATGACCGTACCAAAGGCGTGGGGCACCGACATCGCGATCATCCGGTCCTTCGGGTACGCATCGATCGGATCGGGCATCGAGAACTCGCTATCGAGCACCGCGTCGGCGAAGGGCAGGGACTTGAGGATGATCGCGTTGGTCGCGTGGCCGGAAACCCCGCCGGGGTAGAGCCCGTGGTCCTGAAACAGAGCCCAGTTGCGCTTGTACCACTCGCGCACGGTGCCGTCCATGCTCGTGGGTTGGATGCGTCCGTCGGGCAGCAGATAGCCGAACCCCGCCGACAGCGCATCGCTGACCATCGTCATGGCGATGTCATAGTAGACGTGCGCCAGCCCGCCCTCGCGGATATGACGGTCCACCAGATACATCATGTAATCGGTGTAGGAATCATTGAGCGTCTCGTTGCCGCCATCGAGCCAATCGGCGCGGAAATAGTCGTAGAGGCCCGGCTCGCGGGTCTTCATCATGTAGCCACGCATCGCGATCTGATTGGCCAGGTAGCCGCGGTAGCGGGGCCAGACGCCGCCGAGCCCATGTTCACGCGAGCGCTGGGCCGCGACCTCTGCGGTGTGGGCGAAATACTCCGGCCAACGGGCCTTGTCCTCGAAGGGCGGGCTGAGGATGCTGAAGAACTCCTCGTTGGTATCCCAGTTGATCTTGTACTTTGGCCCCTCGCTGAATCCACTGGCCGACGAGCCCTGGTTAAGCCGCCAGCCGCGGGCCAGATGCTTGAACGGCGAGGCCATGTATTGCACCTGTACGGTGCGAGGCTCATCGAGCACAAATGGGGCGTCGCCCTCGGCCGGTGGGCTGATCAGGTGATTGGTCATCACCAGCGTATCGCCCCGGCGCGTGAGGCTGTGCGCGGGCGCATCATCGCGCGGCACCCACCCTTCATCGGTATCTGCGCTCCACAGCAGCCCCCGCTGCTCGTTGCCCACCCACAGGTTGCCGGTGAAGTTGCCCCGCGTCATGCCCGACCCCGCGTTGCCGATGTGAGCCAACGTGTTCCACACCTGCCCCTCGCCCGCCGGGGCCTTATCGATGAAACGTGCCGAATAGTTCCCGCCCACACCAATGCAAGCCACCCAATTGCCCAGTGAATCATCCAGCGGCCACTCGATCCGCAGTTCATCGAGCGCTACCGCTTGGCCCCGCGGTGTAAACGTGATCCGCAGGTCGGTCAGACCGTCCTGCTCGATGTGGCCGCTGACCGTCGCCTCCAAGCCTGCCGCACGACCACGGCCCTCGAAATGCGCCTCCCAATCGTTCGCGCGGGTCACCTGCGGGGAGCCTTCCGGCTCAATCACGTGCTCAACCCCACCGATCACCGCCACAACCCGCGCGCCCTGATTCATCACCGGACCACCGTTGGAGTCGATCGCTGCGGGCAAGCCCAACCCGTCGAGCTGATACACACGCCGCGTGACGGCGACGCGGGTCGTCGCGCCGGACTGCTCGACCTTCACCGGTTCAAACGGCTTTAAGAGCCGATCCGTACGCCCGATCTGATTACCCCACCACGCGCCGAACTCGGCCGCCTCGTCCTTCTTCTCGATGCTCAAGCCCTCGTGTTCCAGCAGCACCTGCCCGGCGGCATCGACCAGCGACGCGACCACGGTGTAGGTCCCCGGCTCAAGCTCCGGCAACTCCGCCAATCCCTCAAACTTCTCATGCACGAATCGCTCGATCCGCCCGGTATGCACCACCTCGTCGTCACGCCGAACCTCAAAGGTCATCACCGCGGGCTTACGACCTTCGAGTTTGTGGGCGTCGAGGGTATCGGCCGAGAGAAACAGGTTGCTACGCACCGGATTAAATCGCGCTTGCAACGGGAACGCCTCGTCCGCAAGCTCGGGCTGCGGCATCGTGAAGATGTTCGGCCCATCCTTGCGCTTGAACGCCGTGGCGAAGTGATAGACCGGGTGTGCGGCCGGGGCGTCTGCGGTGGTGAAGGTCATCTGGAAGTAGCCGCGTCGCCCCTGTGTGTCGCGGTATTCGCCATAGCTGTACGTCATGCCTTCCAGCTCACGATCGATCGTGAACAAGACCTCTTCACCGGCCGGCACCTCGATCGTCTGACGCTCGTCAAGCGCCATATGGTCGGGCACGTTCTGATCCGGTTGATTCGTGGCCTGCCCTTCGTTGCGCACCAGCACCTTCGCATGGATCGTCACCGGCTGATCGGTCGGGTTCACCAGCGCCACCGCCAGGTCCACGCGATCCTCAAGCATCCCTCCCAGCCGCTCGATCCGTGCAAACGGCTGGTCGTCGGTCAGCAATCCCGTGGGCCACTGTGCATCGACCAGGAACCCGCTGGCGGTCGGGATCGGGTTCCACCCGAAGTGATCGCCAAGTTTCATCGACTGATTGAACAGCAGCCGGATCGGATCGCCCGCCTGATGCTCGCGCGGCATCGACAGGTCTTCAAGCGGGATGGCGATCTCGATCTGCCAGACCCGCCGGCCGTCGATCTCATGCACCGCGTTGGCGATCTTCATCTCCGGCCGCCAGTTGTACAGGTACTGGCCGATGTTCGGATAGATGCGGATGTACTCGCCCGCACCCAGCGAGTTGAGCACAAATTTGAAGAAGCTGTCCACCTCGCCCTCGGCCCGGTTGCGACCCAGCAGCGAGATGCCAAACTCAAACGCGTCGTCCCAGATCACTTCGGAGGTGTAACGCTCCCGCTTCTGCCGGATCAGCCGCTTGTTGGGCGGCAGCGGCGCGTGACCGGCCATGTACAGGTGCTCCGCATCCCACGCGACGTGGAACGCCAGGTCCACCCCGGCAAAATCCACCGCGTGCGGCTCGCTCGCGGCCCCCATCAGCCGCACCGACTCACGCCACTCCTCCGCATTGATGCGCCCGTCAATCGTCGGCGGCTCACTCATCTGCGGGATGTTCATCCGTGTCACCCACTCGGGCGGGAACACGTTGGCCACCGTCTGCGCGGCAGCGCGGTGCGTGATCACCGGGATGACCACGGCTGCAAGTGCGGCCAAGGTCTTGAGGCGGATATCACAACTTAAGCGCATGCGTGAGCCTTTCATCGTTAAGTGCGAGTGTACCGATAGACAAAGCGCCACCCGACGCCCTTAAGCAAAGCTTGTGATCTCGGCCTTCACGGCCAGGCTACTGTCCCAGAAGGCGGTCCAGGCCATTTAAGTTGAACTGGGTCGTGTAAATCGGGCTGACCTCTGCGGTCGGCCAACTTCGAGTGTGGTAGTAGAAAAACGGATAATCCGCGGGACTGATCAATTGATTGGCGACAAAGCGGGTCGAACCATCCATCGCGGTGACGTTCCCACCGATCTGATGGGCCCACCGTCGTCGAACCGGCAGGTCGCCCCCGGCCTCGGTGGTGTCGGCCCAGGGCAGATTCGGCTCCCCGCCGTCAGACCTTCGCCAGCGGAGACCCGCACCATCGTTGAGGACGATTGTGCGCGACGGCTCGGGCACGTCCAGCGTCGGCCGATCAACCCCCGCCACCGTCGACCAACTCGCGTAACCTTCTCCCCCGCCGTTCCAACGAT
>CAZTLX010000158.1:0-10762 GCA_964614575.1 uncultured Phycisphaeraceae bacterium | reverse complement strand
CGAGGGTGGTGCGGTGGGCGGGGCGGAATTGGGGGAGCCGGTCCGAACAGAAACCAAAATCCTGCGACGTTTCACGTGGAACGTTTTCGCCAAAATCGGCCCTCACGGCCTCTAATCGCGGTTTTTCGAGGAAATGTTCCACGTGAAACGCTTTTGCGCCACACGCCCCCGGAATGTAAGGGGGGGGTATGCCGGGCAGGGCCTGCGATGTTTCACGTGGAACGTTTTGGGGAAAACGGGCCTCACGGCCACTTATCGCGGTTTTTGGGAGGTATGTTCCGCGTGAAACGCCGTGTCGCGTGAGGCCTGCTCAAGGCTTCCCTCCCTTGCGGCAGGGTGTAGATATAGACCCAGCGGCCGGCCTTGAGGGTATGAAAGTAGGACAGGCATTCATGTCTCACCGGCCCGGAGGGCAGGCCTTGCCGGATCATCGACCTGCGGTCGATCGACAGGCAAAAATGCTTGTCCTACCCCTTTGGGGCATGGGTGTAAATGTCTTCACCTTGGGGAGGGGCGGCCGCGCTTTGCCATGTGCAAACGACCTCGCTATGATCACCGGCTCGTAACCGAATGGCTATCGGATACGACAGGATATTTGTGCAAACTGCCCGAAAATGTGTCCGAAAGTACTTGTGAGGCGAACGTAAGTCCTTGTAAATGCTAGCTTGACAACGCGGGTGTAGCTCAGTGGTAGAGCGCCACCTTGCCAAGGTGGATGTCGTGAGTTCGAATCTCATCACCCGCTTTTCGTAAGGATCAATTCTAAAGTCATTTGCGTATCTTCCGGGGGTCGGCAGCGAGGTCGGCGAGGACGCGTTTCTTTGGTCGATGACTGAAAAAACTTCCCGCTCAAACTTCCCGCGCAAAGAGCCTCGCATGCCCCGCAGATCAATCCGCATCCCCGTGCCATGATCCTATGGCCTTCGGCGGTGGTGAGCCTTGCGGCAAGGGCATCTGCTGTGGTGTGCTCGGCAGCGACCAGAGCCGGCAACGTGAAGTCGCGTCGCTTGCCGAGGGGTTGGGCTCCGGAGCCGCCCCATCGTTATGCGGGAAACGCGCTAAGCGCTATGGCCCGCCGGGGCTTTGCTCGTTTCCAGGCCGCTCTCCGGCGGGGTGAGGTCTTCCGCGTGCACCCGCGCTACCACCTGCGACCAGCCCGGCCCGCTCGGTGGCGTCGGCAGCTTTTCGGCAAACGTTGCCGTCGGCTCCAGCGCGAACAGCCGGGCCTCGTCGGCACCCCAGGTTTCCTCGGCCACGAAGCGCAACGCCGTCGCCTCCACGCCCACCGGCACCTGCACCAGCCGTTGGTAGTTGTTCGTCTGACGATGCACCGTCCGCCACGCGCCGTCCGCCTGCTTCGCCTCGACCCGGAACGCTTTGACCAGCGACTTGGGTACCAGGCTGCGGTCGCCCCTGAGCGGGTAAGAGCAGGGCATGCGCTTGTCGCTGTTGAGGTTGCTGTCGAAGACCAGGCGCAGCCCGCCCACCCGGCTGGGTTGATCGAACGTCAGTTCCACGGGCGTTCCCGTGGTGATGTTGGCGGCGTGGCTCTGTGACCCGATCGGCCGATCGTGCCCGCTGCGCAGCTCGGCCAGGTCGCCGTAGTGGGCCGCCCGCGCCAGTGCCTCCGCGGGCCGCGCGTGGCCGGGCAGGTAGGCATCATCCTGCATGAGCGTCTGCTGCAGCTCGGGGAGGTGTTCGGGGTAGAGCGTGGCGGGCGCGACCCTCTTGCGTACCGCTAATGCTGCGCCGGTGCCCGCCGCCTGGCCGATGATCGCGCACGTCGCCATGACGCGTGTGGAGGACAGGGCCGCGTGGGTCACCGAGATGTTGCGGCCGGCCATCATGAGGTTGCGCACGTTGATGGAGACGAGGCTGCGGTAGGGGATGCCGTAGGGCGAGGGCGCGGGGTGGAAGATGGTCGGCTTGCCGGGGTAGAGCAGCCCGGCGGGGTGGTGATCGTCCATCGACCACCCGCCGTAGGCGACCAGGTCGTCGAACCGCCCGCCGTCGCGCACATCGTGCTGGGTCATGAGGTGGTGGCCGACGTACCGCCGATTCTCGCGCTTGCCCGGCAGCGAGCCGAGCCACTCCAGCGCCCAGTTTTCCGCCTGATCTTTTTCCGGCGCGCGGTTCTTGATGTAGTCCCACACGCCCCACGCCGCCCGCATCAGCTCATCGCGGATCGCCTCGGCGTCGCGCAGCGTGTCGTCGAGCCCGCCCAGCTCGATCCACCAGAAGTTCGTGGCCTGCACGCCCTTGATGCGGTACGGCAGGTCGTCGGGCGACTCGAACTTATACGCCCAGTCCGGCGCGACAAACGGCTGGGGCGCATCGGTCCGACGCAACTGGATCAGCAGCGAGTTGCCCATCGTCTTGCGGTCGGCGGCGCTCGGCTCGATGTCCTCGCCAAACTCCGCCCGCGACTCACGCCCGACCCGAAACCGCGCGCCCGACAACGCGAGCACGCTGTCGCCCGAACAATCGATGAAGATGTCCGCTTCGATCTCGTGCCACGTCTGCGAGGTGAGCTGCCAGCAGCGGATCATGTCGATGCGTCGATCATCCGCCGGGCCGCTCGCCTCGACGGCGGTGCAGGCGGTGTTGAGCAGCAGCGTGAGGTTCGGCTGGTAGGTGGCCTTGGCCCAGAGCACGCTGTCCCAGATCGAGTAGTTGCCCGACGGGTTGCGGTAGGCGTTTTCGAGCTGAATTTCCTCCAGCAGGCCGGTCTCCTTGAGGTGGTCGCCGTGCGCCCCGCAGACCCACATGCGCACCTCGGAGGAGGCGTTGCCCCCCAGCACCGGTCGATCCTGCACGAGGGCGGTCCTGGCCCCGTTGCGGGCCGCGGCGATCGCGGCGCACAGCCCCGCCATGCCCCCGCCCACGACACAAACGTCGTAGCGATTGCGGATCACCGGGGCCTGGGTCTGGGTCTGTTCGATCATGCGGGCATCCTACTAAGAATCCCGGACCCAACCACCACAAGATGCAGGGGGTGGGCATGTCCACCGGCTCCTCCCCCGGCGGGCCATTTCAGTGTGGGCGGCTGATTCGGGTTCGTGGGCAGCTAAAAACGGAGGCCGGCTGCAACATCGCTCAGAGCGCTTTGCGGCACCTCGCCCATCACGCACATCCACCGATCGCCGATGTTCCGCATGACCATCGGCAGGCCCGCGTGTTTGTGGCCTTGGAGGGTGAGGCCCGAAGGGTGATCGATCGGGTTCATGGGGTGGGCGAAGTCGTGGCCCTGGGCGACGATGATCGTGACGGGGCCGGTGGGCTGATCGATAACCAGCGCGGCGCGGAGCGGGAATGCGCCTTCGACCAGGCAGCAGGATTCGATGCGGGTGCCATCGACGGTCGGCGGCGGCAGGTTGCCCGTCAACTGCGCGTCGATCAAGCGCTGGGCCTCTTCGATGGATTGCGCGAGGTAGTCTTGCAGACGGTCACGCAGCAGGTGCTCGTGCAGTTCGGCAACGGTCATCGTCTGGGCGGCGGCGGTTTGCGGGGCGATGCCGAAGAACGCGTAGTACGACGCGCCGACCACGCCGGCAAACAGGGCGATGACCGCGGCCAGGCGGAGCCAGCCGTGCAGCGGATGGGCGGTGGGTTGAGCCACCTGGTGACGACGCGGCGTGACCTTTTCTGCGATCTGGTGTTCGAGGCGCGAGAGGTCCACCGGCATCGATGCGAGTTTGGCGAGCCGGTCACGGGTGGCCTGATCGAGTTGTTCGCGACCCTTAGTCATGGTGCTTCACCTCGCAAGCCCGTACTTCTGGCCGATCATTATTCCAGCCGTGTTCGGTGGCGTAGTCGTGGAGCCGGTCGCGGAGCATGGCCCGGCCGCGGTGCAGCCGGCTCTTGATCGTGCCGGGCGCGATATCGAGGGCCTCGGCGGCTTCCTCGATCGTCAATGACTGGACATCCACCAGCAGCAGCGCCCAGCGATAACCCTCGGGCAGCAGGCGCAGGGCGTTGAGGATTGTTTGATCGGCGAAGCGGGACATCACCGCCTCGGGGTCGGTCCATTCGCCGTCGTGGACGCCGACGGGGTCGGTCTCGCTCATCCGTCGGGCGGCGGGCTCGGCGACATGATCCAGGTCCACGGCCTGGGCATCGGGCCGACGCTGGCGCGTGCGCCAGCGATCGATCCAGGTCCGACGCAGCACCGTGAGCAGCCAGGCCCGGGGATTCGTGCCCGGCACGAGTTGATCGATCGCATGGAACGCCTTGAGCAGTGTCTCCTGCACGAGGTCTTCGGCCTCGGCGGTCTGGCCGCAATCACGACCGGCGGGGGTCAACGAAATGGCGGTTCGCATCAGCATGGCGGCCTCGGGCCAGACCTCCGCATAAAACCGTTCGCGGCGCGCGTCGTCCGGGTGCCGTTCGGTTGGGGGCTGGGGCATGTTCCACCAGAGTAAACGTCGGGGAGCCGGCCTGGGGTTCCACGGGCTTCTAAGCATGGCCGGCCGGGGGTGATCGTACCCCAAGCCCGAACGGATATCGAAACTTCAAAATGCGTGGAACCACCGATACCCCCGGTGTCGTTTAACCCTTCACACGACGGATCACAGATTCCCGAACCCGGAGACCCCGACGATGCCCTTGATGCGATTTCCCCTGGCTTTATTGATGGTGATGGCCGTCGTGCTGATCGATACCGGTTGCAGCCGGGCCAATGGCGATTCAACGGATGCGGTGGAAAACCCCCCGGAACAAAATTCCCCGGCACAACAACCCCCAGCACAACAATCCGCGGAGGACCCCCAGCGCGTGGCGGGGGGCAGCGCTGCCGAGCAGGCCGCGGCATTGCCGTCTCATTCTGTCGCGGGTCCTTACCCGCTGGAGGTGTGTGTCGTTGCGGGAGGCGAGTTGGGCTCGATGGGCGAGCCGGTGACGCGGGTACACGCCGGGCGTGAGGTGAAGTTCTGCTGCGCGGCCTGTGAGCCGGCGTTCATGGACGAGCCGGAGAAATACTTGGCGAAGATCGATCAAGCGGTGGTCGAACAGCAGGCGCAGAGTTACCCGCTGGACAGTTGTGTGATCAGTGGGGATCAACTGGGCGGCACCCCGGTGGACCTGGTTTTCGATCACCGGTTGGTGCGTTTCTGCTGCGCGATGTGTGTCGATACGTTCTTGAAGAAGCCGTCTGCGGGACTGGCCAAGCTCAACGAGGCCGCGGTCGCGGCACAACGGGCCGATTACCCGAGCGCTCCGTGCCCGGTTTCGGGGCAGGCACTCGGTTCGATGGGTGATCCGATCGACCTGATGATCGGGCACCGGATGGTGCGGCTGTGTTGCGCCGGCTGTGTCGCGCAGGCGCGGGAGCAACCTGCCGAAGTGCTTGAGAAGGTCTATGGGGCGCCGGCCGAGCCGGACGCGGAGTAAGCGCGTGATGCCGATCAACGAATCACATCGACGGCGTCGGTTGCCGCTGCTCATGCCCGCGGTGCTCCTGATGCTGACGGGTTGTCAGGGCGCGGACCCGGCGGGGTTGAGGTGGGATAGCCCGGCCTTTGAGGATCGGCTGGCCGAGGTGCGCGACAAAGGCCTGGCCGCGGACGCGCCACGCGTGACCGCGGAGGATGCCGTCGTAGACGGGACGTTGTCGGCGTTGGTCGAGTTCGCGCTGGCTCACAACCCCGAGGTGCGTGCGGGTCGGCTGCGGGTCGAGCGTCTGCGTGAATTGCCGGCCCAGGCCTCGGCGTTGGAGGACCCGATGTTGTCGGTGACCGCCGGCGAACTGGCGCAGACCGCGGCGGGGCAGGTGGACTACATCGTCGGGATCACGCAATCGCTGCCTTACCCCGGCACGCGTGCGGCGCGATCGGCGGTGGCCGAGCAGGAGGTGCTCACCGCGTCCGCTCAATGGCTGGAGCGGATGGAGCGGGTGGCGGCGGAAGTTCGGCGGGTGTATTGGCGGCGTTACAGCACGGCGCGGGCGTTTGAAGTGACCGAGCGGGACAAGCAGGTGCTGCAACAGGTCCGTGACATCATCGACGCCCGTGCGCGTGTGGGTGAGGCGGAACAAGCGGATCAGTTGCGTGTGGCGTTACGCATCGCGGACCTGGATCAGCAGCTCGATCGTCTGAAGCAGGAGATGCGATCCCTGGACGCGATGATGAACCGGCTTCTCAACCGCCGCGCCGATGCTCCGCTGCCGCTGCCCGAAACGGTCGCGTGGTCGCCGCAGGCATTCGATCGCGATGAGCTGATCGCCAGGGCGGAGCGGGTCAACCCGGCCGTTGTGGTCCAGCGCCGCCGGGTCGAGGGCTACCGCCACCGATACCGGCTGGCGCGGATTGAACGCCGGCCGGATTTCCGCCTCGGCGTGCAGTACGCCGCGGTCGGGAGTGACGGGCTTGCGGGTTCGGCGAATGGCGACGATCAGTTCGCGGTGACCGGTTCGGTCTCGCTGCCGTTGTTCTCCGGCCGGTACGACGCGATGGAGCGCGAGGCGTTGCGGGGCATCGGCGAGACGCTGGCCGAGCTGGAAGCGGCGCAGGGCCGCGCGGCGAACCTTGCCGAGGACGCGCTGGCGCGGATGGACGCGGAGGCCTCGATCCTCAAGCGACTCAACGAGCAGATGCTGCCCGACAGCCGGCGGACGTTTGACCTGGCGTTGTCCGGCTACCGCACGGGCCGCGTGAGCTTTCTCCAGTTGATGGACGACTGGCAGCGGACCCTGGACCTGGAACTGGCGACCCACCGTGCCCACGCCCGTTATGAGCAGGGCCGCGCCGATCTGGCCGCGGTGATGGGCGATGTCGCGGGCCGCGAGGCTGACGACGGCCCGGCTTATTCGGAGGGCCCTGACCATGAATGACCTGGGCAAACGCGTAAGCGGCTGGGGCAAGGCCGCGTGGCACCGGGGCGGCGATGCGATCGTCGTCGTTTTGATGCTCTTCGCGCTGATCCTTGGCTTTGTGCTGCGTGGCGGAGACGGTCCGGGGGGTAACGCCACGGTCGCACAAAGCGAGCGGGAGTACACCTGTTCGATGCACCCGGACGTGCGGATGCCCAACCCCGACGACCTGTGCCCGATCTGCAACATGGCGCTGATCCCCGTCGGGTCGGATGCCTCCGCGGCGCTGGGCCCGCGCGAGGTCGCGCTGACCCCCGAGGCGGCCGCGCTGATCAACGTCGAAACCATCCCCGCCCAGCGGCGCTTCCTCCCGCGCCCGGTGCGGATGGTCGGCCGGATCACCGCCGACGAAACGCGGCTGTCCTACATCACCGCCTACATGCCCGGCCGGCTGGATCGGCTGTATGTCGATTACACCGGCGTCCGCGTCCGCGAGGGCGACCACCTCGCCGAAATCTACAGCCCCGAGCTGCTGGTCGCGCAGCAGGAACTGATCAACGCGCAGGACGCGGTCCAGGCGCTTCGCGGCGATACGTCGGAGGCGGCCCGCCGCACCAGCGAGCGGTTGCTCAAGACCGCGCAGGACAAGCTGCGGCTGCTGGGCCTGACCGCGCAGCAGATCGAGGCCATCGCCCGGCGTGGCGAGCCGGACGACCACGTCACGCTCTACGCGCCCAGCGCGGGGGTCGTGACCGAGCGCTATGTCTCGGAGGGCAGCTACGTCATGGAAGGCGATCGGCTCTACACCCTCGCCGACCTGTCCCACGTCTGGCTGATGCTCGAGGCCTACGAGTCGGACCTGCCCTGGCTGCGGTACGGGCAATCGGTGTCGTTCACCGTGGAGGCGTTGGGCGATGAGGCGTTCACCGGCCGCGTCGCGTTCATCAGCCCGGTGCTCGATGAAAGAACGCGCACGGTGCGCGTCCGGGTGGATGTGGACAACGCGCATGGCCGACTGCGCCCGGGCATGTTCGCGCGAGGCAGCGTCTTATCGCAGCTCGCAAGCGGCGGCCGCGTGGTCTCCAGCGAGCTGGCGGGGAAATGGGTCTCGCCGATGCACCCGCAGATCATCAAGGACGGCCCGGGCGCGTGCGATGTCTGCGGGATGGCGCTGGTGCCCATCGAGGAGTTGGGTTACGCGCCCCTTCAAGCCGAGGACGTCGAACCCCCGCTGGTCGTGCCCCGCGGCGCGGTGCTGCGGACCGGCGTGCGCGGCGTGGTGTATGTGCAGACCGGCACGCACGAGCAGCCTAAGTTTGAGGGCCGCGTGGTCAAGCTCGGGCCCGTTGGCGAGGGCTATGTGATCGTGACCGAAGGGCTTGCCGAAGGTGAAGCGGTTGCGGTGCGCGGCAACTTCATGATCGACAGCGCCCTGCAGATCCAGGCCAAGCCGAGCATGATGAATCAGGGCGCGGCCGCGGCAGGCGACGACCCGCACGCCGGGCACGCGATGGCGAGCGATTCTGTGATGGATCGCTCGGACTACTACGTCCCGCCGATGCCCACCGCCTCCTTGGCCGATGGTCTGCCCCGGCTGATCGAACAATACGAGGTGGCCCGGCGGCTGGTCTGGGGCGGCGACCTGGAAGCGGCGCGCACGGCGATGCGTGATCTGCGCCGAGCCTTCGCCGCGCTGCCCAAAGCTGCACCGGACGACACGCCACAGGCGCAGACGTGGGCACGGGTCCGGCCGGGGATCGAATCCGGCCTCCGTGAAGCGATGGACGCGCGAGACCTCGCTTCCCTCCGCTCGGCATTCGAGACGATCCGCAAACACGTCGAGCCGTTGACCCCATCCAACGGGGGCGACCGTGAGTGACCCGACCCGCTCGATCACCGGCCGGCTGATCGGATTCTGCCTGCATCAGAAGTTGGTCGTGCTGCTGGCGGCGCTGCTGCTGGTCGGTTGGGGGATCATGGTCGCGCCGTTTGATTGGGATGTCGCAGGGCTTGATCGCGACCCGGTGCCTGTCGATGCGATCCCCGATCTGGGCGAGAACCAGCAGATCGTCTTTACCCCTTGGCCCGGCCACAGCCCGCAGGACATCGAGGACCAGGTCACCTTCCCGC
This sequence comes from uncultured Phycisphaeraceae bacterium, assembly GCA_964614575.1. GTDB lineage: Bacteria > Planctomycetota > Phycisphaerae > Phycisphaerales > Phycisphaeraceae > JBGTLW01. The sequence continues at coordinate 1,827 of CAZTLX010000158.1, read as the reverse complement.
TGACCACCGCCCTGCAGGGCGTGCCCGGCGTCAAGAGCATCCGCAGCTTCTCCTACTTCGGCTTCTCATCGATCTATGTCATCTTCGCGGAAGACATCGACTTCTACTGGTCGCGCAGCCGGCTGCTCGAGAAGCTCGCCTCGCTGCCGGCCGGGATGCTGCCCGCCGACGTCAAACCCACGCTCGGCCCCGACGCCACGGGCCTCGGCCAGGTCTTCTGGTACACCCTCGAAGGCCGCGACCCCGACGGCAACCCCGCCGGCGGATGGGACCCGGCCGAGCTGCGGTCCATCCAGGACTTCTATCTCCGCTACGCGCTGGCCGCAGCCGACGGCGTGTCCGAGGCCGCGTCCGTCGGCGGGTTCGTCCGCGAGTACCAGGTCGACCTCGACCCCGACGCCATGCACACCTACGGCGTCACGTTGGACGACGTCTACCGCGCGATCGGCAACGCCAACCTCGACGTCTCGGCCGGCACCATCGAGGACAACGGCGTCGAGTACATGATCCGCGGGCTGGGCTTTATCGACTCGGCCCAAGACCTGAACAAAGCGGTGGTCAAGGCAACCGACGGCGCGGCGATCACGGTCGCCCAGGTCGCCGTCGTGCAGTTGGGACCGGCCGAACGCCGCGGGGTCCTGGACAAGAACGGCGCCGAAGCGGTCGGCGGCGTGGTCACCGCACGCTACGGCGAGAACCCGCTCAAGACACTCAACAGCATCCATCAGACGCTGGACGAGATCGCGCCCGGCCTGCCCCGCAAAGCGGTCATCAACTGGCACGCGGTCTCGATCGATCAGGTCCGAAACTTCGCGATTGAGAACAGCATCGAGGCCTTCGCCGACGACGGCCTGACGCTCAACCAACCCGCGTGGCTCGCCTGGCTCGATCAGCGCGACCGTGCCGCCTGGCCCCATTGGATCACCACCAGCCGCGTCACCGTCGTCCCGTTCTATGACCGCTCTCAGCTCATCTTCGAGACCCTCGACACCCTCAACAACGCGCTCATCCAGCAGGTGCTGGTCACCGTCATCGTCGTGCTGGTGATGGTCTTCCACCTCCGCTCGAGCCTGCTCATCAGCCTGATGCTCCCGACGACCGTGCTGTTCACGTTTATCGCGATGAAACTGTTCGGCGTCGATGCGAACGTGGTCGCCCTCGCCGGCATCGCCATCGCCATCGGCACGGTCGTCGACATGGGCATCGTGCTCACCGAGAACATCCTCAACCACCTCCACGAAGCCGAGCCGGGTGATCGACGCATCGACGTGATCCACCGCGCCGCTTCCGAGGTCGGCTCGGCCGTGCTCACCGCGGTCATGACCACGGTCATCGGCTTCCTGCCGGTCTTTGTCATGGTCGGAGCCGAGGGCAAGCTCTTCCGACCGCTCGCGTTCACCAAAACCTTCGCGCTGGTCGCGTCGATCATCATCGCGCTGACGATCCTCCCGCCGCTGGCGCACCTGTTGCTCGGCTACCGGCCACGCCTGAAACTGCCCGAGCGCTGGATGCGCCTCGGCCGGATCGCCTCCAGCCTCCTCGCCGCGGTCCTCGTCGGCATCCTGCTCGCACGCGCGTGGGAGCCCCTGGGCCCGCAGCACGGCATGGCCCGCAACCTGCTCTTCGTCCTCCTCGCCATCGGCGGGTTGCTTCTGTTCTTCCGAATGTTCATCCTCGCATACGCCCCGATCCTCGCCTGCTGCCTGCGACATAAGCTCGTCTTCCTGGCCCTGCCGACCCTCCTGCTGGTCCTCGGCGGATTGATCTGGCTCGGCGCCGACAAGATGCTCGGCTGGACGCCTCGCGGCCTCCAACAATCCGACAGCT
>CAZTLX010000157.1:0-10782 GCA_964614575.1 uncultured Phycisphaeraceae bacterium | reverse complement strand
TGCGCATGATCGCCACGGCTGTCCGGGTTGCGTGGCGCACCAGCGGATGTGGGCTGGTGTTGGCGGCACAAAGTATCGCGAGCGGAAGACTCAGCACCACGCCGGCCGTGACGCCCACCAGCGCCATCTGCAGCGTTTCCAGCATTGACCACGATGCCGAGCCAAGCCTGCTCAGGTCCGGTGGGAACGCCTGCGCCAGAAACCCTCCGAGGTTTTCGGCGCCACGCAGCAAGCGCCAGGGCGTGACGCGTGCCTGCATCAGCCCGTGGATCAGCACCGCGAGGAACACCACCCACGCCAGCCAGGAGAGCACCGGCAGGCGCACGAAGCGCGGCGGCGGCGCGGGGGTCGGGGACGGGATGGTGGCGGCGGGGTCTTTCACAATTCGTGTGTCCTCCTGCTTATGCGCTACAGGTGTAGGTCAATGCTCGGCCGCAACTAATTTCCGGTGGCTGAGCGCAGCGGTCTTGTGTTGATCGGGGTGTGGCGTGCCGGGGTTTTGGGGGTGGTCGGTGTAGAGCCCGGCCAGGTCGTCGGCGGTGAGCCGGGCGCGTGGCTCATCGAGCACCTTCTTGCCGTCGCGCAGCCCGACGATGCGTTGGCCGTACGCCAGCGCGACATCGAGCTGGTGGAGCGTGCAGATGACGGTGAGTTTTTCTTCCTGGGCCACGCCCCAGAGCAGGTCCATGACCTCGCGGCCGGCGCGGGGGTCGAGGCTGGCGATCGGCTCATCGGCCAGGACGATCGCCGGGCGTTGCATAAGCAGCCGGGCGATCGCGACGCGCTGCTGCTGCCCGCCGGAGAGCGTGTCGGTGCGCTGGCCCGCGATGTGGGCCAGGCCCACGCGGTCCAGGCACGCCATCGCCTGCCGCCGATCCGCCGCCCGCGCGGTCCAGGGTGTTAAGCGCCACAGCCGTGTCCGTCCCAGCGCGCCGAGCATCACGTTCGCGTGCGCGCTGAGGCCCGGCACCAGTCCGAAGCGTTGAAACACCATGCCGACGCGTCGCCGCATCGCCCGCATCGCCGCGGATCGCCGACCGATCTGCGTCACCGCGACCTGATCGATCGTGATGCGTCCGGCCGTCGGCCGCTCGAAGCCGACCAGGCAGCGCAGCAACGTCGATTTACCCGAGCCGTTGGCCCCCAGCAGCACCACGCCCTCGCCCGGCTCGACGGCCAGGCTCACGGCAGACAACGCCCGCACCCCGCCGGGGAAAGTCTTGCTGACCTCGTTGATCGTGATGATGGGCATGATCGGCCTTTAGCCACGTCGGCTGGCGACCGACCGCTCGTCTTAGTTGTCGTAGGGCAGTCCCAGCGCCTCGTGTGTCCGGCGGAGCTGGTCATAGTCCGCATCGACGACCGGGACAAACCTTGCCCCCTGGTACTTGTCGCGCTGGCGCGGGCTGAGCATGGCGTCCATCAATTCGTCGCCGCGCTCGATCATGCTCCTCTGCAGCTCCTCCACAAACATGGCGGGCAGGCCGGCGCGTGCGATCATGACATCGCGGGGCAGGGGATCGCTCTGGGCGAGGATGCGGAACTTGCCGGGGGCGCGTTTTTCGATCTGTTCGTGCCAGACGCGGACGCCGTCACCCAGGGCATCGACCTCGCCGTTGAGCATGGCCTCGACGCGGGCGTTGCCGAGCATGCGGATGTTGACGTCGGTCTGCGGGTTGAGGCCGGCATCGATGAGCATGGCGGTGGGCATCACGTGCCCGCTGGTCGAGCCGGTGTCTTTCATCGCGATCGTCTTGCCGCGCAGGTCCGCGACGGTTTTGGCCGGGCTGTCGGCCGGGACGATAAAGACGGTGTAGTAATTCTCGCGCTCAATGCCCACGATCGGCTGCACCGCCTGCCGCGATCGGATGAAAAGGTACTCGGTCGGCCCGGCGAGGACGATATCGACCTGCCCGTGCTCCAGCGCCGTCGCCGCGATCGTCCGGTTGCTCACCGGGAAGAACTCGACCGGCACGCCCGCCAGTTGTTCCATCTGCTCGACGAACGGCCCGAACGCCCGCCGCAGCTCCTCCATGCCCTCGATCCCGGTGTCGGCAAAACGTAGCACCGGCGGCTCGATCGCATCACCCGAAGCCGATCCGCCCGCGTCGCCACAGCCGATCAACATCCCGGCCAGACACACCGCCAGCACCGAGATCGACGCCCTGTGGATGAATCGCCCGACCATCATCATGAACTCCTGCGTGGAAGACGCACGCCGCCAAAACCCAAGCACCTCGCAACTCATCACACAGGCCGCAGTGTATTCGGCACCCCGCGCGGCGGGGGCCGGGGTGTGTTTGTTTCACGTTAAGTTGATGGCCGGTCCCGGAACCAGCGTTCGGCCCGCTGGTCGGGCTCCGGCACCAGGTTGGAGATGAGCTCCATCGTCACCACCGAGACCGAGTTCGGGCTGGGCTGCTGGCAGCTCGGCGAAGGACGATTGGGGTGCGTGGATGATACGGCCGCCGAGGCGATCCTGGCCGCGGCGTGGCCATCCTCGTCCGCCTGCTGCTGGCCAGCGGGTTGCTCACGGGCAAGTTCACCAAGCGGACTACCTTCACCGAATACGACCACCGCCACTACAACCGCGATGGCGACGCGTTCAACGTCGGCGAAACACTTGGCGGGCTGACGCTGGCCGATGGCGTCGATCTGGTGTAACGCCTCAACCCCCATGCTGGATCGACCCGCCGACACCCCGCCAACCCTGGCGGGGGGCACTCTTGCGGGGGACAAATTTGCGGGGGCAAACTTGCGGGGGGCATACTTCCGGGGGTTGCGCTGGGTGCTCGACCACCCGCAGGTGACGGCGGTGATTCCGGGGTCCACCCGCGTGGAGCATGTCGCCTCCAATCTCGCTGCCGCGACACTTCCGCCGTTGCCGGCCACCACGCACGAGGCGTTTCACCGCTTCTGGGCCGAGCAGGTGGACCCGCTGGTGCGGGGCCCGCAGAAAAGCCGAATCCGGGACCTGCGAGCGGTTTTTCGTCGATCTCAAGATTAACCCTTGACAACTAGATCGCTCTAGGGCATACTGCTTCTAGACCGCTCTAGGTCCGTATCGCCGACCGTATCGGAGGCTCGCTTGCCCGTCACGCAGAAACAAATCGCCGACCACCTCGGACTCTCGCCCCAGGCGGTGAACTTCGCCTTGGGACGCCGGGCCAATCAGGTCAGCGCTGAGACACGCCGCCGCGTGATGGAAGCCGCCCGCAGGCTCGGCTACCGCACGAACGCCGCCGCCCAGGCCGTGTCCACCGGCCGGTTCAACGCCGTGGGCCTGCTCATGAGCCGGCACCACTGCCAGAGCACGCTCTTTGGCCACATGCTCCGGGGCCTGCACGATGCCCTCGACGCCCGCAGCATCCACCTCACCGTCAATTTCGTCGATGACGACCGCCTCACCAGCGACGACGACCTGCCCAAGATCCTCGGCCAGTCCATGGTCGATGGCCTGCTGCTCAACTACACCCACGCCATCCCGCCCCGCATGGCCGACCTGATCCGCCGCCACCGACTGCCCGCGGTGTGGATCAACTCGCGTCAGCCCGCCAACTGCGTCTATCCCGACGACGAGGGGGCCGCGGCCACCGCCACCCGCCGGCTGCTCGATGCCGGCCATCGGCGGATCATGTACCTGGACCTGACCGCCGCGGTCGAGGACGCCGCCGAGCCGCACTACAGCCACGCCGCCCGGCGCGACGGCTACGAGAAAGCGATGCGCGACGCCGGGCACGAACCGCTGGCCCTGCTCGAGTCCCACCGTCTGACCTTTGAGAAGCCCGTGCGGGCGGCCAAGCGCATCCTCACCGCCGACGCCCGGCCGACCGCCGTCGTCGCTTACTGCCGACACGACACCGACGCCCTGTCCCTCGCCGCCGCGGAGCTGGGCCTGAAGATCGGCCGCGACCTGTCGCTGATCACCTTCGAGCAGGACCAGCCGCTGGTCGGCCCGAAGATCGACACGATGCGCCTGCCCGAGTTGGCCGTCGGCCAGGCCGCAGGCGCGATGCTGCTGGACCGCTTGGACGACCCCGCCGCCGACCAGCCGGCCGTGGCGGTCCCGATGATTGAAACGCCCGGCCACACGGTGTGGCCGGTGACTGAAACTTGATGCGCCTTTTGTTTCGTGGCCGCGGGCCTGTCGCCCGAGCCGAACCCGTTCACTCCCATGTATGGAGGTTTACCATGACTCGCTACCGCAACTTACTGCTCGCCCCTGTTACCGCCGCAGCGATGTGCTTCGCCGGCACGGCCTCGGCCGCCGTCATTGGAGACAGTTGGGACTTCGGCACCGACCCAGGCAAAGACAACCTGTCCGATTTTACTGTGACGGGTACCGGCTCACTGCAGCCTGATGCCGCACGTCTCCAAACTTCAAGTACCAGCTTCACAACGATCCAGGCGCTCACCCAGTTCACGGACCTGGGAAATGGCGCGAATCAAGACTTCGTGATTCAGTCCACTTTTACACCGGTCCAGAGTCTCTGGTCTCAGGATTTCGAACGCGTCGGCTTGGTCGGTCTGGCCGATGCTGCCACCGGCCATAGTACGGGTATCGCTGCGGTACTTCATCGCGGAACCAGCAATTCGCCCGTGTTGTTGTTCCGGGACGGAATTAATGGAACGACTCGAACCTCCCAAGCTTGGACCGGCAATTTCGGCAATGGAGAAACATATACGGCCAGTCTCAAGGGCACATATAGCGGTACGGATGTCACCCTTGCCTTTACCCTGACGGACTCCGACAGTCATTCTCAGACTCTGACCGAAACGTTTACGGTCGCGTCTCGTGATGGTCAGTATTTCGGGTTCGGCGCAAGAGGCAACGCCTTTGCTCCTACAAGTTCAGATCTGATTGTTGACTTCGACACTTTTGCCGTCATCCCCGAACCCGCGTCCCTCGCTTTGATGGGGCTTGGAGGCCTGCTGATGCTCGGGCGTCGTAGCAAAGCGTAAGGATTGATTGGATCCTCCTGCCGCTGGGCCGATGGAAGTCGGCCCGGCGGTTTCGGCCCGCCTTGGATTTGGATGGGCCTCCCTCACGGCTCGCCACTCAGAACAGGGCATGCTCATGCGACGAACCACCCCGACCGCGTTTACCCTCATCGAGCTGCTGGTGGTCATCAGCATCATCGCGCTGCTGATCGCGCTGTTGCTGCCCGCGCTTAAGTCGGCGCGGGCCGTGGCACGCGACACCGTGTGCAAGAGCAACCAACGTCAGCTCGGGCTGATGCTCTGGACCTATGCCACTGACTTCGGCGTGTTCCCTCTCGGCGAGAATCAGGGGGCGTGGCAGGGCGGCAACGGGTTTACCACCCGCTGGGCGGTAGCGTTGCGGGACCACGACCTGGTCCCGGACCGCAACTTCCTCTTCCGCAGCAACCTGGACACATTCAAGGCGAAAATCGACCTGGCCTGCCCGGACTCGGTGTCGTCCGGTGACAACACCAACCCCCACGCGATGTACGGCCTGCCCCAGCAGTTCGTGCCCAGTAACAAGATGTTCGGCGGGTCGGCGGGGCCGGATATAAGCCACCAGGTGTCCTACACCGCCCCGGAAGAGCTGATGCAGCCGGCGGAGACCTACGGCCTGCTGGAGCAGTACGGCCAGCAGACGGGCATGACCCGCATCAGCGCCACCGACAACACCTGGGGCGCGCCCAACTGGGCCGTGCGCTGGCTCGGCAGCAAGGCGCACCTCCGCTACAACCTCCGCCACCCCAACAGCGCGAACTTCCTGATGACCGATGGTCACGTGCAAAGCGAGACCGAGGCACGCTACATCGAGTTGGCCGAGGGTGCCAACGGCAACGCGGTCCGGCGGTTCTTCACGGTCAAGGCCGACTAACGCGCCGCCCGTACTTCGCCGCCCGTACTTCCCGCGGTACTCATGCGTGGCCCGAGTCCTCAGCCCGGGAACCGCCGGGCCACACTATTTCCCCGCACACGAAAGACCGTGATGAACCCCGCCTTGGGCAAGCCTGCCATCCCCGCTCTCTGCCTGCTGGTCGGACTGATCTGGAGCCTGCCCGTGTATGCCCAAACCAGCGCGACCGACACCGCCGTGCCTCATTACACGGGCTCGCCGATCTCCGAGGGTTCGCGTCACGATGGGGGGCTTCGGCCGGTGGTCGGGGTGAATCTGTATCAGGTTGCGCGCGGCGTCGGGGCCGCGACGCCCGGCTCCCCGAGCTTCGGCGACGGGGTCAAGTCCGACATCCGCCATCACCCGATGATCGCCTACTGGAACGACCGCTACTGGGTGCAATACCTGCCCGAAGCGCAGGCGGTGCTGGCGACCTCGGCCGACGGCGTGGACTGGCGGCACGCCACCTCCTTCGGCGACCTGGGGACGATCCAAGGCAAAGACGTCGGCACGCACACCCGCGCCGCCTTCTACGTCGATCAGCCGACCGGCAAACTCCTGGTCAACACCTTCTACGGCACGGCCACTAGCGTCAACAACGCCCAGGGCGGCTTCGTCCGCGCGGTCCGCGAGGTCACCGGCGTCGATGCGCAGGGCAAGCCCACGCTCGGGCCCGCCTACGGCCTGCTCTACAACAAGGGTTTCGAGGGTATCGCGGAGCTACAACCCTTCACGCAGTCCGGCGATGCCGGCTTCGTCGCCGCGGCCAACCGCATGCTCGACGATCGGCTCTACAGCCAGCAGTTCTACGAGGAGCACCGCGATCAGGCCCGCCGGCCGGTGGACGACTCGGGCAGCTTTGCCGACTACCACTTCGTGCTCAATCAAGGCGCGACCGGCACCGGCCCCGCGACTGATCTCAAGGCCTTGAGCTACTGGACGCTGCCCGATGGCCGCATCGCCGGGGTCTGGAAGGGGCCCGTGGTCGGGGTCACCGAGAACGGCACCGACGGCTGGGTGGAAAGCAACATCCAAACGAGCGGCCTTGTCCACGACCAGCGGTCACGCAACGCCGACGGCGAACTCGAATTCACGCAGCTCGGCTGGCACGGCACCTCGAAAGTCTGGGGCCAGCGCTTGCCCGACGGCCGGTATGCGCTGGTCGGCAACTTCCAGTCCACCAGGCCCGACGGGAGGCGCACACCGCTGGTGGTCAGCACGTCTCAGGACGGGATCAACTTCGACGGCGACGTGCTGGTGATCGCCGGGGACCTACCGATGTCGCGGTATCCCGATGTCTGGCCGGTGGATCACAAGGACATGGGCCTGCAGTACGTGCGCGGCATCACCCCCGGCAACGGCGACCCCGCGGACGGTGCGATGTGGGTGACGTTCTCTTCCAACAAGGAGGACATCTGGCTGGCCCGCGTGCCGCACACGATACGCGGTTCGGTGCAGGGGCCTGTGCATGACGATTTCGAGGGCATGACGCCCGGCGGGATCGTCGCGGACTGGAACGTCCGCAGCGGACAGTGGACGCCGGTGCGGGTGATAAACGATGAGGGGAATCACGTGCTGCGACTGGCCGACCGCGATCCGTATGACCACGCCAAGGCGGTACGCGTCTTCGAGGCATCGTCGCGCGTGAAGCTGGACATGCGTGTGCGGGCCGGGCAGAACGATCACGGCACGCTCCACATCGAGGTCAATGACGCTGCCGGCAAACGTCCGGTGCGGCTTGCGCTGTTGTCCGATGGCACGCTTCGTGCCGCCGACGGCCCGCCTGCCGACGCGTTCACCTTCGCCGCCGCCGACCTCTCCAGCTACCACAACCAAGATCACCAGCCGGACGCCTTTGCGATCGAGGACGACGGGCGGACGCTGGCGTTGACCGGCAATGCCTGGAAGAAAAAGGCGTTTGATTACACCATCACGCGAAACACCGTGCTGGCTTTCGACTTCATGAGCACCCGCGAAGGCGAGGTTCACGGCATTTGCTTCGACACCGATAACGCCACACCACCGGTCGGCGGTTTCAAACTGCTGGGCACCGAGTCTACCAGTCTCGACACGCTGTACAACGACTATGTGGTCGGTTCAGGCTGGCGGTCCTACCGCATCGATGTCGGAAATTTTTTCACCGGCCAGGTCAGCCAGATGGTCTTCATCAACGACCACGACCACGACAACGGCACCCCCAAGGGCGACAGCCGCTTCCGGGATGTCATGGTCTTCGAGGATGATGGCTCGACGATGACGGTTCTGCGTCAGTACGCCGCCGATCAATGGCTGAACATCACGCTGGAGCTGGATGCCGCGACCGGACTATACGAGGTGATGGTCAACGGCGAGCTTCTGGGCGAGGGGCTGGCCTTTGCCGAAGCGGTCGAGAGCGTGGAGCGGATCGAGTTTCGCACCGGGGCATACATGATGACCGACATGGGCCGCCGACCGGTGGGCGAGATGCTCGACTTCGCAGCTACCCACTGGCTGACCACGACGCTGCCCGGGGCCGACACCCCGGTGGACGAGGCGGTGTTTGACCTGGACCAATTTGCGGCTGTGCCGGAGCCGGGCAGCGCCGCTGCGGCGCTGATCCCCGGCGGCCTAGCCGTGTTTCACCGCCCTTCACGAACCATGGGCGACACGGATCATCACACCGAGTAGACATGACTCATGAAACCGATCGAATACGGAGTACATCAAAAATGCGTTTTGAATCTTTGAGTTTGAGCTTGGTCATGAAATGGACCCCATGCGCGCTTTTCACTCTTGCGCTGGTATGTGTTGCCCCGGCACACGCCGACGAGCCGATCCTTTATCCCGACGACGCCCGGCTGGTGGATGTGACGCAGGAGCCGTATCTCGCCGACCCGACCGGGCAGCGTGACAGCACGGCGGCGATTCAGAAGGCGTTTGACACCAACCGCGGCGGCGGGAACATCATCTACCTGCCGCCGGGACAGTACCTGATCAGCGACACCATCAAGTGGGCCGGGCGACGCAGCTTCAACATGCTCTACGGCGCGGGCCAAGAGCACACGACCATCCGCCTGGCGGACAACGCCCCCGGCTACGACGATCCGATGAAGCCCAAAAATATGATCTGGACCGGCGGCCCGCCGGCGCAGCGGTTCAAGAACGCCGTGCGCGACCTGACCATCGACAGCGGCCGGGGCAACCCGGGGGCGGTGGGGCTCAACTTCTGCGCCAACAACCAGGGCGGCGTGTTCGATGTGACCATCCGCTCGGGGGAGGACGGCAAGCAGCCGGGGGCCGTGGGGCTGGGGCTCGATGAAGCCGAGGTCGGGCCGTTGATGGTCAAGAACGTCACGGTGATCGGCTTCGACCTGGGCATCCGCGTGCGGCACACGGTCAACTCGGTGACGCTCGAACACATCACGCTCCGCGGCCAGCGGGAGGCGGGTATCGACAACTTCAACAACATGGTCTTTGTCCGCAAGCTTGATAGCGAGAACGCGGTACCAGCGGTGGTCAACGGCGGGTCGGACGGCGTGTTCACCCTGATCGACAGCACGCTGGCCGGCACGAGCGGAGCGGCGGATCGCTCGGCCATGCTCAACCGCAACCCGCGGGCGGTGCTGTTCGTGCGGAACGTGGAGACGACGGGTTACGCCCAGGCGATCAAGGACGAGCAGGCCGATCCCGTGCCGACGGGGCAGGTAGAGGAGTGGGTTTCCGGGCCGCGGGTGTCGCTGTTCCCCGGAGAGATGCGGACACTCAATCTGCCGATCGAGGAGACGCCGACGGTCCCGCACGACCCGCTGGACCAGTGGGTCAGCCCGATGCAGTTTGGCGGGATGCCCGGCGATAAGGACGATGACACCGAGGCGATTCAGCGTGCGATCGACAGCGGCGCGACCACGGTGTATCTGCCGCGCGGACCGGGCGATCCCGGCGCATATCTGATCAGCGACACGATCTACATCCGAGGCAACGTCCGGCGGATCGTCGGGCTCGAAGCCTCGCTCGAAGTCACCAACGCCCTGGCAGACAACCCGGACAAACCAGTTTTCATGTTCGAGGATGGCGATCAGCCGGTGGTGATGCTGGAACGGCTGAGGTTCACCTTCAAGCGGTTCCCGAACCCGACACTGATCCACCGCGCCGACCGCGACCTGGTGGTCTCCGCATTCTCGGAAGTCGCCAAGCCCCGCCATCTGGGCAAGGGCCGCCTGTTCCTCGAAGACATCGTCGGCCACGGGGTGTACGTCGGCCCCGGCGCGACGCTCTTTGCGCGACAGTTCAATCTTGAGGGCGGCGACTGGAAGCTGGTCAATGATGGCGGCACGGCCTGGGTGATGGGCATCAAGACCGAGTGCCGCAGCCCGATCGCGCTGACCAAAGCCGGGGGAACCACCGAGATCATCGGCGGCCATCTCTACAAATGTGTTGAGTTCGGCGTGGACAAGATCTCGTTCGAGGTCGAGGACGGCGGTCGGATGAGCCTGGCGGGCGTGGCGGAGTACGTCTGGGACCCCAAGTTCGCCACCGAGGTGGTGTTGAAGGAAACGCGCGATGGCCAGACGCGGCAACTGACCAAGCACGATCTGCCCCCGCAACGCAACGCGGTGGTGCTGCCGCTGGTGGCGTGCTTCCCGGCACCGATCGAGGCGACCGCGCCGGCGGCTCCCACCGTGAAGGTGGCCGACCAGACCGCGGCATCGATCCTGCTGGCGTTCGAGGCGGGGGACAAGCCCGGGGACACTTCCGGGGGTGTGGCGGGGTTTATTGTGACACGGGGCGACAAGCCGCTGGGCCGACACCTCTACCGCGCCCGCGAGCGCGGCCTCGAACCCGATACCGAGTACACCTACACCGTCATCGCCTACGACCGGTTCGGCAACCTCTCTTCGCCCACCGAGCTGGTCGCCCGCACGACGCCTGAT
>CAZTLX010000156.1:0-10817 GCA_964614575.1 uncultured Phycisphaeraceae bacterium | reverse complement strand
GTCCATCGTCATCTTGCCCGCGGCCATCTTCTCCTGCAGCGCGAGCGCTTCTTCTTCGCTGACCTGCTCCTGGGCTTTTTCCACGAGCGAGACGATGTCGCCCATGCCGAGGATGCGCGACGCGATGCGCGAGGGGTGGAACTCCTCAAGGTTTTCGAGTTTCTCGCCGACGCCGATGAACTTGATCGGCTTGCCGGTGACGTGCTTGACGGTCAGCGCCGCGCCGCCGCGGGTGTCGGAGTCGAACTTGGTGAGGATGACGCCGTCGATCTCGAGCTGGTCGTTGAACGCTTTGGCGGAGTTGACCGCGTCCTGCCCGGTCATCGCGTCGATGACGAGCATGATGTGGTGCGGCTGCACGGCCTGGTTGACCTGGCGCAGCTCGCCCATCAGCTCGTCGTTGATGTGCAGACGGCCGGCGGTGTCGAGGATCAGCACATCGACGCCGGAGGCCTGCGCTTTTTTCACGGCGTTGCGGCAGACGGTCACCGCCGCGCCCACGGCTTTGCCGTACTCGGCGACCTTGTCCGGCTCGGCGTAGCAGACCACGCTGCCGCTGCCCCCGGCACCGCCGGGCGCTTCGGCCTGCACCTGCTCGCTGACGACCTGGAGCTGCCGAACGGCGGCGGGGCGTTGGAGGTCGGCCGCGGCGAGCATGACCGACTTGCCGCGTTTTTTGAGGTAAGCCGCGAGCTTGCCGCAGGTCGTGGTCTTGCCCGAGCCCTGGAGGCCGGACATCATGATGATGGTCGGCCCAGGAGAGACATAGGTAAACGGCGGGCGCTGCCCGCCCGACTCGATCTCTTCGTCGTATTCATCGCCCGCCAGCAGCTTGACCAGCTCGTCGTGGACGATCTTGATCATCTGCTGCCCGGGCTTGAGCGATTCGAGCACCTCGGTGCCGACGGCCTGCTCGACCACGCGGTCGCAGAAGACGTCGGCCACTTCGTAATGCACGTCCGCTTCGAGCAGGGCCTCGCGCACCTGCTCCATCGCCTCGCGGACATTGGCCTCGGAGATCTTGCCGCGGCCGGAGAGCAAGCGCAGCGCGCCCTCGAACTTTTCGGATAAGGAAGTAAACATGGGTTGCCGCCTTGGCGTTTGCACGCGTACGGGGGCAGGCTCTGACCGGAGCGCCAATAGTTTAGCGGGCGGGCCTGCCCGCCGCTGGCGGTGCGGGGGAATCAGGAGAAGCGGGGAGAAGCGGGGAGAAGCGGGGAGAAGCGGGGAAGCGCGGGGCAGGCCCCGCCGCTAAACGGAGTCGGGCAGCGGGCGTTGGTAGAAGTGCAGGGCCATGTTGCCGTAGGTGAAGGACGCGGGGCCGTCGTAGCCGGGCAGGTCGTGGCCGGGGGTTTCGCGATCGGTGCGCAGGACGAGGACGCCGCCGGGTTCGAGCTTGGGCAGGAGGCTGAGCATCACATGGTCGAGTGCGGGGCGGGTCTTTTCGTCCGCGGCCATCGCGTAGGGCGGATCGAAGAACGCCAGCGCCAGCGAGCCTTCGCTCATCCCCGCGGACCAGATCGGCGTGAGCGCGCTGCCGAGGATCACCGCGGCCCGCGATGCCTCATCAAGCGATTCCAGGTTCTCCCGCAGGCGGCGGATGGCTTCGCGGTCCTGATCGATAAAGGTGCAGTGCTCGGCCCCGCGCGAGATCGCTTCGAGCCCCAGCGACCCGGTGCCGCAGAACACATCCGCCACGCGGCCGTAGCCGAGCACGCCCAGCGAGAGCAGGCGGTTGAAGAGGTTTTCCTTCACGCGGTCGGTGATGGGGCGCGTGGTCGCGGCGTCTTTCGGGCCGAGGATCGTGCGGGAGCGGTGCGTGCCGGCGATGATGCGCATGGGGAAGGCAGGTCGTAGGGGTAGGTCGTAGGGCGTAGGGCGTAGGGCCGGATAACACTGTATGCCCAAGGGCTATCCCGCTACAACCTACGCCCTACGACCTGCGCCCTGCTGTCTCCTCCGCTAAACTCACCCCATGCCCAAAACCAAGCAGAAGATGAAGATCAACCGCACGCCCGGCCTGCCCAGGGGCAAGACGATGGCGGACGTGGTGGACAAGTACGTGCTCTACCAACTCAGCGTGCAGGAGCCGGAGCACGAGGTCGAGTTTTTCGATCGGGTCTATCAGGAACGCCGCGGCCGCAAGCCGCGCGTGCTGCGGGAGGATTTTTGCGGGACGTTCGCGGTGTGTTGCGAGTGGGCGAAGCTGGGCAAGGAGCGTCGGGCGATCGGCGTGGACCTGGACCCCGAGCCATTGGACTGGGGCCGGGCGCATAATCTGACTAAAGTCCCCGAAGAGCGCCGCGGGCAGATCGAACTTCGGCAGGACGACGTGCGGACGGCCGGCGAGCCGCGGGCCGACATCCTCGCGGCCCAGAACTTCTCGTTCTGGCTGTTCAAAACCCGCGCCGAGGTGATCGACTACTTCCGTATCGCCCGGCAGAACCTGGCCGAGGGCGGGCTGATGATGATCGACATGATGGGCGGCGGCGAGTGCTACGAAGAGGGCCACGAGGACGTGCGTTCGATCAGCGGGTATGACAAGGCGGTCAAGCACCGCGATGACAAGCCGCCGTGCAAGATCGGCAAGTTCAAGTACGTCTGGGAGCAGCACAGCTACAACCCGATCACGCACGACGCGAGCTTCTACATCCACTTCCGTTTCAAGGACGGCTCGGAGCTTTCGCGGGCGTTCGAGTACCACTGGCGGTTCTGGACCATCCCGGAGGTGCGTGAGATGTTGGCCGAGGCCGGCTTCCGCGCGTCGGTGGTGTACTGGGAGAACGAGGACGAGGACGCGGAAGAGCGCGACGCCTGGCAGGAGGCGGAAGACGCCCCGGCGGACCCGAGCTGGATCGCGTATGTCGTGGGGGTGGGGTAGTTCGTAGCATGCAGTTCGTAGTTGGTCGTAGGTAGTTGGTAGCGAGTAGGTTGAAGTTCTAGGGAACCGACATTAAAACGGGAACACATCATGCAAGAACTATCAGGCTCGTATCGTGAATTGAAAGTCTGGCAAAAATCAATGGATATGGCGGAGGCTGTCTATGACTTGACCGCCTATTTCCCCGAAGATGAAAGGTATTCGCTCACAAACCAGATCAAGCGCTCGAGCGTCTCGGTGTCATCCAATATCGCAGAGGGGCAAGGCCGAGGCTCGAATCGTGATTTTCAGCGTTGTCTTTGGATTGCCAATGGTTCCCTGAAAGAGATGGAATCACAACTGATTTTTGCGGGGCGGCGGGCATGGATCACCCGAGATCAAGCTGCGGATGCTTGGGAATTGGCCCAGGAATCTGGCAAGATGCTCAAAGGCCTCATCCGCTCGCTAGACTGATCCTGCTGGCTACGAACTACAAACTACGAACTACGAACTGCTACCCCCATGAAACTCCAGGCCCCCAAAGGCACGCGCGACTTCTACCCGCAGGATATGGCCTGGCGCCAATATCTCCTCGACGCATGGCGGCGGGTGTCCGAACGCCACGGGTTCGAGCAGGTGGACGGCCCGATCTTCGAGTCGCTCGATCTCTACAAGGTCAAGTCCGGCGAGGGGATCGTCTCCGAATTGTTCCACTTCGAGGACCGCGGCGGACGCGAGCTGGCGATCCGCCCCGAGTTCACGCCGACGCTGGCGCGCATGGTCGCCGAGCAGGCCAACAGCCTGCCCAAGCCGATCAAGTGGTTCGCCACGCCCAACTTCTGCCGCGCCGAACGCCCGCAGCGGGGTCGGCTGCGCGAGTTCTGGCAGTGGAACATCGACATGCTCGGGCTCGACAGCCCCGCCGCGGACGCCGAGGTCATCGGCGTCGCGGTCGATCTGCTGCGCGAACTGGGCCTGGACAGCAGTCAGGTCAAGGTCAAGCTCTCGCACCGCGAAGTGGTGCGGACGATCCTGCTCAAGCTCGGCGTGCCGGACGAGAAGATGCTCGACGCCTTCGCCCTGCTCGACGCCCGCGACAAGCTGCCGCCGGAGGAGTTTGTGAAAGCGGCGACGGCGCTGGGGCTGGACGAGGCCAAGGTCGATCGCTTCACGCAGATGTGCCGCCGCAAGTACCCCGCGGGAGATATCGATCACCTGCGTCGGTCCGTCGGTATCGACGATCGGCTCGACGACTTCGCGCAGCTCGACCAACAGATCGCCGCGTTCGGGCTCACCGACTGGTGCGAGTACGACCTGGGCATCGTCCGCGGCCTGGCGTATTACACCGGCACGGTCTTCGAGCTGCACGAGACGACCGGCGCCCTGCGCGCCTTGGCCGGCGGCGGGCGGTACGACAAGCTCATCGAGATGTTCGGCGGGCCGGCCACGCCCGCGGTGGGCTTCGGGATGGGCGACGTCGTGCTCTCGCTGGTTCTGCAGGACAAGAAGCTGATCCCGCAGCGTTACGCGCCGGCGCCCGACGCCTACGTCATCGCCGCGAGCGACGCGGGCGCGGCCGCGGTCCCCCGCCTCGTCGCGGACCTGCGGCGGCAGGGGCTACACACCCGCTTCAGCTACAAGACCACCCGCAACGTCGGCAAGCTGCTCAAGGACGCCGCGGGCTGCGACGCACGCTTCGCGGTGATCCTTGGCGATCAAGTCAACGACGGTCGCGTGACCATCAAGGACATGGCCGGCGGCGAGCAGCAGGACCTCACGCTCGATCAGATCGCGGCACACCTCAGAGGTGACACCCCATGAAAGTCAAGGCCCACAAACCACAGGGCGGATGCGTGCTCGGCTGCCTCGGCCTGCTCACGCCGCGGATCATCATCATCCTCATGGTGATCTTCAGCGACTACCTCGGCAGCGCGTTCGCGCATTGGATTTGGCCGCTGCTCGGCTTCCTGTTCATGCCGATCACCACGATCGCCGCGGCCGTCGCGTACCACGAGTTGCCCGGCAGCGGCCTGCCGCCGGTCAGCTACTGGGGGCTGATCGCCCTGGGCGTGGTCCTCGACCTGGGCCTGATCGGCGGCGGCTCGTGGGGGCTCAAGCGCCCCGGGCGGCGGTGAGGCGCAAGGCGTGGATACCCCGCCACAACTCCGCTGCGCTGCGCAGTGGCGGGCTTGAGGCGGGCATGACCTACCCCACAAAGCCCACGGCTGCGAGCCGACCGACAGGTCGGCGAGTTGCCGTGGGGTATTGGCCTTGATAACTCAGTCTGTTAACGTAAAGCCATGCCAACTCCGGGTAAATGCTGGCGGCATGTCACGATTTCAACCTACAACGCATGGCCGCCGGGCGACCCCCGCGGCTGGCGTTCACGCAAGCACAAGAAGCACTCATCCGGCGATCACCGCAATCCACCGCCGCGCGGCGAACACGCCGGCATCCATCGGTACAGCCAATCGCTTAGCGGCCAGCCGGTGATCCTGCCACGTGCGCAGCGGCGTGAGATTGTCGAGAAGTTGCGTGATGATCTAAAAGAGTTGAAGCACCGGGTGCTGGCGATTTCCGTGTCCGGCATGCACATCCACGCGTTGGTTGAGTTGCCGAGCGACTACCAAGACGCCCGCCATGAGGTGGGTCGTTGCAAACAGGCGCTGTCACTCATGCTCAGCGGGCAAATCACGGGCAAGATTTGGCAAAAGAGTTGCGGTGCGAAACTGATCCGTGATGTGGAGCATCACCGCAACGTGCACAACTACATCCGAAACCACGTCCACGAAGGCGCGTGGGTGTGGACGTATCGGGAGGGCATCCTGGTTCCCAACACATGAGACCAATACCCCACGACAACTCGCCGACCTGTCGGTCGGCTCGCAGCCGTGGGCTTGAAGGGGGGCGCGAGGTTATGCCTGATTCAAGCCCGCCACTGCGCAGCGCAGCGGAGTTGTGGCGGGGTATCTTGCCGCTCACGCTTCACATCGCGCCGAAGCCGCGGCGGCCGATGCCCTGGGGGACCATTGATTCAGGCGACTTCGCCGGGGACGGCTTTTGCGCCGCGACCGGCTCGGCCTTGGGCATCTTCTCGGGCGCGACCTTCTGGATGTCGCTCGCCAGGCCGACCCAGCTGAGCGCCCGGATCGTCCAATAGGTCATGTCGAACTCGAACCAGCGCAGGCCGTGCGCCGCGGAACGCGGGTGGGCGTGGTGGTTGTTGTGCCAGCCCTCGCCGAAGCTCAGCAGCGCGACCCACCAGAGGTTGGTCGAGTGCTCGCCGGTTTCCTTGTAGTTCTGATAGCCCCAGGTGTGTGACGCGGAGTTGACGAACCACGTGAAGTGGAAGACCACCACCGTGCGCAGCGCCACGCCCCAAACGACCCACGACATCCCCAGCCAGATATCGCGGAACCACCAGCCGCCCGCCAGCAGGGCCGCGGCCAGCACGACCTGCGGCAGCCAGAAGAAGCGGTCCATCACGCGGTGGAACTTGTCGCGCTGTAGGTCTTTGGCGGCCTCGCGGCCTTCGATGCCGTCGAGTTTGCTGTGCAGCGTCCAGAGGATGTGGGCCCAGGTGAACCCGTGCTGCGGGCTGTGCGGGTCCAGCTCATCATCGCTGTGCTTGTGGTGCAGCCGGTGCGTGCCGACCCAGGTGATCGCCCCGCCCTGCCAGTTGAGGCTGGCGATCAGCGTCAACACATACTCGAACCACTTGGGGGTGCGGAACGAGCGGTGGGTCAGCAGGCGGTGGTAGCACAGCCCGATGCCGATGGCGATGGTCAGCCATCCGAGCACGGCAAAGAGGATCAGCCCGGACCACGAAAAGAACCACGGCAGGGCCGCGGCAATCGAGATCACATGCAACGCACCGATCGCGCTGATCACGTTCCAGTTGAGGTTACGCCAGGCGATGCCGCCGCGCCGGGGGGTTTCCGGATCGGCGTTCGTTTGGTTAATCATCGATTCGGCTCTCTTGAAGCGGGCCCCCACGTGGCCCTGAGGGAGGGTTAACGCGTACATAATAACCAGCTTCAGCCGGGACGGCGAACCGGCCCGTGGCTGTTATCGGGTGAGGGTCACCCGCTACTTGATCCTATGCCCCTGCCCCCGCGCGATCGCGGAATTCCGCCCCTCGGGCGCGATATTGACGGTAATCGACCAAATACCGGTAAACTGCCGATATGGCTAATCGGCGGTTCCACTACGACCGCGCGTTCGAGCACTACCTCCGCGCCAACGCCATCCCCTACATCGCCGTGGACGAGGCCAAACGGGCTCTAAGCGCCGCCGGGGGCCAGCGTGCCGCGGCCGCGGAGGCCGGGGCCGGGGGCCGGATCGCTCAGAAGCTCAAGAGCTTCGACTTCGTCGTCTATTCGAAGCGCCACCGCAACCTGCTGATCGACGTCAAAGGCCGCAAGCACGCCGGGAAGACCGGCAAAGCCTTTCAGAACTGGGTCACCCGCGACGACGTGGACTGCCTCACCCGCTGGGCCGAGATCTTCGGCAAGGACTTCGACCCCGCCTTCGCGTTCCTCTTCTGGTGCGACGCCCAGCCGCCCGATGCGCTGTTTCACGAGGTCTTCGCCTACGGCGAGCGGTGGTACGCCGTGCTCGCCGTGCGCCTGGCCGACTACCAGCAGCACATGCGCGACCGCAGCGCCAAGTGGGACACGGTGAGCATCCCGGCCAAGGCGTTCGACCAACTCTCGGTGCCGCTGAAGGAACTGTTGTGAATCGGCCGCGTCTGATGCCGGTGAAAGGAACCACGCCATGCGCTACCGCTACGCCATCTCGCTGCTTGTCGCATTGATTCTCACCGGCCCGGCTTGGGCGATGTTCATGCTGCCCGAGCGCGCCCCGGTCGATCGCATCATCAAGAACGCCGAGGCCTACATCGCAGAACACCCCGACGACGCGGAGGGCTACTACATCCTCGGCCGGGCGCACTACCTGGCGTGGACGCTCAAGTCGCAGATGATCCCGGTCAACCGATGGGAACGCGAGGAGAAGGCCGACCTGCCGAACCTGCCCGAAGACTGGATGGCTCGCGCAGGCTCAAACCTCCAGACGCTGCGGTACAACGAGGCGATCCGGCAGGTGCGCGAGGCGTGGGAGCTTGCCGCCGACGAGCAACCGGGCGATGACAAGCAGGACGCGTTTCAGCAGGCGATCCGCGAGAAGGTCGAGCAACTCAAACAGGACGGATGGTCCCCGCCCGTCCCCGATCAGGCGACGCTCGACGCCCACGCCGAGGCAGCGATCAAGCACCACCGCAAGGCGATCGAGCTGGACGAAGCCAACGCGCTGTACCACATCGGGCTGGCGAGTATTCTGGAGGAGTATGCCGAGCGCGGCGGCGAACGGTCGCTGCTGCCCGAACTGAAGATGTCGAATATGCCGAAAGAGTTGGTCACGCCGCGGTGGCACCAAGCCGCGCTCGACGGATACGCCAAGGCCTACCAACTCGCCATCCGCGAAGACCGCAAGCTCGACGAGCGCCCCGTCACCGGCCTCGAAAGCCTCGTCAGCTACAACGCCATCGCCGGCTACACCCGGCTGGCCCAGAAGCTCGACGGCGAAGGCGTCGACCGCGACCTCGCCCGGCAGATGAAGGACGACAAAACCAGGCTCGACAACCTGAAGATGGGCATGATCACGCCGATCATCCTCAGCCTCGAAACCGACCGCACGCTGGCCGACCTGCTGCTGCCGCAAACACCCGAGCACACCGTCCGGTTTGATCTTGATGGCGACGGCCACGCCGAACGCCGCCCGTGGGTCAAACCCGACACCGCCCTGCTCGTCTGGGACCCCGCCGGCGAAGGCCGCATCACCTCCGGCCGCCAGCTCTTCGGCTCGGTCACCTGGTGGCTGATGCCCGGCGACGGCTACACCGCCATGCGCCTGCTCGATGACAACCGCGACGGGGAACTGACGGGCGATGCAGCTTCCGGGGGTGAGCTTACGGGGCTCGCGCTGTGGTTCGACCGCAACAGCAATGCCATTGCCGACCCCGGCGAAGTCATCCCGATCGAGCAGACCGACATTGTCGGGCTCAAGGTCGAAGCGCTCACCCACGATGGCAGCGCCCCGATGCACCCCCGGGGCCTGCGCCTGCGCGACGGGCGCACCCTGCCCACGTGGGACTGGATCGCGCCCGCGGCGGCGGAGTGACCGGGGCGACGCCATGCGCATCGCCACGCGCCGCCTCTGCTGCATCACGACTTGGCGCGTGCCCCCGCATCCCCTTCCAGGCGTTTGCTGAGCATGAAGGAGACGAGTCGATACAGGATCAGCAATGCGAACAACACGACCAGCAACGCGATCGCGCGCCAGAAGAACGCGTTGAGCACGCTCCGGCTCTGGTCGGCCATGAACGTGATGCGTTGGTCCGCCAACTCGCTGACCTCCTCAATCCGCAGCTCCAATGCTTGTGACTTGACCAGTGATTTTGATGTGGTGAGCATCTCGTCGAGTTCTTCGGCAGCCGTCGCGAGTTCTTTGATCGCTTCGATGTGCTCCCGGATGTCGAAGCGGCGCGCCTGAACCTCGTAAGTCCACCGGTCCCATTCGTCCACCTGGGCGAAGAGGGCATGGCCTGTTTCCAACGTTTCACCGAGCGCTTCACTTGCCGGCTCGATCGAGGCGACGAAATCGCTTCCCTTGTCCAGAACCGCGCCCACGTTCGCCGCCGTGGCGTCGAGACGCTTGAGCGAGTCATGGACCCCCGCGAGGATCGCCTGCCGCTCGCTCGTGATGCTGCTGGGAAATTCCTCGAACTGATCGGCCAGCCGATTCAGATTGTCCAACGCGGTGGTAGTCTCCGGCGTGGCAACGATGTCATCTTTGATCGCCTCGCTCTGCCACCGCAGCAGCGTCGGCTCGCGCTTGAGCCGGTAAAACACCCGCTCACCCAGAAGGCGCATCTCATCCACAGCCTGGCCCGCTTCTCCGATCTCGGCGAACAACCCGCGATCGGCCAGCACCTCAGATGCGGCCGTGCGGCCGCGCCCGAACGAGAAGTTCGAGAAGCGAACAAAGGAAACCCCCGTCATCTGAGGATGCTCGTCACGCCAGTCCTCAATCAGTGAATCGACCACCCTGAGTTGTTCTTCGGTGAGCACCCTGACGGCAAGCGTACGCGTTTCCTCCTGCGCGCGAACCATCACGCGGGCCAGCGGCTCGCCGCGCTCGCCGAAGACGGCCTCCGCCCGACCGTCGTCCACCCAATGCTCCTTGAGCAAGGAGGTGACGACGACGAGGTCGAGCACCCGGGTGAACGCATCGGCGTTGCTGGCGATGTCGTACACATTGGTGGAACAGTCCAGAAGCAGCGTCTGCACTTCGCGGCGCTGCACCGGGTCGGGGTTGTCTTTCTTGATGGCGTCGCTGACCGAGTAGAGCAGCCCGACATAACGATCAGCGAAAGCGCGCGTCAGTTCATCGAGTTCCGATGACGTGATCCTCTCGCCCTCCTCCGCGCCCTCCACAACACGCGACGCCTCGGTCGGGGATTCGCTCGGCGGAGCGGCACAGCCGCCGCAAAGCAGCGCGAAATATCCTCCCCCCAGCAGGAATCCGACAAGTAGAATGCGTCGCATACTCGCACCCGCCGATCTTCGGCTTACCTGAACCGACCCACCCCGTGCTTGACCAAATCGCCAACGAAGTGGGGCTGGTTCTTTCTTCGTTCGTGCACGCCTCGAAGTCGGGGCCACGGCGAAGCGCTTCCAAAAGATCATAGGCCGCGGACGACGCCTGCTAAGTGCCATGCTCACAAGCGCGTGCCCTGCGTACTTGCGGGGTCTTGCCCGCTTGCGGGTGTCTTGCTCGCTTGCGGGGTCTTGCTCACTTCAGGGGGTCACTTCAGGGAGTCACTTCAGGGAGTCACTTCCGGGGGTCACTTCCGGGGTCACTTCCGGGGTCACTTCCGGGGTCACTTCCGGGGGTC
>CAZTLX010000155.1:0-10872 GCA_964614575.1 uncultured Phycisphaeraceae bacterium | reverse complement strand
CAAGCTCGAATCGCTGCCCGCCAGGCACGTCGATACCGGCATGGGCTTCGAGCGCATCGTCCGCGTGCTCCAGGGCAAGGACAGCAACTACGACACCGATGTGTTCACGCCGATCTTCGACGCCATCAAACAGGTGACCGGCGCGCGGGCCTATTCCGGCGGCGGCGGGCCCAACACACTCGAAGACCCGATCGACACCGCGTACCGCGTCATCGCCGACCACATCCGCTGCCTCACCTTCGCGCTGGCCGATGGCGCGCACTGCGGCAACACGGGTCGCGACTCGGTCCTGCGCACCATCCTCCGCCGCGCGGTGCGCTACGGCCACCAGCAGCTCGGCGTCACCGAGCCGTTCTTCTACAAGCTCGTCCCCGCGGTCGTCGAGCAGATGGGCGGCTTCTTCCCCGAACTCAAGAAGAACCCGCAGGCCATCGCGGATGAGCTGAAGGAAGAAGAAGAAAGCTTCCGCCGCACGCTGGAGCGCGGCATCGCGATCTTCGAGAAAGCCGTGCAGGCGATCAGCGACAAGCAGACGATCGACGGCGAGACCGCCTTCGACCTCGAAGCGACCTATGGCTTCCCGATCGCGCTGACCAAGGTCATGGCCGAGGAACGCGGGCTCGCGGTGGACATGCTCGGCTACGAGAAGGCGAAAGCGGAGCATGCCGAGGTCTCGCGTGCCGGGGCCGGGGCGTGCGATGTGAGCGGCCTGCTCGTCGAGATCGTGCAGAAGCACAAGCCCAAGGCCACGCAGTTCCTCGGCTACGAGATGACCGAGACGACCCGCGAGATGAGCCTGACGGCCTACCCGCTGAGCGACGGAAGTGTGGCGGTGGTGACCGACGCGACGCCGTTCTACGCCGAGGCCGGCGGCCAGGTGGGCGACACCGGCGTGATCCAGGTGCCCGGCGGTGCGCGTTATCAGGTGCAGGACACGCAGAAGGTCGGCGAGGTTTACTTCCACCTCGCGCGCGTCGTGGCTGGGGAGGCGAAGCCCGTCACCGGCGAGGTCGCGCTGGCGGTCGATGCACGGCGGCGTGCGCTCATCATGAACAACCACACCACGACGCACGTGATGAACCGCGCGTTGCGTGACCTGGTGAACAAGGAAGCCGATCAGAAGGGCTCGCTGGTCGATGACCAGAAGCTGCGGTTCGACTTCTCCAACAGCGGGCCGGTCACGGCCGAGCAGCTCGCGCAGGTAGAACAGCAGGTCAACGCGGATATTGAAAAGGACCTGCCGGTGCATTGGCAGGTCGCCCCGCAGGAAGAGGCGCTCAAGATCAACGGGCTGCGGGCGGTGTTCGGCGAGAAGTACCCGCCGAAGGTCCGCGTCGTGTCGATCGGTGCCCCCCCGGAGGAATTGCTCAAGAACCCCGATAGTGAGAAGTGGGCGGGCCTGTCGATCGAGTTCTGCGGCGGGACGCATCTCAAGAGCACCGGGCAGGCCGAGGCGTTTTGCATCGTGAGCGAAGAGGGCGTGGCCAAGGGGGTGCGTCGCATCACCGCGCTGACCGGCGCGGCGGCTCGCGAGGCGCAGCGGCACGCGGACGAGCTGCTGCAGCGCGTCGAGTCACTGCTGGAGGCGAAGACGGATGATGAAGCGATGCTGGCCGATGAAGTCGCGACGATCACCACGGCGATGAACGAGGCGACGCTGCCGACGGTCGCCCGGCAGGTGATCCGCGGCAAGCTCGCGGACGTGCAGGCCAAGCTCAAGGACGCGCAGAAGCAGCGGGCCAAGGCCTCGGCCGAGGCGGTGGTCGATGTCGCGCGCAGGCTCGCGGACGAGCTGAGCGGCGAGGTGATCGTCGCGAGCGTCGGCGAGGCCGATGGCAACGCGATCCGCACGGCGATGGATGTCTTCCGCAAGAAGCACCCCGACTCCGCGATCCTGCTCGCCGGCGCGAGCGACGATGGGAAAGTCGCGCTGATGGCGACGGTCGCCAAGCCGCTGATCGACAAGGGCCTCAAGGCCGGCGACTGGATCAAGCACGTCGCCCCGGTGGTCGGCGGCGGCGGCGGCGGACGCCCCGACTCCGCCCAGGCCGGCGGTAAGGACGCGACCAAAATCAACGAGGCGCTGGAAACCGCGAAGGCGTTTGCCCGTGATACTTTGAAGTAGCCGCCGATGAACGCGGATAAACGCAAATTAAGACAGGGTTAACCACAGATTTCACAGATGACACAGATAAGCATTAGCCATAAGAAGTCACAAGAATCACAGAATAAGGCATACACTTGTGGTGCCTTATGTGACTTTTTGTGTCTGCCTGTCTTTCATCTGTGAAATCTGTGCAATCTGTGGTGACTGTTTACTGCCTTGACTTGCGTTCATTCGCGTTCATTCGCGGCCAATAAGGATCGACCCTTCATGCACATCAACGAGAACTACCTCAAGCTCAAGGCCGGTTACCTCTTCCCCGAGATCGCCCGGCGGGTGAATGAGTTTGCCGCGGCTCATCCCGAGGCGAAGATCATCAAGCTCGGCATCGGCGACGTGACCGAGCCGCTGCCCGCCGCGTGCGTCGAAGCCATGCACCGGGCGCTCGACGACATGGCCAAGCGTGAAGCGTTCCACGGCTACGGCCCGGAGCAGGGCTATCAATGGCTACGCGAAAAAGTTGCCGAGCATGATTTCCGGGCGCGCGGCTGCGACATCGACGCCTCGGAAATCTTCATCTCCGACGGCAGCAAGTGCGACACCGGCAACATCCTCGATATTTTGGGCGACGGCAACACCATCGCGGTGACCGACCCGGTCTATCCGGTCTATGTCGATACCAACGTCATGGCGGGCAACACCGGGGCCGCGAAGCAGAACGGCGAATACGACGGGCTGGTTTACCTGCGCGCCACCGCCGAGAACAATTTCACGCCCGACCTGCCCGAGAAGAAGGTGGACATCGTCTATCTGTGCTACCCGAACAACCCCACCGGCGCGGCCGCGTCGCTGGGCTACCTCGAGCAGTGGGTCGATTACGCCCGCGAGCACGGCACGCTGATCCTCTTCGACGCGGCGTACGAGGCGTTCATCACCGATGGCTCGGTGCCGCACTCGATCTACGAGGTCGCCGGCGCGAAGGAAGTGGCGATCGAGTTCCGCAGCTTCTCGAAAAACGCGGGGTTCACCGGCACGCGCTGCGCGCTGACCGTGGTGCCGCACCAGCTTCTCGTCAAGGCGAGCAACGGGCAGGAGGTGCCGCTGCACAAGCTGTGGAACCGTCGGCAGAGCACGAAGTTCAACGGCGTGTCGTACATCGTGCAGCGCGGCGCCGAGGCGGTGTATTCGGCCGAGGGCCGGCAGCAGGTGAATCAGCTCGTCTCGTTTTATCTGGAAAACGCGGCGATCATCCACCGTTCGCTCAGCGATGCGGGCCTGACGGTCTACGGCGGGATCAACGCGCCGTATGTCTGGGTCAAGACGCCACAAGGTTTGGGCTCCTGGGAGTTTTTCGACAAGCTGCTGGCCGAGGCCCACGTCGTCGGCACCCCCGGCAGCGGGTTTGGCGCGGCGGGGGAGGGCTACTTCCGCATCAGCGCGTTCAACAGCCGGGCCAACGTCGAAGAGGCGATGAGCCGGATCGCGAAGCACCTGGCGGTGTGACGTCGCCTGGGGGCAGTTGCGGCCGCGTTTGCGCCGCTTGCCGCTTCGCGCGAGCTTCACGCCACCGGTGACAGGAAGGCTGCGCGAAGCCGCAAGCGGCGGAGGGATCCTGATCCGGTCGGTATGATGGCGTCATGCCCGCGACGCCGCCCGAATTCGATCTGATGCAGACCGTCACACGGTTCCTGGACGGCACGCGTACCGCGGCGCTGGCGACGGTGGACGACGCCGGCCGGCCGCACGCCGCGAACGTGCAGTTCGTGCGCGGCCAAGGCCTGACCCTCTACTGGGTCTCCGCGCCCGCTTCCGAGCACAGCCGACACCTCGGCACCCGGCCGGCGGTCGCGCTGACGGTCTATGCCCACGACGACACGGCCGCGAACATCCACGGCCTGCAGATGCACGGCACCGCCGCGGCGCTGCCCGACGACGATGCGCTCAACCACGCCTGGGACCTGTACACGCGCAAGTACCCGGTGGTGACCACGATGCCGCAGGTGCGCGAGATGGTCGAGGAAGGCAAACAACGCTTCTACCGAGTGACCCCGACGTGGCTGCGGTGGATCGACAACCGCCGGGGCTTCGGGTGGAAGACGGAGAAGGATTTATCCGCAAGTGAACGCGGATGAACGCGAAGCAAAGCGGGATTAACCACAGATTTCACAGATTGCTCAGATTCAGAACCATCCCCAAAAAGCACAAAAGGCACAAAAAGGCGGAATGGTCTTGATTTTGTACCCTTGGTGCATCCTTGTGGACCACCTGTTTTCATCGGTGAAAACTGGGCAATCCGTGGTTCCTTGCTGTCTGCCTTGATTCGCGTCTGCCCGCGTGCATTTGCGGCTAAGAAAGTATTTTGATCGCCGCGTCGAGGATCGCGTCGGGTTCGCTCATGCGGCCTTTGCCCAGGGTGCGGCAGGCTTGCCAGCCTTCGTCGGGGCCGATCCATTGCAGGTTTGTCAGGTTCTCGGTGAGCCAGGCGACGTTGCGTTGCGTGGCGGGGTGGTCCCACATGTCGGCGTTCATCGCGGGGGCGATCAGCAGGGGGGTGCCCCCGGAACCGCCGGGCAGGGCGTTGGCGGTGAGGGTGACCAGGTCGGGTGTGAGGCCGTGGGCGATCTTGGCGAGGCAATCGGCGGTGGCGGGGGCGATGATGAACAGGTCGGCCCAGCGGGCGAGGCCGACGTGTTGGGAGTCGGGGTTATCGTCGTGGTCCCAGATGCTGGTGAGCACCGCGTGCCCGGAGAGCGACTGGAGCGTGAGCGGGGCGATAAAGCGGGTGGCGGCGTCGGTCATGATGACGCGCACGTCGTGGCCGCGCTGCACGAGTCGTGAGACGAGGGTGGCGGTTTTGTAGCAGGCGATCCCGCCGGTGAGACCAACAAGGACGCGCCTGGGGTTGGGTGGGGGGTCGGGCATGGCCTCTATGATAAAGCCCCGCGGGGGGCGGGGCTTGGGGCTTTTTGAAGATGATGCCGATGGGCGCTTAAGTGCCCACGCCGTCAGCTCAGGCCAGTTCTTCGTCGGCTTCGTCGTCGGTGGTGTCGAGTTCGAGGGTAATCTTGCCCTCGACGATCTCCTGCACGGCGACCTCGAAGTCGGTGCGGCCGAGGCGCTCGACCAGCGGGCGGGCCCCTTCCATCAGCTCGCGCACGCGGTGCTGGACCAAGGCGGTGAACTTGAACCGGCCGCCGAGTTGGTTGATGATGGCATCGTCTTTGAGGGCTTCGATCATGGGAGGGCTTTCAACGTGGTTCGGGGATGGCGGGGGCCGAGGCTTCGCGACCGCTCGCCCGCGACGCTCAGCGGATTTAGTCGAATCCAAGAGTTTATCGGAGGGCGGCTCGGGGAGCAAGCGGGGGTGAAAATTGTCCGTGATAACGGGATTGGCCTCAAGATGCCCCGCTTTATGCGGGGGAGGCGGGGGCGGCATTCAGGGTTGATCCTGCCTCGGATCGCGGCGGTATCTCCGGGGGTTGATTCATAAGCGTGGATTGGTTTGAGGGTTAGGTCATTTCGGGCGGCGAAACGCCCGGCGACTAGCGATTAATTGACCGTGGTTTCACCGTTTGTTAACACGGCCTCGTTAGTTTACCGCCCTCGTGAACACGAACCATGCGTGGTTCTACTACTTCCCTTTTTGGAGACCGCAGATGACCCCGTTCAAAACCCTGTCCCTGACTGCCGCCCTCGCCGCCCCGTTGGCGCTGGGCACTTCCGCCTTCGGGCAACTCTCGGGTGCCGTCGCGATTGACGGCTCGTCCACCGTGTACCCGATCACCGAGGCCGTCTCCGAGGAGTTCGCCAAGGAGAACGCCAACGTCCGCGTGACGGTGGGTATCTCGGGCTCAGGTGGCGGCTTCAAGCGATTCGCCACGGGTGAGACCGACATCTCCAACGCTTCGCGCCCGATCAAGTGGTCGGAGCACAAGACCGCGGGTGAAAACGGCATCGAATACATCGAAGTGCCGATCGCGTACGACGGCCTGACGGTCGTGGTCAACAAGTCCAACAAATTCGCCAAGCAACTGACGATCGACGACCTCAAGAAGATCTTCCTGGAGAAGGGTGCCGCCAAGACCTGGAAGGACGTGAACCCGGAGTGGCCGGAACTGGAGATCAAGGTCTTCGCCCCCGGCACGGACTCGGGCACGTTTGACTACTTCAACGAAGTCGTCGCCAACTCGGGCAAGGAAGGCAACTTCCGCCCGGATATGTCGGTGTCGGAAGACGACAACGTGCTGGTGCTCGGCGTCGCGGGCAACCCCGGCGGGATCGGGTTCTTCGGCTGTGCGTACTTCTTCGAGAACGAAGACAAGCTGGGCGCGGTGGCAATCGTCAACGACGAAGGCAAGGCGGTCGCCCCGACCGCGCAGACGATCGAGGACGGCACCTACAACCCGCTGAGCCGCCCGCTGTTCATCTACGTCAACGCCAAGAGCCTGGACAAGCCGGAAGTCGCGGCGTTCGTGGACTTCTACTTCGAAGCCGGCCCCGAGTTGGCCGAGGAAGTCGGCTACGTCCGCCTGCCCTCGTCGGTTTATGAGTCGGGCAAGCACAACATCAAGAACCGCAAGACCGGCACGCAGTTCCACGATGCCGAAGGCAACGCCATCAAGGGTGCCGTGACCAAGGTTTACAAGAAGCTCTAAATCGGGCACACTCGGCGACCGTCGGCCCCGGTACGGGGTCGCACCGCTCGCGACAAGACAACGCGGGGCGGCGTCTGACCACGCCGCCCCGTTTTTCTTCCGGGCCAACCCCGCCTCTGCCCCAGGGAAGACGCCGCGATGACCACGCTCGACCCCGCCTTCGCCCAACCCGCCCTCCGGGTGCTGGGACGCCCCCGGTCCCGGATGCTCCGCAACCTGCGTGAGCGGCTGATCATGGCGTTCCTGCTGCTCTGCGGCGCGTTCTCGATCCTGACCACCACGACCATCATCATCATCCTGGCCAACGAGTCGATCACCTTCTTCACCAAGGGTGACATCCGCGATGCGCAGGGCAACATCGCGGACGTGACGTTCTGGAAGTTCATCACCGGCCTGCGGTGGAACCCGCTGCTGGGCGAGGTGAAGAATTGGGGCATCTGGCCGCTGGTCGGCGGGACCTTGATGGTCTCGACGATCGCGATGATGGTGGCCCTGCCCCTGGGGCTGATCACCGCGATCTGGCTCTCGGAATACGCGTCGATGAAGGTCCGTAACGTCATCAAGCCGGTGCTGGAGATCATCGCGGGCATCCCGACGGTGGTCTTCGGGTTCTTCGCGCTGACGGTCATCGCCCCGGGGCTGCGGATGGAGTTTATTCAGGTCGCCGACGAGGTCGGCGGCACGCGGGGGCTCAACCCGTTCGGTTTCGGGACCTACAGCGCGATGGCGGCGGGGATCGCGGTGGGCATAATGTGCCTGCCGATTGTCACCTCGCTCTCCGAAGACGCGCTGCGGGCGGTGCCCAAGGCGTTGCGGGAAGGCTCTTACGGCCTGGGGGCGTCGCGGTTTGAGACCGCCATCCGGGTGGTGGTGCCCGCGGCCCTCTCGGGGATCATCGCGGCGTTCCTGCTGGCGATCGCCCGGGCCGTCGGCGAAACCATGATCGTCGCCCTCGCCGCCGGGGCCAGCCCGCTGCCCCTGGCGGATCGGCCCACCGCGGTGCTCGACCCGACCTCCGAGGTCCAGCCGCTGACCGGCTACATGGTGCAGATCTTCCTGGGCGACGCGCCGCACGGCGGGGTGGAGTACTACTCCGCCTACGCCGCCGCCGCCACGCTCTTTGTCATGACCCTCGTCATCACCCTCATGGGCGCGAAGATCCGCCAGCGCTTCCGCCAGGCCTACGAATAAGCTCCCCCGGTGCGTGAACCCACGCTTCCGACCAATCGAACACAGGTAAACCCATGAACGCCCCCGCTTACCGATTGCGTTCGTTCAAGAACCGACACCGCAAGGACCGGGTCTTCCTGATCCTCTGCCTCATCGCGGCGTTGATCGCCGTGCTCACCCTCGCGGTTCTGCTCACCTCGATCATCGCCCAGGGCGCCAGCTACCTGTCCTATGAGTTCATGACCACCGGCCCCTCCCGCAACCCCGCCGAGTCGGGCATCCTCCCCTCGATGGTCGGCACCATCCTGATCTGCGCCATCTGCGCCATCTTCGCCATCCCCGTCGGCATCGCCACCGCCATCCTGCTCGAAGAATACAGGCCCAAGGCCCGCGTCCTGCGCTGGCTCCACGGCGTGGTGCAGACCAACATCACCAACCTCGCCGGCGTGCCGTCGATCGTCTATGGCATCCTGGGCATCAGCGCCTTCGCCGCGATGTTCAACGCGGTCGGCAGCCCGCTGACCCCGGAATGGACGATCGGCCAGTCCTGGTATGACCAGTACACCGGTGCCGACGGCCGGGCGTATTTCCGCGAGGTGTCGCACCGCAACGCCCCCTTCGTGCCCGCGTTCGATGACGAAGTGACCGATCCCCGCCCGTTCGAGGTCCGTCGGCCCTCCGTCCGCATCCGGGACGAGCAAACCGGGCAGACCACGAGTTTCGAGCGTGACGTGTTGATCGCCGGGGACATCGCCTCGGAAGACGGCCCGCGTGCGAAGCTGCTGATGCAGGGCAATAGCTGGACGCTGGTGCCCGACGCTGAGCAGGCGGCCTCGTTGTTTGCCGATGTTCAAACGGGCGACGAGGTTTGGCTGAGCATCAAGGGCGCGGTGGTGCCCGCGAAATTTATCATCACCGACAAGACCGCGGAGCACCTGCGCATGGCCGGGGGCATGCTGGACATCATGCTCGATAAGCCCAAGGGCAACCCGATCGACGTGGAGATCGGGTTTGATGACGAGGTCACCCCGATCAAGCAGGCGGCGCTGGCCGAGGTCGGGAAGCTGGCGGCGGTGCTGGAGGACGCCATCGGCCGTTCGCCGCAGTTCACCGAGGCATCGGCGGCGGCAGCGGCTTCCGAAGCATTGGCAGCGGCGGACCTGAAGCTGAAAGAACCCGACGTGTTTGCCATGTACCTGGGCGACGCCTCCGGTGGCGTGACGGCGTTGGAGCCGTGGATCAGCGGCCAGTTGCAGGCGATGTCGGGGTTTACCGGCCGGGACGTGGGGCGGGCGCGGCGGGCGCTGGTGAATGAAATCGAGCGGGCCGAGTTGGCCAGCCGCCTGGGCGGTGTCCTGCTTAGCGGAACCAACCCCGTCCGGATCGATCACAAGAACTCATGGCTGTCGTTCCCGCCTTATATGCAGTTGCCCTTCGGCCGCGGCGTGTTCGCCGGGGGGCTGACGCTGATGCTGGTGGTGTTGCCGATCATCATCGTCGCGTCGCAGGAATCGCTGCGCGCGGTGCCGATGTCGTTGCGTCACGGCAGCCTGGCGTTGGGCGGGACCAAGTGGCAGTCGATCAGCACGATCGCGCTTCCCGCGGCGATCCCGGGCATCTGCACCGGGGCGATCCTCGCGATGAGCCGTGCCATCGGCGAGGCGGCCCCCATCCTGATCCTCGCCGGCGTGGTGTTCATCAACTTCCTGCCGGCGAACCTGATGGACGACTTCACCGCCATGCCCCTGCAGATCTATAACTGGGCCAGCCGTCCCCAGACCGAATTTCATAAGGTCGCCGCCTCGGGCATCATCATCCTGCTGGCGATCCTGCTGTCGTTCAACGCCCTGGCGGTGTTCATCCGCATGAAGTTCACCAAACCCCTGAGCTGAACCCCGCAAGCAACCCCCCAGCCCCGCCCCCACACCAAAAATCACCCCCGTTCACCATACACCCGCCAATTGTTAACGCCGCGTTAACACCCCAGAGGTAGCCTTTTCTTATGAACACTACCGCCACCGACACCCTGACCACCGAGTCCATTGAGCTGAGCAAGCCCGTCGTCCATGACGAACGCGCCGGCCTCGATGAGGCGGCGACGCTGATTACCATGCGCAACTTCAACTCGTGGTACGGCAACTTCCACGCGCTGCTCAACCTCAATATGGACATCCGCGAACGCCAGATCACCGCCTTCATCGGGCCTTCCGGCTGCGGCAAGTCCACCTTGCTGCGCTGGATCAACCGCATGAACGACCTGATCCCCAGCGCCCGCGTCGAGGGGTCCATGAAGATCCACGACATGGATGTCCACGCCAAGAGCACCGACGTCGTGGACCTGCGCCGACGCGTCGGCATGGTCTTTCAGAAGCCCAACCCCTTCCCCAAATCCATCTACGACAACGTGGCCTACGGCCCACGCCTGCACATGAAGCTGACCAAGTCCGAGACCGACGACCTGGTCGAGCGCTCCCTCAAGGGGGCGGCGCTGTGGAAGGAGTCCAAGGACCGCCTCAAGGACTCGGCCCTGAGCCTCTCCGGCGGCCAGCAGCAACGCCTGTGCATCGCCCGCGCGATCGCGGTGGACCCCGAGATCCTGCTCATGGACGAGCCCTGCTCCGCGCTCGACCCCAAATCGACCATCGCCATCGAAGACCTCATGGATGACCTGCGCGACAAGTACACGATCGTCATCGTCACCCACAACATGCAGCAGGCCGCCCGCGCCAGCGATTACTGCGCCTTCATGTTCGAGGGCAACCTCATCGAGTTCGGCAAGACCCACCAGATCTTTACCAACCCCGAACACAAGCAGACCGAAGACTACATCACCGGCCGATTCGGATAATCAGGCTTCAACACGCGATCCTCCGCCATCACCCCCAGCCCCGCGGCGGGGGCGGGCGGGCTTTCAAAACTCGGCTCTTCGCAGCCTCAGGCGGG
>CAZTLX010000154.1:0-10900 GCA_964614575.1 uncultured Phycisphaeraceae bacterium | reverse complement strand
GCCACCCGTGAAACCCGCTGCCGTCATACGCGAGGGTGAGTTTGTAACGCTGCGTGGCCAAGGTGCGGCAAGTGTAACGAGGATCATTGCAGGGGTTGTCGCCGAATGCGGATACGCTGATTCGTGGCGACGACGGTGCAGCCGCGCAGCGATTCGAGGTCGTGACGATCAAGCACCGAGCGCAAAAGCGCAAGGTACGCGTAGAGACTCTCGCGGTCAGGGCGCAGAAGCAGGATGCCGGCGTGGCTGCCCGGCGGGTAGTCGCGCAGGTCAGCAAAACCTCGGTCAGCGGTGACAAAGAACGCGCCTTCTTCCTGTACCCTCGGCCAAAGGTCCGGGTCCTTCAGCCCGCCCCAATTTTGCCCACGCACCGTCCTCGCTTCGTACTGATATTCCGCCAGCGGAGCCGCGAGAAGGTCCGAGAGAGCTTCGTCGAGTTTGACGACGAGGGGCACGATCACGCGACCAGTGATCGGTGAGAGGCTTCGGCCGCGTAATGCAGCGCGGCACGAATGTCGTCTGGCTCCAGTTGCGGGTACGCGCTGAGTAGTTCTTCCTGAGACATATCCGCAAGGCTGGACACGAGGACCGCCACGGGGATGCGCGTGCCCTTGATGCACGGCTCGCCGTGGTGCAGGTCCGGCTCACACACGATGCGTTCCCGCCAGTCGTTCGTTGCCATCGAAGACTCCTTATGGGGCGAACCGCATTGTACCCGGCTCGACCCCCATCCCCGCGCACCACGCCTCGTACACCTCCGGCATGATCTCGCTGGGCTTGATCTCGCTGCGGCCGCCCCAGAAGACGTTGGTGTATTCGACGCCGATCCCCACCGCATCGAGGTGCTCATCGATCGCCGCCTTTTGCGCCAGCACCTTGTCCTTCTCCAGGCCGTGGCACACGCCCATGATGTTCACGTTCTGAAACTCCGGACCGCCCTCGCGCCAGTAGGCGTGCGTCATGCAGTGGAAGCGCCCGACCTCCAGGCCCGCGGCCATCTCCCGGCCCGCCGGCACGCGCCAGTGGAACAGCGCGTTGTAGCGCGTCACCGCCTGATCGTCGTTGGCCTTGACCTTCTTGACGTGTTCGAGGAACGTGGAGAAACGGCCGATCACGCCCTTCTCATTGAGCCGTTGACCGACCCTCAGAAACGCGTCGAGCGGCAGGCCGATCTCCGCGGCCCAGCGGCGCCACGGGTCGGGGGCGATCTCGTCGAGCGAAAGCTCGCGCTTGATCGCCGCGAGCACCCGCCACTCCAACTCATCCAACGCCACGATCGTGGTGTCGATCACCCGGCCGGGTTGATCGGACTTGTCGCCCGGCTCCAGCTTGCGCCGGCGGAGGTGGCCCACGCCCAGCGCGAACATCTTCTTGGCCGGCATCAGCCGAAACGCCTCGGCCCCCGTCTTGGCGCACAGCAGCTCGCCGTGCTTCTGCATCGAATAGCCCTGCGGCACCTTGAGCGTGGTCCACAGCCGATACGCCGAGCCCGCGGTCGCTTCATCGGTCGTGCGGATCACCACGTGCCCGGTGAACGGATCGTTCGCGCTCATCCACGCGAAGGCGTCGTTGAGTCTGTCGGCGGGGACGCGCCAGGCGACCAGGGCGCCGGGCGCGAGCGAGGTGGCCATGATCGTCTGCCGCACGCGGCGGATCACGCCCGCATCGAGCATCGCGGCGATGCGCGCCAGTACGGTGTCCAATGGCACGCCGGATTGCTCGGCGATGTCCGCGAAGGGCGTCGCGCTAAAGCCCTGGATCTGGTCTTCGGAGACCCGGAGGATCGCGGCGTTGATCGGGTCGTCGGTCGAGACGGGTACGGACGGGGGGGCGGGGGAGGGCATGCGAGCATTGTAAAGCAGGAAGCGCAGAACGCAGGGAGCGCAGGCATCGGGGCCACTCCATACCCCGCCGCAACTCCGCTGCGCTGCGCAGCGGCGGGCTTGGGTGGTTATTCACAATACCCCATCATCGAAGGGCGGCGCATCCTGATGTCTGCGCTTCCTGCGTTTTCACTGATTTCTGCGATTCAATACGCAAACCCGTCGTCGCGCAGGTGCAGCATGGGCTTGGCGTCCTTGCGGACGCCCGCGCCGCGGATGATGCCGACGAACAGGTCGTGGTCGCCCTCGAAGTCCATGTGGCAGGCGAGTTCGCACTCGAGGTAGCCGGCGGTGTTGGCGAGGATGGGCAGCGGGTGCAGCTTGCCGTGGATCAACTCGTGGCCGAGGAACGGGTCGTCGCCGACCTCATCGGGCTTGGAGAACTTGCGCAGCAGCAGCCGGTCGGCCTCGCCGAGCTGACACACCGCGAACTTGCGCGACTCGCTGATCAGCGGCATGATGGATCGGCCCTTGGCGATGGCGACCGAAACCATCGGCGGCTCGAAGCAGACCTGCTGCACCCAGCCGGCGATCATGCCCAGCCGCCGCTCCTCATGCTCCGCGGTGATGACGAAGATTCCGGAAGGGATCTGGCCCAGCGCTTCGCTGATCTGTGCTCGCGCCTGGCCTTCGGGTTGCGGTTGCCCGCGGTTGCCGCTCATACTGCCTCCGCAGCGGATGGATGATGCCCGTGTGAAAGATAGGCGGGATCGCGGGCACGTGCAAAGCCGCGCGTTCAACTACACTCCCCGCCATGCCCCCCGATGCACCCGAGCAAGCGATCCGCGGCGTGATGTTCGACCTCGACGGGACACTCGCCGACACCCTGGAGGACCTGGCCCACGCCGCGAATCACGCGCTGGCGCAGCTCGGCCGGCCGCCGCACGACCTGCCCCGCTACCGCTATTTCGTGGGGCAGGGCGTGGAAAACCTCTTCCGCGCCGCGCTGGGCACCGACGACGCGGCGCTGATCGGCCCCGCGGTCGCCACGTTCAAGCAGCACCTGGCCGCGCATCAATACGACCACAGCCGGCCGTACGCGGGCATCCCCGACCTGCTCGATGAGCTGACGCGGCGGGGGCGGAGGCTCGCGGTGATGAGCAACAAGCCGGACGACCGCTGCACGGAGATGGTGCAGACGCTTTTTGGCCGATGGGGGTGGGACGCGGTGCGCGGGCATCGCGAGGGGTACGCGGTGAAGCCCGACCCGCGTGCAGCGCTGGAGATCGCCGCCGAGCTGGGCATCGAGCCGGAGGCGTGGCTGTATGTCGGCGACACGCGGGCGGACATGCTCACGGGCACCGCGGCGGGGTTCTTCACCGTCGGCGTGACGTGGGGCTTTCGCGACGAGGCGGAGCTGCGCGACGGCGGGGCGGACGCGATCATCCATCACCCGTCGGAATTGCTGGCGTATGTTTGATCGGCGCTTGCGGCGTCGCGCAGGCCGGCGCGCCATTCCATGTAGCGGTATTCGAGCTGGTGCGCATCGTGCAGGCGGCGCAGCTCGTCGAGGAACTGCTCGTAAAGCTGTTGCTGCCAGTCCTGCGTGCCTTCCTGGCAGAAGAACACCCGGCAACCCAGCGGGCGGATGGCGTGGGTCGAGCAGCGGTGGTCCTGCTGGTAAGGACACGCGGGCGGAAGAGGGTTCAGGGAACGGGGATCAGGGATCAGGGGCAAGGCAAGGGACGGGGGCTGGTTGTCTTGATGCCTTTCTGCTGATCCCTGATCCCTGATCCCCGGACCCTGTTGCAAAAACCATGCGATCTCCAAACCGGTGACGTAGAGCAGGTGGTCGTACGCGTCGAAGTGGCAGCACTTGCCCGACTGCCAGCAGGTCGGCCCGCGGGCGGCGATGGCGGCGTCGAGGCGGGCGTAGAGGTCACGCAGCGCCGCGTCGATGTCGGGGCGCTGCGCGGCGGTGCGCCAGGCGGGCCAGAGGTCGGGTTCGTGGGGTGAAGACGTCATCGGGATACCCCGGGAACATGCCCCGAATAATCACTCGGGAATCACGGGATACCCCACGGCAACTCGCCCCTTCCGGGGGGCTCGCAGCCGTGGGCTTGTTGGTGCGGCCTTGAACTTTCGCTTTTCCGTTTTTCCGCTTTTCCGTTTTTTACAACCCACGGGGGTTGGACGCGAGGATGACGCGGATCTGATCGGTGGGCACGAAGTTGCCGCCGTGCTTCATGCCGGGGCAGCCCTTGGCCGAGTCGTCCCACGCCCGCTTGCTGGTGAGGTTGGATTCCCAGAACGGCCAGGTCCGGCACTGGGTCGGCCGCACGGGGTAGATGCCGCACAGCGCGCAGCCCTTCTCGTCGCGGTCGAGGAAGACGCAGTCGTACTTGCCATCGGGCAGGCGGCGTTCGTCGAGCGTCCAGCGGTTGAGCTTCTTCTTGCAGTACTTGGCGTAGAAATCGTGCTCGCTGATATTGAGAAACTTCGCCATGGCCTTGCCCTCCTCGGGGCTGAACCAGACGAAGCCCTGCGGCCCGGTGCAGCAGTTGCCGCACATCGTGCATTTGAAGCTCAGGCCGTCGCCATACCACGGCGGGTCGGTGCGCGGGTCGTCTGATTTGCTGGCGGGGGTGGTTCGCTGAGGCACAAGCACATTGTAGGACATGACGAGAAAATAGCCCGCCCGCAACGCGGGCGCGGAGGTTTGTCCACCGCGCCGACGTCGGCGGCGGGCTATGATGGCTCCACGATGAAGCTCTACACCAAGCGCGGCGACGACGGCGGGACCGACCTCTTCGGCGGGCAGCGGGTCAACAAGGACGACCTGCGTGTCGAGGCCTACGGCACGGTCGATGAACTCAACGCGATCATCGGTCTGTGCGCCGCGGCGTGCGAAGACCGGGCCGCGGAGGAACTCAAACCCGCGCTGGTCACGCTGATGAGCCGGCTGTTCGAGGTCGGCGCCGATCTGGCGACGCCCTGGCCGACCGACGGGCAGGACCCCGGGCCCGCCGCGATCCCGCGCATCGGGGCCGAGCAGACCGACGAGGTCGAGCGGTTGATCGACACCATCTGCGAACCGCTGCCGCAGATGACGCACTTCGTCCTGCCGGGGGGCACGGAACTCGCGGCCCGGCTGCACCAGGCGCGCACGGTCTGCCGCCGCGCCGAGCGTGTCTGCGTGGCGCTGGCGCGTCACGCGTACATCGGCCCGGTGGTAGTGCCTTATCTCAATCGCCTCAGCGATCTTTTGTTCGCGCTGGCGCGGCGGGCGAATCAGCTCGAAGGCGTGGAAGACACCCCGTGGATCGGCCCGCGGGGGGAATAACCACGGGGGAAGGATTCGGATGGGCTATCGCCGCTTGCGGCTTCGCGAAACTTTCCGGTTTCCTGCGATCGTAGGCAAGCCTGTGAGTCACCGGTTACCGGATATTTGCGCGAAGCTGCGAGCGGCGGAGAGGGGCGCTTAAGCGGGGATCGCCGCTTCGAGATCGACGTGGGTGCCGTCGGTGATGGCGGTCGTGAATCCCTTGGCGCGCAGGGCGTGGATGAGCTCGAGCATGGGGCGGTGGACGGGCGCGGTGAAGGTGAGGCGTTCCTGCGTGGTGGGGTGGTTGATGGTCAGCAGCGCGGCGTGCAGCGCGGGGTAGCGCATCAGCCAGGGCTCTGCCTTAGCACGCTCGAGCGAATGGGCTTCGAGCTTGTCGCCTTCTTCCTTGGTGCGGGCGTAGGTGACGAACGGCCGGCCGCCGGGCGGGTGCGTGGGAGTCACGACTTCCGGGGTGCCGACGACGTTGCCGCCGTAGAAGATGTCGCCGACGATGGGGTGGCCGAGGTATCCGCTGTGGACGCGGATCTGATGGGTGCGGCCGCTCTTGAGCTCAAACTCCACCAGCGCATAGCCGTCGTACTGCTCGCGCACGCGGTAGAGCGTCAGCGAGTCTTTGCCCTGCGAGTCGTGGCGTACGGCGTAGGCCTCGCGGATGGTCGGGTGCTTGCCCAGCGGCTCGTTGATCGCGCCTGACGGCGGGTCGGGGTTGCCGTGTACCACGGCCAGATATGCCTTGAGGTTCGTGCGGTGCTCGAACTGTTTGGCGATGAGCCAGTGCGTTTCGTCCTGCTTGGCGACGAGGATGCAGCCGGTGGTGTTCTTGTCGAGTCGGTGGACGACGCCCGGCCGGGCCTGGTCCTTGCCGACGGTGGAGAGCTGGGCGTTCTCCTGCTGGAAGTGGAACGCGAGCGCGTTGAGCAGGGTGCCGGTCTTGTAGGAACGCGCGGGGTGGACGACGAGGTCGGCCGGTTTGTTGATGACGATAAAGCCGTCGTCTTCGTAGAGGATGTCGAGCGGGATATCCTCCGGCGGGATGTTCTCCATGGTGGTGCGTGGGGGCACGACCCATTCGAGCACATCGTCGGCTTTGAGTCTGGTAGAGGCCTTGGCGGTCTTGCCGTTGACGGTGACCCCGCCGAGGCCGATCAGGCGTTGCACCTGGTGGCGGCTCATGCCCTTCATGCGTGACATGAGGTGCTTGTCGAGGCGGTCCTTCGCGTCGCGGCCCAGGATGTGGCGGCAGCGGATCGCGCCGTCCTCTTCCATCTCGACGATGGTCGGGTCGCGGGGGTCGTCGGCCTCGGCGGCGGGGCCGGCCACGAAATCAGCCCGGTCATCGGGTTCGTCGGGCGGCGGCGGTGTGGGCCGGGGCATTACTCGGCCTGCTCGGCGGGCGCATCCTCGGGCGCGGCGGCCTCGGGTGCATCGTCCGGCTCCGGCGCGGGCGTCTGGGTGTCCTGCTCTTGAAGCGGTGCGTCGTCGGACGCGTCGAGCAGCGGGGGGGGCGGGGCGTCGATGGGCCGGTCGGCGGGATCGGGGTCGGCGGCCAGCGGCACGGGGTGACGCAGGCGATCGAGGCTGTCCAGCCGTTGCCGCGCGATGCTCGTGTGAACGGGGTAGGCCTCCCCGGCTTCGGCGACGATCTGCTCAAACTGCGTCGCCGCCGCACCCAGGTCCTCACGGGCCAGCGCTACTTCCGCGAGCCCGAGCTTCGCGTTGAGGTGCATCACTTCGTGGACCTCCGCGGCCAGCACCGCCTGGTACAGGCTCTGGGCCCGCTGGAGCTTTTCTTCGGCCGGCAACTCGCCCGGCTCGCGGCCCGATGGATCGCTCGCTTCCTGCAGGTAGAGGTCGGCGCCGTTGAGGTTGGCCTTGGCCCGGGCCGCGGCGTACGGCAGCGATTCGCCGAGCTCGGCGAAGGACGCGGGGCTGCCGGTCAGCGCGAGGTCGGCCCAGGTGTTTTCGTAGCGCGCCTCCAGGCGCGTGTTGTAGATGCGATAGCCGGCGAACACGACCACCACGAGGGTGATCACGATGAGGATCGCGTTGCCGGATTTCTTCCAGAATTCGCCGATGTTGGCGAGGAAATCCTGGAGGTCGTTCTGCTTGAGTTCGTGGCGTTCTTCGGTTTGCATGAGGGGTTCATCCGACGCTCGGCCCGCGGCTTAGAGTTCGGCCTGGGCGTGGGGACCACCGCGTCAGGTGCGGGGTCCGATGGTGATGACGATCGTGGTCACGCTCGAATCGAGGTTGCGCACCAGCGTGCCCTGCTGGGTGAAGACCTCGAGCGACTCGCGGCCTTTGGAGAAGTACTGGAGGGTCGAGCCGTCGGTCTGATCGGATCGGTTCACGAACTGCCAGCCGTGGATCGGCAGGATGCCGCGGTAGAACGCCACCGCGTCGGTGTGGCGGGCGCGGCCCTGATAGACGTGGTTCACCGTCCGCACCACGCCGTCGAACGAGCTGGAGCTCTTCGAGATCACCGGCTTAAAGCCGATGGGCATCGGCACATCGGGGATCGGCGACTCCTCGGCCGCCACCAGCCCCTTGCCGCCCTTGTAACCGAGGTAGTCCCCGTCGTCGGTAAACGCGATCACCGGGGTCTTCACGTTGTGGCAGCCCACGCTCACACCCGCGAGCACGATCAGCAGTGGCAACATCCAACGCATGGCAGCGATTCCCGATCGGGGAGACTTCTAAGCCGCAAAGTGTAAACCCCACGGCCAAACCCCACAAGCCACCCACGAACTTGAGGCCGTCGCGCAACAGATGCTGCGGGGTGAATCATCCACCCAGGCCCGCCGATGCGCAGCCCCTTCCGGGGGCGGAGCTTCGGCGGGGTAGCTGCCACCCTCCCCCGCAAACTCAAAGCCCCTCACCTTCAACACCCGATAACCATCTTGTGACCCGACGCGCGATCCCATCGCTGTGCCTCTGCGCCCTGGCCTTTGCGGCCGCGGTTGTGGCCGGGCCCACCCGCGCCCAAAGCCCGGACAGCTCATCGCGGCCCGGCGGGTTCCTGGCCACCCGCCTGGTCCAGCATTACGACTTTGAAGACACCGACGATGCGGGGCAGAAGATCGGCCAGTCGCTCTCCGATGCGCCCAACTGGTACCCCATCGGCCGCGACCCGCAGGAGTCCGACCCCGCTTTCCAGCGCCAGCCGCTGCACGCGGAGTTGGAGCACCGCCGGCACTACCCCGCGTTCTGCGATGTGCGGATGGACAACAAGGCGGCGCACTCCGGCGAGTATGCCATGCTGTTGGAGCTGCGTGGCGGCAACGTCGGGGCGTTTGTCGAGGTCGGCGCGGTGCCCGCGGTGCCCGGCAGCGATTACCAGGTCGCCGCGATGCTGCGCACCGATCGCCTGCAAAACGCCGGGGCCTATTTCAGCGCCTACTTCATCGACGCGCACGGACGCCGTATCGCCGACAGCCAGAAGACCGTCGGCCCGATCAAGACCACGGGCAAGTGGCGGCAGGTGGCGGTGGCGCTGTCGGGGGATATCCGCGAAGCGGCGTGGATCGGTATCGAGGTGCAGGTGCTCCAGCCCACCGCCTCTTCGGATCACCCGCTGGGCCACGAGCAGGTGGTGCTGCCGGATATCCGCGGCGAGGTCTGGTTTGACGACGTGGCGATCTGGCAACTGCCGCACGTCCGCGTCGCCACGCAGAACCAGGTCAATATCATCCGCGCGCCGGATCGGCCGGAGGTCTCGATCTCCGTGCGCGATTTGAGCGGCCAGCGTCTGATGGCCGAGGCCATCCTTTATGACCAGGCGATGCGCCCGTTGCTGACCGACCGGCGCCGCGTCGGGGCCGGGTCGCCGGGCAACTGGAAGTGGACACCGAAGCTGCCGGGCTACGGGTGGTACCGCGTCGACCTGCTGGCCCGGGAGACCGAAGGCCCCGCGGCGGGCCGCGTCATCGCCCGCGCCAGCGGCGCGCTGCTCTACCTGCCCCCCGAGAAGGTGATGAGCCCGGCCGACCGCACCCGCTTCGTGCTCGCGGCCGAGGCCGCGTCCGACACCGAGCTGGCCCTGATCGAGCCGCTGCTGGCGCAGACCGACCTGCACGCGACGCTGCTCTCGGCGTTTAATCCCCACACGACGCTCAGCGACCTGCCGCAGCGCCAGGCCGCGATCGACGAAGCGGTGGAGCGGGTGCTGGTGGGGGGGCGGCAGGTGACGCTCTCGCTGGAGCCGGTGCCGGTCGAGCTGACCCAGGCCGTGGGCCTGGACATGGCGGACGCGATGACCGTCGCGCAGCATAAACCGGACCCATGGCTCTCATATTTCACGCCCGTCGTCATGCGTCACGGCCAGCGCATCCGCCGCTGGCAGGTCGGCTCGGCGCGGCGGCCCGATGCCTACTTCAACGATGACCTGGCCGACGCCGCCAACCGCTTCCGCACGATGCTCATCCGGCTGGCCCCTGAGCCGATCTGCGTGCTGCCCTGGTCGCTGGATCAGGCGCCACGCGCCGGCCTTGGCACAAACTTCCAGTACACGCTCGAGGTGCCGGTCGGCATCACGCCCGAGCAGCTCGCCGGGTACCTCGAGCCGTGGCAGAGCCTGGGCGTTCATCACGGC
This sequence comes from uncultured Phycisphaeraceae bacterium, assembly GCA_964614575.1. Lineage (GTDB taxonomy): Bacteria > Planctomycetota > Phycisphaerae > Phycisphaerales > Phycisphaeraceae > JBGTLW01. Next base: position 1,140 of record CAZTLX010000154.1, on the reverse strand, counting down.
CTGGAGTTTGCCGTGCCCAGCGCCACCGACGTCCCGCTGCCGCAGCGCAGCACCGACCTCGCCTTGCGCATGCTCCACGCCTGGGAGCAGGAGCCGGACTCGATCGCCCTGCGTCGGCCCTGGACCTCCGCCGGCAGCCGACGCCAGGCCCTGGTCCCCGACCCGCTGCTCGGCGTGTTTACCAACCTCGCCCACCGCCTCGCCGGCCGACGCGTCGTCGGACGCATGCCCACCCTGCCCGGCGTCGAGTGCATGATCCTCGACGGCCCGGCCGGCGGCATGCTCGCGATCTGGAACCGCAGCGCCGCCCCGGACGCCACCCTCGAGATGTACCTCGGCCCCACGCCCGTCGCCATCGATCTCAGCGGCAACCGCATGCCCCTGGCCGCGACCGACGGCAGCCACCGACTGCCCCTCACCCGCGCGCCCATCTTCATCGAAGGCATCGACGCCCAACTCGCGCTGTTCCGCGCCGCCTTCCGACTCGACCCGCCCTTCATCGAGTCGCGGCAAGGACCCCACGAACGCACAATCACCCTCGCCAACCCCTTCAAGCAAACAATCTCCGGCAAGCTCACCATCACCGGCCCCGACCGCTGGCAGAATTCGCCCGGCACCCACTTCTTCTCCATCGCCTCCGGACGCACCGTCAAGCTGCCGTTCACCCTCGCCTTCCCCATCTCCGAGGTCGCCGGCGACAAGCAACTCACCGCACGCGTCGAGTTCCGCGCCGAGCAGGCCTACGTCATCGACCTCGCCACGCCCATCGAGCTCGGCCTGCCCGGCATCGACTTCCAGGCCACCCTCGCCCTCGTCGACGGCAAGACCCCCGGCACCCGCGATGCCCTGGTCACCGCCGTCATCACCAACGAAGGCGATCAGGAAGTCTCCCTCCACGTCTTCGCCGCCCTCGCCGGCCACCCTCGGCTTGAACGGCCGATCCCCTCGCTCGAACCCGGCGAATCCGCCGTCCGCTCCTTCCGGTTCAACGACGCCCATGAAGCACTGACCCAATACCCCGTCCGCACCGGCGTCCGCGAAAACAACGGCCCCGCCATCCTCAACCACCTCCTCACCCTCGACCCCTGACCCCCACCCACGCCCCCACGCGTGCCCGCTCCACCCGGCCTGCCCACCAAC
>CAZTLX010000153.1:0-10905 GCA_964614575.1 uncultured Phycisphaeraceae bacterium | reverse complement strand
GCCCGCCGAGGCCGAGCAACACGAGGGACGCGGGCTCGGGGACGACTTCGACGGTGAGCAGGGGGCGATCCGCAGTGGTACTCGATTCCGATGAGTCCCACAAGCTTCGGTTGCCACCAGTCGTGCCGGCATCCAGTCGCCAGCCGAAATTGTCGGTGCCATCGGCCCAAGCCTTCAGTGATGCAGTCACGTCGAGTACCTGGATGTTGTTGCTCACGTTGCTGGCAATGAGTGTGCCGCCTCCGGGTTGATCATTCCAGGTGATTGTCGATTCAGACCAATCGGAATCGATCTGGAAAGCGCGCATCGGCGTGTTGGACCCCGAATCTCGCACGATTCGGAGGGTGGCCGACACGATGTCGTCACCAGTGACGGTCACAGGGATTTGGCCAGACCCATTGCCGAAGATGTTGTCGAACTGGACATATGCCTGCTCAATGTCACCGGTTCGCGTGAGTGCAAAAAAAGTAGAACCCCCAGTGTTACTATCAGGGGCTGAGGAGTCCACCTCGGCATCCTGCGTGCCAGCGTATCCACCCACACCCTGCTGGAAGGTGTAGATGACGCTGGCGTGGGCGCTGCTGGCTAGGAGGGTGGCGGCGATTGTTGAAGCGATGAGGGTGGATCGGATCATGGGGTCTCTCCTGTTTTCAAAAGACATTGAGGTCGGATCAGACGGTTGTATTTCGTACCCGAACCCGCGGTTCAGGCGATTGGGTTGGAAGCGACGTCTCACCGGCTGTAGCCGGGGGTGGTAATAGGTGGCGGTGCGGGGAAAGGCTGATTCCCATCAAATCCTGGCTCCTCACTTCTGCGAAACGACCATGCCTTTGGTGATACCTCGACACCACTTGACTACGCACCAAGTCAACCACGCTAGTTTACCCACTGGGCCTCGTCTGTCAAGGCAAAAATACCAATATCAGGGCGATTTTTCGGCCGCCTCGGCCATCGGCGGGGCCTCGGTGGTATGGGCGGTCGCGGGAGTGAGGTACATGGCAAATCCGGTGCCCCCCGGGCCGTTGTCCACCCGGACCAGGACGCGGTTAAGCCCCTGCTGGAGCCGGACCTGGCGGTAGGCTCGGAAATGGAGGTGGCAGTTGTACCCCGGGATGTCGTGGCCGAAGCTGAACTGCCAGGGGTGTTCGTTGCCGTGCCAGCCGGGGCCTTCGACGGGCAGGTCGTTGAGCCAGAGGCGCATGCCGTCGTCGGAGCCGACCGCGAGCCAGACCGCCATGTCGCGATCCGCGCGAAGGTAGGTGAAGGCGAAGTTGACGGCGTTGGAGGCCTGGTCGGGGAAATAGAAGGTGCCGCGGTTGGTTTCCTTGCGGTAGGACCAGGCGAGTTCGCGTCCGTCGGGTCCGGTGTAGTGGGCATCGAGATCGACGACCGACTCGGGCGGGTAGGGTTCGTTGAGGCCGGCGGAGGTGCCGGTTCGGAACGGGCCGATGGTGTACCACCCGTCGATGAAGGTCCAGGGCTGGTCACCGCCCACGGCGGCGATCTTCCGGCCGGGTTCGACCGCGGCCATGAGCGCGCGGCGGCGGGCTTCGGCATCGAACTGGGCCGGTTCGCCGTCGCCGGGGTTGTCGTCCCCGCCGGGCCCGCCGGTGCCGGTCAGTTCGTCCTCCCCTTCGGTGGCTTCGCCCTCGCTCTGGGATTCCTCTTCCTCCGCGCCAGCGCTACCCGACTCGCCGGTCTCGCCGCTCTGGCCTTCGGTGTCTGGCGTAACCGTCAGGCCGTCGGCCAGAGCCAAGGCGGTTTCGCCCTCGGCGGCGGTCCGTGCCGCGGCAAGCCGTGCTTCGGCGCTTCGTACCATCTGCGTCGTCGTGTTGACGGCGGTGGCCAGTTCCTTTTCGTAGCGTTCATAGGCTTCGCCGGTGTACACCGGCCCGTCGAGCGTCGCGGCATCGACCGTCGGCCGGTTCGGCGCCGGGGTGCTGACCATCGCCTTCGCGCTGCCCGGCGACACGCCCGATGCTTTGATCAGCGCCCCGGCCTTGATGTTGCCATGCACCTTGGCCATCGCCTGCTCGGCCTTGACGCCGCTGTGATAGAGTTGCGACAGCGACGGCTTGCCGCCGCCCCCCGAATCACCGGATTCACCAGACTCCCCCGCTTCGGTCGCCTCGGCGGTCGCGTCATCGCCGGGCGCGGTATCGTCGGTCGCGGCTTCATCGGCGGTCACTGACATGGTCGCGTCGGCAGTCTGCGGTGTGGTTGGCTCGGTCTCATCGCCGCTTTCGGTGGCGTCTTCTCCCTCGCCGGAATCGGGTTCGCCGGCGTCTGCGATCAGGTCGGCCGCTGTGAGCGCCGGCGGCGGCGGGGTCTGCAGAAGCGCATCCTTGACCTCGAGTTGTGCCTCGTATGCGATGCGCTGGCCTTCAATCGCCTCGGGTTGGAGCCGGTTGACATTGGCCACGTGCCAGGCCTGGCGATCGATCACCCGGTCCGCGGCCTCCGTGGCATAGGCCAACACGCGGTCATTGGCCTTGACGCGGAGGGCTTGGGTCGTCTTGCCCTTGAGGTCACGCAGGTCTCGTTTGCTCCATTCGATCCGCTTGCCTGTCGCGTTGTTTTGATTCTTGGCTTTCTCCTGCGCCTGGACGGCACCATCCTGCAACAACATCAACTCGGGGGCTTTGAGCCACGCCAGTTCCTCGGCGAGGCGGCTTTGCAGGATCTGAATCTACTCGATCGCGGTGTTCGCCGCATTGAGTAGCGAAATCCGCCGCACGTAGGCACGCATCGCGTCATAACCCGGCCCATCCGCGAAGCTGCGGAAGCGGTCCTGGCCCGGCTCGGCATTCACCATGGCTGTCAACGCCTCGCCGAGTTCGGCCAGCTCCTGACGGTTGGCTTGCTGGGCCTCGATCAACCGCAACTGAGCGGCGAGGACCTGATCGATCAACGCCAATGCGGCGGCCAACGCCTCGGCGGGCCGATCTGCCAGCTCCTCCGCCAACGCCTCGATCTGTTCGTGCTCGATCTCTTTCAGCTCCGCCAGAATCTCCTCGAGCTGCTCGACGTTACGGGCGATCTGCTCTTCGTTGATTTCCCGAAGCCGGTCCGCCGCCTCTTCGAGCTTCTGGCTGCTGAGCTTCTGGAGTTGTTCCTGCCTGCGCTCCTCGATGGTCCGTGGTGGATCAACAAAGACCAGCCAAAGCACCGCGAAGACCGCCAGGTGGACGAGGACGGACAGGCCAAGCCACGGGCGTGTTCGCCAGCGGAAGAGGCGGGGAGAGACTGGCATGGCTTTAGTCTCCAAGCCTGGCCGGGGCTTCGCGGCGGAGGTGAAAGCCGATGTTCCGCAGGTCCCAGAACAGGCACTGATCCATGACATGGACCACGGCCTGATACGGGGTGCCGCGGTCGGCGTGGATGCGGACGCGGGTGTCGGGGTTGGCCTCAGCGGCGGCCCGCAGCGCAGAGTGGAACGCCTCGGTGGTCACCGGCTCGGTTTCGAGGTAGAGCTGTCCCTGGGCGTCGAGGCCGATGATCAGCGTGTCTGCATCCACCTTGGCTTCGACAGCCATGGTCGCGTCGGGCAGTTGCACCGGCAACTCGCGGTCGAGCTTCTTGAGCGTGGTGGCGACCAGGAAGAAAATAAGCAGCAGGAAGACGATGTCGATCATCGGCGTCATCTCAACCATGATGTCGTCCTGATCCTCACGTCGCTTACGCATGCGTCGTCTCCTTGCCCGCCTGGCCAATCGCCGGGTCGTTGTTGGCGGGGCGGCCGGGGCGCGCGGATGGGGCTTGCGAAGCCGACGGCTCTGGGCCGCGCGCCCGCGCATTCATCCGCCCGATATGCCAATCGCTGACCAGTTCGCTGACCTGCTCGTCGAGCCGGGCGGTCAGCGCGTTGGTCTTCATCCGGAAGTAGTGGTACAGCGCGAGGTTTGGCGCGGCGACAATCAGGCCCATCGCGGTGGTTACCAGCGCGAACGAGATGTCCGAGGCCATGATCGACGGGTCGCCCATCGACCCGGCCAGCGCGACCGCCTCGAAGGAGTTGATCATGCCGATCACCGTGCCAAGCAGGCCCAGCAACGGTGCCAGCGTAGCCACCACGGCGATCGGATACGCCTTCTGCATCTCCTGACGGACCTCGCGGGAGACGATGTCCTCGGCTACGGTGCCTATCTCATTGAAGGAAAAATCACGATGCTTGACCATTGAGTCAATCACCTGACCAAGTATGCTCGTCGGTTGTGAATCCTTAGCGGGCTGTGGCTTGGGGGCCGAACCGGTCTTGACTGCCGGTGCGCGGCACAGCGCCCGAGCGCCCTCGAAATCTTCGACCAACATCCGCCCAAGCGCCTTCTCCGCGAGGTTGTCGGGGGCGAACCGGTCGCGTCGCAGGTGCATGAAACGCTCGAGGGCGAAACCGACCCCCAGAACGGACATCACGATCAGGATCACACCGATGGACTTGGCCTGCCGAACCTTCTCCACGATGTCGTCACCGAGCGTGCGAGGTGGCGGCTGATCCGTCTCGCCGGGCGGGGTGGCGGCGGTCGGTTGCGATGATGCGGGGGGGGTGTCCTGAGCTGATGCGAAGCCAGCCGGTCCAAAACATAAGAGTATTTGTAGAGCGATCAAACAACAAAATTTTCGCATACGATGGGCCTTCAGCTGAGTCGAATCCAGAGGGTGATATAGGGGGTAAGGGACGGGGCCGGGAAAGCAATTTTGTTACTTAGCCGTACGATAGATCGGCAAGTGGTAGGGGTTCAACTCACCACGTCCCAGGGTCTTAGTCTGGCCATCGCTGGTCTCACTTACGATCTGTGAGAACGGTTGATTCCAGTGATAGAAGCCGATGGTGAACGATGCCTCAGAGTCGTTGACATCGAAGACCGGAGGGTCAAACGCCTGATTCTTCCACGATTGATACGACACGCCTCCGAGCAACTCGACCTTCGCGCCGTTGCTGGCCTTGATATGCGTTGTACGGCCCTCGGTCTTGAGCCCGAGGATCCATAGCTGCCCGCCGTCCACGCTGACCATGTCCACTTTGGGTGTCTCGGTGTTCAACTGCCGACACCAGACTTTCTCGCCCTTGCCTACAGGGAGTGTCGCTTCGCGGGCGGGCGAGAAGTCCTCAAAAAACCACGTATTTCCCGGCTCGGGACGCTTGGTGATCCCGCGTTGATTAACGTTCTTGACCACAATGACCTTGCCCGAGCGGTTGGCGAACATCGCGATGTTTTTAGGCGCATCCCAGCCGCCGAGCAGGAAAAAGCGCTCGACGATGAGCACATCGCTGGTCAGGTCCTCGAAGGTGAAGACCGCGTGCTTGCCGTCTTCAAATCGGTTGTCCGCATTGACCACATCCACGACATTCGCCATGCCGATGATGCGGTTAATCGAGCCATGCACCCGTATCGGACCGGTGATTCGCAGCCTGTTGCCGGCGATGCAGACGGTCGACTTGCTGCCATCCGCACCGTCATCGATGGCCTTTTGCAGTTGCATGGTGACATCTTCACCCCTCTCGCCACGGACGAAGATCCACTTTTCCGGGTCGTTCTCCCAAGGCACTTCGGGGGTCTCGACGATGGGCAAGCGCAACGATTTCGGGTCAGAGCCGAACAAGGATTGCCCCTTCCCGTCGTACCACTCGTCGATGTCGCCATCGATCAGCGTGCCGTCGGCCGCCTTGATGCTGTGTCGGAACCCACGCGTCTTCAGGTCACGCACGAAGATCATACTGTTATCCGCGACAACCGCGGTCTCGACGTCACCTGTCGTCTGGAAGTCGCCTTCAATGAGCGTCAGCTCCCCATGCTTTTTGATGACGATGGCCGGCCCGGAGCTTTCGCAGGCGAAGCCCCGCATGGTGATCCGCCCCCCCAGTTCATATCCGACTCCGACGTTTGTTGCACGGATGTGCTCGTAGACGAGCGAGAATGTGTTTCCGCTGGCGATTCCTGTCTTGAACCCGTCGATGGAGACGTGCTTGGCAAGGGCTGGGCCATTCTGCCCTTGGCGCATGTCCAGCCCGATCAGGCCCCGCCCGTCACCCGAGCGGATGGTCAATCGCTCGATCGCCCCGGTGTTGTTGCTGAGGAATCTAAATCCGATCGCGCCCGGATTGCCGGTGCCTGTATCGATCGTCATGTTTCGCATGTAGCTGTGCATCGCATCGCCGGTACTCTTGCCTTGATAGAAGCACACAGCAATGCCCGGCTGTTGGGGGTCGGCAAACGCGGGGGCATGGTCTTTAATCTTGATGATCGTGCCCGACTCGCTCTGGCCCTGGAAGCGCAGGAAGCGGTCGTTGCTATGGGCGGTGCCGTTGTAGATGCCCACGGGCTTGCTGATCAGGTAAACACCGTCGGGGAAGTAAACTCTTGATACCTTCCCCGCCCGTCGATCATCAAAAACCGCCTGCAAAGCCGCGGTGTCATCGGTCCGGCCGTCGCCCTTGGCTCCGTAAGCGGATTTGATGTTCACATAGCCGGCCCCATCAGGCATCACAATGTTATCCGCCGAAGCCGAATGCATGATCACACTCATTAAAAACAAGATTAAACATCGTTTCATAGGTTGATTCCAAGATAACCATCACATTGTGTGCAACATCATTGATGGTCATGGTGATGCGATTGTTCTGCACATGTTAAAATTATTAAGTGTCGCACACCATCAAATTGACGGATAACGCCCTTGGGTTACTTTAGATTTTCATACCACCGGTTTGGGCTCAAGCTGATTTCGTCGGCGAGGCCGACCCGGTCATATCTCAAGACGCTGCCATCCACAAAAGCGATATTCTGTGTATCGCGAGAATGACGCATGACGATGTAGTCGATCATCAGGAGCACGTAAGCGTCGCGGTACCCCTGGATGCCTCGTGTGTGGGTTTCACTGTTGTTGATGCCAAGTGGAGCGTCCTTGATCCAGCCGTCCTTCTTCTCCACAAACATCACCGAGGTCGAGGCCAATTGGGTGAACTTCGCCCACCGGCCGCTGCTGTTGGCGGTCGGGCCGACCCCGGCCAAACCCTCGTGCATCATGTAACTGACCCAGACCCGGCCGTTTTCGCTCATCTTCCCCTCGTTTCCCCTCCAAGGATCGTTGATGTGTTTTGTCGCGTTCGGGGCCTCGGGGCACACCAGGGCGGACGAGATCCGGTTGCGATTGCTCCATCGCGACTCGACGAGCCCATCACCCAGATATCCCGCGGCCACAAACGCCTTAGCCCACTCCTGTACACCCTCGGGCGGGGCCGAAGGCCACCACGGCGGGCGCATGGTTCCCATGTTGTCAGCGGCGTATATGTGCTGAGCCATGGCGGTCTGCATGATCCGCGATGCACAGGCCACCGCCCTCGCCTCGCCCCGCGCCATACGCAACGCTGGCAACAGCAAGGCAATCAGCACTGCGATTATGCAAATCACGACCAGCAACTCGATGAGGGTAAAACCCCGTGCCGCCTGACGACTTGCACGAACACCGCATACATCCATGCGTATCTTCCAGCAGTTTGTCATGGCGTGCCCCAAAAGACGGATCCCCACAGTTCCTGTGGCGAGTGGTCCGCACCGTCGTAGCTGGCGTTCACGCTGTTTAAATCACTGAGATATTGAGCCGTGCCATACGCTTCAACATGGCCGTCAGCGAAACCGACGTTCTGAAATTCGGGCCGACTCCCACTTGGCGGCATGTATCCCCCGTCATGATTGGACCAGGGTTGGCTGCGTGCGTTTGCCCATTCCACGCGGTCGGCCGCGACGATCTGCTGGGAGGCGACCCCCTCGTCTTCCAGGCCGATCGCGGGTGCCGCCAGATCGTGGGCGACCCATCGCTTGGCCCCCGAACCACCGCCCGGCAGATTGCTATTGCCCGTGAGAATGCCAGCCACGATCATGTAATCGTGCTGGACATGCGAGCCCAACGCGCCCCAGCCCACAGCCGCTTTGGGGCCGGGGTTGATGTAGGGGCTGCTGGAACAATCCAGCGAGGGTGTGCTCAGCCCGTAATCCTGCCAACTGTCCCAGCTCAGACCATGGCCCCGATAGGCGGGCCTTTTCTGCCACGTGCCGTACTGGATGATGTCGCGGTCGTTGAAATTCGAAATGCCGTGCTCGCTGATCGGGAAACTGTTCATGATGATTTGCGGCCTCAGATCGTGACCCGCATTGGGCCCGCGGCCGCCCACGAACAACCCATCGGCATCGGTCGCGAACAGGAAATTGGCCTGACCGATCGACCGCACATTCGCGGCGCAGGACGCCCGACGCGCCGCCTCCCTCGCGTTCTCCAAGGCCGGCAGCAGCAGCGCGATCAGCAGCGCGATGATGCTGATGACCACCAGCAACTCGATCAAGGTGAATCCGACACGATTCCGTTGTACGTGATTCATCGGGCAGCTCGCTTCCAAATGATGGTGAGCATGAGTTATCGAACATCCCGGCTCTGAAGTAATCCCTTGGCGCGATCCGAGTGGCGCACGCATGGTCAGGCATTTGATGGCGGCGGTGCCACAGTCTGCCCCGGCCTGTACTGAATGGCCAAAACACGGGGCGGCACTTTGACGTTGTTTTTGCCGATCTTCTCCAGCAACGCCTCGACACCCTGTTTCCCAAACTCACGGTCATCCTGGATCATCATGTCGATTACCTGGCCGTGAAGCTCGGGCCGGTAACCGAACCCGATCAACGACAGGTCTCGGGGGATCGAGAGGCCCAGCCGCTCGGCGGCCCGCATGATCGAAGCCATGCGGGAGACCGAGTAATGGATCACCGCCGTCGGGCGGTCTTCGCGTTGAAGCCGAGCCACCCAATATTCGATCGGGTCTTGATCCGGGTCGGGGCTGGAGTATGGCTCGTGTACGTCGGGCTTGAGCCGGGCGCTACGCATCGTCAGCAGATAGCCGTCCCGCCGGTCGTGTTCGGAGTAGTGCGCCTCGTTGCCTTCCCAGTGGTGGCTGGCAAACGCGATGCGTCGGTGGCCCAGTTCGACGAGAGTCTGAGTCGCGATCCTGCCGCCTTGGAGGTCGTCAAAATAGACGCAGTCGTTTTCATGCTTCACGTTGAGCCAAACCGAGGGGACCTGGTAGTTCTCGATCAACTCCGTCATCCGCTCCGGGATATGGGTGTGGTAATTGATCAGCAAACCATCACAGGACCACTCGCGAAGAATCTTGGGGACGAACTCCGCATCGGTCAGTTGGCGGTCGTTGAGCGTGGCAATCGTCAGGTGCATCCCCTGCGATTCGAGCGCGGTACTCGCCCCGAAGATCAACTCGCCGGGCACGTTGCTGCGGTTGGCGTCCGTGGAACTGAGGACCAAGCCCGCGCACCCGAACCGCCCGGAACCGATCGCCTTCGCGGCCGCATTGGGACGGTACCCCAATTCCTCCGCCAACTTAAGCACACGTTCGCGTAACTCCTGACTGACACGGGTATTACTCTTGCCCCCGCTGGAGAGAATGGTGCTGACCGTGGGGCGGGCGACACCCAGACGATCGGCGATGTCCTGAGCTCTGACGTTCTTTCGTGCCAAGGCGAATCCCTCTCGGGCAAGAACAGCAGCCTTCAATACCCAACCTGTGAGCCCGCTAAACCAACTAAACTTCCCACGTAGTCATTCTACCGAAACGCAGTCTCCGCGTCAATGCCCTTGTCGCCTGACGCAATCCAGCGACCACACACCGGTCACAACGCCGACGTGAATCTGCTTTGGCCCGGCGAAAGCGGCCGCGGCACCTGCCCCGGCAGCCGCAGGCTGGCCTCGATCCCCTCCGGCACGAAGAATTCTTACGCCACTTCGTCGCCGGCGATGGACCAGCAGCTGAGAAGCTGGCCGACAGCCGAATCGAGCTTTGCATGGCAATGCCCAAGTCGGCGGTCCGGATGGGGGCACAGATTCAGACGCGGCCCGGTGTCCTCCGTCAAATCCACATCGATCCCCGCGATCGTGCGGTACATCCAGTCGCCCACCGCGCCGTAGGCGTAGTGGTTGAGGCGGTTCATGCCGACCTCGATGAAACCCCGCTCGGGGTGCCAACTGTTCCCTCGCTCCCACATCGTCGTCGCTCCGAGCGTGACCGGGTACAGCCAGCCCGGGTAGGTCTCGGCCAACAGCAGGTCATAAGCGAGGTCCGTCCGCCCAAATCGGCTAAGCGCCGGACACAACAGCGGCGTGCCCAGGAAACCGATGGTCAGGTGATGGTCGCGGTCAGCCATCAGCCTAAGCAGGTCCTCGAACACCGCGGGGGCCTGCTCATCGGTCAGCAGATCGAACCCCAGGGCCATCAGGAGCGCGGTCTGTGAACGCAACGTTCACGCGGCCATCCTTGACGTACAGCCGTCGGAAGGCGGCGACGGCGGCCTCGCGGGCCAGGCGGGCTTGCTCGGCGTCGGCATCGCGGCCGAGGATGATGGCGACGCGCCCGAACAGGCCCTGTGAATACACGTGGTAGGCGGTGCCTACCAAGGCCTTGGGCGTTGCGTTGTCCGACGGGTTGTTCGAGTCGTTATCGAGCGCGAGCCAGTTGCCGTAGCCGGGAAAGATACCGTGCTCGGGGTCACCGCGAACGCCTTCGCGCGCGGTAGTCACCTGATACTCGGCCCAACGCCGCATGGTGTCGTAGCCCTGCTCAAGGAGGTGCCGGTCGCCGGTCACCCTGTAGGTCGCCCAAGAGACGATCACCACCGCATACGACCAGCCCGCGCCGCCGTCGTAGCTGCCGATCACGCTGGGGGCAACGCTCGGGATACTGCCGTCGGCACCCTGGCTGTCGGCCATGTCGCGCATCCACTTCTACAAAGAACCCCGCGCTCGTCATTTGGGGGGAAGCTCAATTGATTGGCTTAGCGACCGGCAGCGGGGGGGCATTGGCTTAAGGCCGGGTCGGTCTGGCCGAGTTGAGCGAAGGCTTGCTGGCGGATG
>CAZTLX010000152.1:0-11059 GCA_964614575.1 uncultured Phycisphaeraceae bacterium | reverse complement strand
GCAAGGGCTGCCTCTGCCCGTGCTAAGATTCGAGGATGCCACGAGTCGGCAACAAGGTGAACGCCCCGCTGGTGATCGGCTGGCGGGAGGTGGTGGCGCTGCCCGAGTGGGGCATCGACGCGGTCAACGCCAAGGCCGACACCGGCGCCCGCACCAGCGCGATCGACGTGCTGGACCTGGAGGAGTTGCCCGGCGACCGGGTGCGGTTCCACGTGGCCCGCTTCCGCAAGAACCGCGACCGGGAGCGGGCGATCGAGGTGATCGCGCCCATTGTCCGCCGTGCGCGCGTGCGTTCGGCGCACGGCACGACGCATGACCGGCTGTTTGTGCAGACGACGATCCGCATCGGCGATCACGCCAAGCGCATCGAATTGGGGCTGGTCTGCCGCAAACGGATGCTCTGCCGGATGCTCATCGGCCGCGCGGCGCTGGCGGGTGATTTTGTGGTGGACAGCGCGCAGAAGCACATGATTTCCGAGCCCCGGCGTCAACGGGCCAAGACGCCCACCCCCGTCGCGGCTCGCGCGAAAAAGCGGCCCCGCGGTGGGCGAGGAGCCTGACCATGCAACCGATGAAGATCGTCGCCCTCAGCCGCAATGCCCGCGGCCACTCGATCCGCCGCCTGCGCGAAGCCGCGCACGCCCGCGGCCACAAGCTGCTGGTGCGCGACACGCTCAAGTTCGCCATCTACACCGAGCAGGGCCGGCCGGACCTGTATTACCTCAACCGCCCGTTCGGCCGGGTCGATTATGTGATCCCACGCATCGGCGCGTCGATCACCGGGTTCGGCTGCTCGGTGGTGCGGCAGTTCGAGCAGATGGGCGTGCCGGTGCTCAACTCGGCCGCGTCGATCATGCAGTCGCGCGACAAGCTGCGGTCGATGCAGATCCTCTCCCGGCACGACATCGGCATGCCGCCGACCGCCTTCGTCCGCCGCAAGGAAGACGTGCTGCCGGCGATCGAGAATGTCGGCGGGGCGCCGGTGATCATCAAGCTGCTCGAAGGCTCGCAGGGCGTGGGCGTGATCCTGGCCGACACGGTCAAGATCGCCGAGGCCATCGTCGAGACGCTGCAGAGCGCCAAGCAGAACGTGCTGCTGCAGAAGTTCGTGGCCGAGAGCAAGGGCAAGGACATCCGCGCGTTTGTGGTCGGCGGGCGGGTGGTCGCGGCGATGCGGCGGGTGGCCAAGGGGCAGGAGTTCCGCTCCAACGTCCACCGCGGCGGAAGCACCGAGGCGGTGACCTTGTCGCCGGAGTTCGAGCTCACCGCGGTCAAGGCGGCGCAGATCATGGGCCTCAAGGTCGCCGGCGTCGATATGCTCGAAGGCCTCACCGGCCCGCAGGTCATGGAGGTCAACTCCTCGCCCGGCCTCGAAGGCATCGAGGGCGCGACCGGCATCGACCTCGCCGGGGCCATCATCGACTACATCGAAGACCAGGTGCAGTTCCCCGATATCGACGTCCGCCAACGCCTGACCATGCGCGCCGGCTACGGCGTCGCGGAGTTCACCGTGGATAAATCCAGCCCCTTGGCCGGCAAAACCATCGGCGAGACCGAACTCCGCGACCGCGAGGTCCTCGTGGTCAACATCGAACGAGGCAGCCTCATCATCCCCGCGCCCCACGGCGCCCAGGAGATCCTGCCCGGCGACAAGCTCACCTGCTTCGGCAAACTCCTCACCCTCAAGTCCATGGTCCCCGCACGCCCCACCCGCAAGCCCCGCCCCCGCAAGAAGTCGCCACGCACCAGCAAATCAATCTGACCCCCCCCCAAGCCCGCCGCTGCGAAGCGCAGCGTAGCTGCGGCGGGGTATCCGTGGTTTTCAATCACGCGCCCACCCGCATCACCACGCCCCCCGCGCGGACGTTGTCCGCGGGCTATCCACTCCCCACTCCCCACTCCCCACTCTCCACTCTCCACTCTCCACCCTCCACTCTCTACAATCCCCCCATGCCGCGTGCCAAACCTTTCCGCATCGGCGACGTCCCTGTGCCACTGGGATCGGTGCGCGATATCCGGCTCAAGGTCTCCGAACGCTACACCGGCGACGACATCACCCTGCCCATCCGCGTGATCCGCGGCAAAAAAGACGGGCCGCGCGTCTTTGTCACCGCGGCGATCCACGGCGACGAGCTCAACGGCGTCGGCGTCATCCACTCGCTGATGTACGAAGACCCGCCCGCGATCAGCCGCGGCACACTCGTGCTCGTGCCCGTCGTCAACGTGTTGGGCTTCGAGAACCAGCAGCGCTACATGCCCGACCGCCGCGACTTGAACCGCAGCTTCCCCGGCAGCAAGACCGGCAGCATGACCAGCCGCGTCGCCGCGACCGTCTTCGAGCAGATCGTCCGCAAGTGCGAGTGGGGGGTGGACCTGCACACCGCCGCGTGGGGCCGCACCAATTACCCCAACGTGCGGGCGGACTTTTCCAACCCACGGGTGCGGCGGCTGGCGCGGGCGTTCGGCTGCGAGCTGATGCTCAACACCCGAGGCCCGGAGAAGAGTTTTCGGCGTGAGGCGGTGAAGGCCGGCTGCGCGGTGATCGCGGTGGAGGCGGGCGAGCCGTTCAAGATCGAGCCGGGCGTGCTGGAGGTATGTCGGCGGGGGGTGCTCAACACGCTGGCGATTCTGGAGATGCTCGATCAGGAGCCAACCCGCCCGGCGTATCAGACCAAAATCGACAAGAGCCTGTGGGTGCGGGCGGAGGTGGGGGGCATCCTGCGGTTCCACATCGCGCCCGGCGATACGGTCGAGCGCGGGCAGGCGATCGCGACCAACGCCAGCGCGTTCGGCGAGGCGCAGAACGTGCTGTACTGCCCGGTCGATGGCGTGGTGCTGGGCATGACGACCTTGCCCGCGGTCAAGCCCGGCGAGCCGGTCTGCCACATCGCCGTGCCGGGGCGCTCGCTGCGATCGCTACGTCAGGCGCTGGGCAAAGCCGAGCCCAACGACCCGTACCGCCGCGTGCGTGACGACCTGGCGACCAGCGTCGCCGTCACCGAGCGCGAGGCCGAGCCGGTGGACGAGACGGTCAATGAAGCGGATTAGCGCAACCTTCGTTGTTTAGCGGGCGGCACGCAGTGCCCCGTATTGTAACTTCGCATCCCGGTAAAGCGGGCACTTCGTGCCACCCGCTAAACGGGGGAAACATTCTCGCTACCCCCGCACCTTGCGGATGATGTTCGTGGTGCTGCGGCCTTCGACCAGCGGGACCAGCACCACCTTGCCGCCGTGCTTCTCGACCACCTCGTGGCCGACGACCTCGGTGCGTTGATAGTCGGCGCCCTTGACCAGCCGATCGGGCCGCAGCGCCTCGATCAGCTTCATCGGCGTGTCCTCCTTGAAGAGCACGATGTAGTCGATGCTCTCCAACTCGCTGAGCACCTCGACGCGGTCTTCCTCGTGGTTGACCGGGCGGTCCTTGCCCTTGAGGCGGCGGATCGACGCGTCGGTGTTGAGGCCCACGATCAGCAGGTCGCCGGCCTTGCGGGCCTCGCGCAGATAACGGACGTGCCCGGCGTGGAGGATGTCGAAGCAGCCGTTGGTAAACGCGATGGTCTTACCCGCCTCGCGATGCGCGGCGATCTCCGGCAGCAATTGCTCGAGCGTGCGCCGCTTGCCCAGCTCGGCGTGGTGTTCATCGAGCACCGCGAGCAGCAGTTCGTTGCGCTCGATCGGCACCACGCCGAATTTCTCCACCTCCAGGCCTGCCGCGACGTTGGCCAGCTCGACCGCGGTCTGCCACGCGGCGCCGTTCGCCCGGGCCGCGGCCAGCGCGGCCAGCACCATGTCCCCGGCCCCCGTGACGTCGTACACCTCCCGCGCCCGCGTCGGGACGTGGATCGTCTCGGTGCCCCGCCGCACCAGCATCATGCCGTGGCGGTCGAGCGTGAGCAGCACGCCGTCGAGCTTAAGGCCGCTCAGCAGCGTGCGGGCCAGTTGGGCCAGTTGCGGCTTGTCGTAGCCGTCGATCCGGATCCCCGTCGCCAGCGAGGCCTCGGTGCGGTTGGGCGTGATGCAGGTCGCGCCGCGGTATTTGCGGTAGTCCGTGATGGCCGCGGGATCAATCAGCACCGGCAAGCCGGCTTTGCGCGCGACGCGGATCAGCGACTGGCACAGCGAATCGCTGAGCACGCCCTTGTTGTAGTCTTCGAGGCACAGCACATCCGCCTTGGCGATCGTCTTACTCACACGATCGATGATCTTGCGGGCGATCGCGGCGGGCACCGGGGCGCGCGACTCGTCATCGACACGGAACATCTTCTGCGGGTGGCGGTGCTGGGCCAGCCCGATGAAGTTGTGCTTGACGGTGGTGGGGCGGTCGGGGTCGGTACACAGCCCGACGACGTTGACGCCCTTGCCTCGCAACGCATCGCGCAGCGTGTCGGCGTGACCATCCTTGCCCACGACGCCGACCGCTTCGACCCGGCAATCGAGGGCCGCGAGGTCGAGGCAGACGTTGCTCGCCCCGCCGGGCGCGTGCTCACGCCGCTCGGCGGCAAGCACCGGCACCGGCGCATCGGGCGACAAGCGATCGGCGTTGCCGTAGATAAAGCGGTCAAGGATAAAGTCGCCCACGACGATGATGCGTCGCGGCTTCCATTGGTCCAGCAGGTTCAGCAGGTCGGATGTGGGCACGGGCCTTAGGTTCGCAATACGTTGTGGTTGTTTGAAGAGTAATTTACCCGACTCTCGTCACGGATGTCGCCAGCCGTAGCCCCCCCCGTAACGCGGTCGCGGCCGGTTCCCGAGTCCGCGCCGACGTTGTCGGCTGGGTATGAGGACACATCAACAGCCAGATAGTTCGATCTTTTCTTTGAGTGAGCTGACTATTTTGTCTTTGCCGTCGAGGTATTGGATCCCCACCCGCGGGCGCAGGATCGGTACGGCCGTCTCGCCCGCGGCAAGCAAAGGCTTCCACTTCACAAAATCCTTCTCCGTGGTCACCACCGCGTCGGCGTCGGCCCGCTTGGCCTGCGTCAACAGCTCGGCCAACTCCGCGGCGGTATAGGCGTGGTGGTCGTCGAAGCGGTGGTGCGCCAGCACCTCGCGGCAATGCTGTCGCAGGGTCTTTTCAAAAGCATCCGGGTTGCCGATCGCGCTGACCGCGACGACGCGGCGGCTGATCAGGTGATCCAGCAGTCGCGTTCCGCCACCATAGCGCAGCTCGGCCCAGCGGTGCGCGGTGTGGGCCAGCGGCGGCTTGCCGGTGAGGTGTTCGACCTCGCGGTCGATGGTCGTGAGCGTTTCGCGCTCAACTTGATCGGCCCGGGTGATGATGACGCTATCTGCGCGGCCCAGGTGGGCCTTGGGCTCGCGCAGCAGCCCGCGGGGCAGCAGGCGGCCAAAGCCCCACGGGCAGGTGGCGTCGAGGAGGACCAGGTCGAGGTCGCGTGCGGCTTGGCGGTGCTGGAAGCCATCGTCGAGGATGAAGCAGGTGATGTGATTTTCGATCGTCGAATTTCGATTTTCGATTTGGCTAGCGGATAGCCCGCCGACAACGTCGGCGCGGCCGAGCGCTTCGCGTGCGCCTGCGATGCGGGAGGGATTAGCGATCACGGGCACGCCGGGCAGTTCGTTCTGTAATTCCGCCGCCTCGTCCGATGCGCCATCACCACCCTTATACCCGCGCAGCAGGACGGCGGGGTGATGGCCCAGGCCCTGCAGGCGTCGGCAGAGGTCGATGACCATCGGGGTCTTGCCCGTGCCGCCGGTGGTGAGGTTGCCGACGCTGAGCGTGGGTCGGCCCAGCGGCGTCGCGGGGCGACGGCCGCGATCGAATCGGGTGTTGCGGCGAACGACCGCGGCGCGGTAGACCGGCTCGGCCAGTGCGGTGACCGCCCGCAGGCCCGCGGCCAGGGGCGAGCGGTCCTTGCCGCAGAGGATTCGGATGGCCTGGTGCCGGTTCATGCCCGCCCGCCTTGAATCGAGCTGTGGCCCGCGCGGGGCTGTACGCCGAACGTGGGGAGAATCGCGTTCAGTTTTTGCATCGGCAGGCCGACGACGGTCGTCGGATCGCCCGCCACGGTGATCGGCCAGCCCGCGGCCTGACGATCGAAAAGGTTGTAGCCGCCGGCTTTATCTCGCCACTGATCGGCGTTCAGATAGGTCTCGATCTCCTGATCACTCAACAGCCCGAACGTCGCGGTAGCGGTGTCGGCGAACGTGGTGATCTGCCCGTCGCTCCCCCGCAACGCGACGCCGGTGACGATGTCGTGATCGGCGTTCACAAAAGAACGAATGATGTTCAATGCCTCTTCGCGGGTGGCGGGTTTGCCGACCACGCGGCCGTGCGGATCGACGCAGACCGTGTCGGCGCACAGCACCACGCCCGGGAATGCGGCCGGATCGCAGCTTGCCGCCTTGCGTCGTGCGAGCTGAGTCGCCCAGGCCGCGGCGGCCAGGTTGCCGGGGTTGGTGTCGGCCGAGTCATCGTAAGGCGGGGCGATTTGCGTGAAGGCGTACCCCGCGTCGGTCAGCAGTTGCGCTCGTCGGGGCGAGCGTGAGGCGAGGATGAGCGGCGGGGCGGGCATGGGTTGATTGTAAGTGGGTGGGGGAGGGGATGCCGAGGTTCATACCAACGGAAGTCGGCAGTCCGGTGTTTGAACGAACGCGCCGGCGCGTTGCGCAGCAATGCTGATATTCAAGGCGTTACCGGACATCCCCCGATATCCAACGACATCGACCCGACGACGGGTCACCCCCGGAAGCCCTCGGCATCTGTGCCGGCATGGCCCCGGGTTCACTGGCCGCTCAAGGACGAAAGGCCGATCGTGCGCACGATCGCGATCATCAATCAGAAGGGCGGTTGCGGGAAGACGACCTGTTCGATCAACCTCGCGGCGGTGCTCGCGTTGCGCGGGCACCGCACGCTGCTGGTCGATATGGACCCGCAGAGCCATTGCGCCTTAGGCCTCGCGGTGCCCGACGCCCAGATCGAACGCTCCACCGCCGACCTGCTCCGCCACGGGCTCGATGGCACGATCGCCTTGCCCGACATCACCTGGCAGATCAGCCGCTGCCTCGACCTCGCGCCCTCTTCCATGGCGTTGGCGGGGATCGAAACACAGCTCGCTTCCGCGTCCGACAAAGACCGTCGGCTGGCGCAGGTGCTCTCGACCGTCGCCGACCGCTACGAGTTCTGCATCATCGACTGCCCGCCGTCGATCGGGCTGTTGACCTTTAATGCCCTGCGTGCGGCCGACGAGGTGATCATCCCCGTCGAGACCGGCTTTTTCTCGATGCAAGGCTCGGTCAAGCAGGAGCAGACCATCCGCATGCTCGCCCGACGGGTGGGGCACGATGTGCGCTTCAAGGTGCTGCCGACGATGTATGACGTGCGCACCAAGCTGGCGCGGGAGATCCTCAGCGAACTGAAGAAGCACTTCGAGGATCGGCTGTTGCCGCTGGTGATCAACTTCAACAGCAAGCTCAAGGAGGCGGCGAGCTTCGGCCAGCCGATCACCGAATACGACGCCGCATCGCGGGGCATGCAGGACTTCGAGCAACTGGTCAATTGGCTGCTGGCCAACCCGCCGCAGCGTGCCGAGCCGGTCGGCGTGGTCGCGGGGGTGGAGGCCGCGGTGGTTGGGGCCTCGTCCACGGCGGTGCCGTCGCGTTCGAGCAACCCCGCGCTGAGCCGGGCCGCGGAACTGGTCGAGCGGGCCCGCGCCTTGTCCACGCGCACCGCGCAGCTCTCGGCAGAGTTGGCGGCGGACCCGGTCGCGCTGGCCGAGGGCGTGTCGCGCACGCCGCTGCCACCGCAGCCCGAACCGGATGACGAATTTGATGCCCCCGACGCGGCGCTTGAACAGAAGCTCGCCCGGCTCTACGGCGTGCGGCCCACGGCCAAGGGGGTGCTCTTCGTCCAGCCCGCCAAGGAAGCGCATCAGGTCGCGGTGGCCGGCGACTTCAACGACTGGAACCCCTCACGCACCCCGCTGCGGCGCGATGAGAACCTCGGCGTGTGGCAGGCCTGCGTGCCCATCCCCCCCGGGCGTTACCGCTACCGCCTGGTGATCGACGGCCGCTGGGTCCAGGACCCGCACAACAAAACCGTTGAGACCAACCCGTTCGGTGAACTGAACAATATCCTGGACATCAAGTAGGCAAGGGGGCCGCAGACCGCAGAAGATGGAGCCGCAAGCGGCGAATACCGGATACCCAGCCACGCCCAAACCCTGACCCCTGCTCCCGCCCCCGACGACGGCCCTCATGAACGACCCACGGACCCAGGAAGCGCTTGAATCGCTGGCGGACCTGTTTCTCACACAGGCCATGAGCGGTCGGCCGCGCCCCGAGGCGGACCAGTCACAAGCGGAGCAAGGTGAAGCGGAGCAAGACCCCGCGGTGGAGCAGGTGATCGACCAGGGCCTGCAGAAACCGCGGCCGGGTCAGGCCCCGCTCGACGGGCCATCGCCGATCCGTTTAGCGCCCAAGCTTGCATCACGCCCCCCTGCCGCGCCGGCCGGCGGCTCGGCCGATCCGTTTGGTGAAGACCCGGACTTCAACCCCTACCCCCGCGCGGTGCGCGAGGAGCAGGCCCCCGCCTTGCGTTTGACCGGCGACGAGGAAGCCGAGGCCGACCACGCCCCGAAGCCTTCGGCCGACGCGGATGCGCCGCGCGAGCGTGCGGCGGATGAATCCGACCCAGCCTCTGATCCATCCCCCCCGGCGGCGATGGTCGAAGCGGTGATCCTGGGTCACCTGCCGGGCCTCGCGGGGCCGTGGCTCACGCAATACGCCCAGCTCCTGGCCGACCAGACCGGGCCGGTGTTGATTATTCACGTGGATGAGGAAGACGCCGCCCCCGGCAATACATCGGCGGGTGCGTCGGGTGGGGACCCGGGGCGGATCGATCTGGAGCTGGTCGAGCCGAATGATCAGGAGGTTGCGCCGGTGCGTGGCTCGGTGCGGGTCCCGCCGCGGCCGCAGACCGGGACCGGCAGCGAGCTGGCGCTGGGGATGATCGACGCGATGGTCCGCGCCCGCGTGGGCAAGGTCTCGACGATCCTCGTGCATCTGGAAGCCGACGCCGACCCCAAGCGTTTGTCGCGTCTGCTGGCGATCGACGACTGGACGCTGCTGACCGGGAGCGAAGACTTTGCCGTGGCCGGGGCTTCGGCGTTGCTGGCGAAGCTGGCGGAGGCTGATCAACGCGTCACGCAACGGCAGGTCGCGCTGATGGTGATGGGCGCGGAGATCCGAGCCGCGGACACCGCCGCCCGGCAGATCACCCAATCGATGGAAGGCTTGATGCAGCGCCCGGCGATGAGCCTGGGCTGTCACCCCCGGCTGGGGCCGGTGAACGTGCGGCAGCTCGGCTCGTTCGGCGGTCTGGGTCGGTTGTGGCCGCAGCTCGTCGCGTATTTTGAAGACCTCGAAGCGCCGCAGACGCCGATGATCACCGAATCGGATGCGCCCGCGTCGGTCATCGAACCACAACCCGAAACAACGCGAGCCGAAGCCGCGACCGCGCCGTCGCCGCGTCAGGCGGATGGCGCGCCCGCCACGGGAAGCGCGACCGTTACCGCGCCGCTCACGCCACGCCGCGCCGCGGTGTCGCCAACAAGCCGGGTCGCTGCGCGTGGGGAGTCTGAACCGCCGCGCCTGGCGGAACTGGTGGCGGCAGGAGCGCACGGCATCACCGGCGGCATCGCGCTCGAGGCCCGCTGCCCGTATCAGCCGCTGACCGAGCTGGTGCTCGACGAAGCCGGCCGCCTGCACCTGCTGCGGCGCGAGGTGCCGGTCGCGGTCCACGGCAGCGAGGCCGAGGCCAAGGCTCAACACGACGCGGGCATCCGTGCCGCGATCGTTGATCTGGTCGAGGCCCGCAAGTGGGTCCGCGAGCACCTGGCGTTGCTCAAGCTCACGCTGCGCGACGCGAACTTCGACGCCGACGCCGATCCGACCATGCACCTGTTCACCGGCATGGCGCACCTGGCCACGCCGCTGGTCGCCAAGCTCGGAGATCAGGTCCGGCTTCACCTGTTGCAAGAGGTCCACATCGGCCGCGAATCGACCTGGTTCACTACGCCGTTGAATTAAACGCTCGCCGCCGCCCACCGCTTGCGGCTTCGCGATCAACGCACAGCGCGCCGGGGGTATTGAGGGCCGCGGCTGGTCCCGCCCCGCGACGACCGCCTTGCCCTCGACACTCCCGAGCCCCACGAAGCGCCGCCAAGCCGCCCGCGGCAAGGCCGCCACGAATGCGAACGCGGCGGACGGCGCGAAAATTCCGAATCGGCGGGTGCGATTCGAGGCGATAGGCGTTAGAATCGTTGCTATCCCAAGTCACGCTGTCTAAAGCCGGTTATGGCCAAGTCCCCCTCCAGCAAGTCCAAACGCTCACGCCCGACCACGCGTTCGACATCTTCGGGTAACGCCACCGCGACCGCCAAGCCGGGCAAGAAGAAGCAAGCCGACGCGGCCAAAGGTGCTTCGAAGGTGGGCGCGAAGATCAAATCCGACGCGGCACCGGTGCTGGAGCCGCCGGTCTCCACCAAGCTTGCCGAGGCGCAGAAGTCGAATCAGCTCGAATCGTCGAGCACCACCCCGTCCAACCCACGGCCCACCGCTCCCCGCGGGCCGGGCGATGATGGCGACCCGGGCGCACCCAACTCGCCGACCCTCCGCGAAAGTGAGGCCAATGGCCGCGGCACCGGCAACGGCGTGTCGATGGACCGGCCGGTCGATCCGGCCAAGCCCAAGGCCCCGCAAACGGTCTCGCCGGATAAGCCGGCCACAACCCAGCCCGCCCCGCCCGACACCGCCGCGGCCGTCGCCGGACCGCGTCAGGTCGAGCCGCTGCTGATGGAGGTCGCGTGGGAGGCGGTGAACCAGCTCGGCGGGATCTACACCGTGCTGCGCTCGAAGGTGCCGAGCATGGTCAGCCGGTGGGGCAACCGCTATTGCCTGGTCGGGCCGTATGTCCACGACAAGGCGCAGGTGGAGTTCGAGGCCGCGCCGCTGGTCGGGCCGGTGGGCGAGGCGGTCAAGGCGATGAACGAGATGGGCTACAAGGCCCACTACGGCCGATGGCTGGTGACCGGTCGGCCGC
>CAZTLX010000151.1:0-11065 GCA_964614575.1 uncultured Phycisphaeraceae bacterium | reverse complement strand
CCCGGAAGTCCCACCCCCGGAAGTCCCACCCCCGGAAGTCCCACACCAGATAGCTCTGCCGCAGAAAGCTCCGCCCCCGGCACCCCCGGCACCCCCGGAACGCCCGGCACCCCCGGCACGCCCGCTACTCCGGCGATGCCGGGGATGCCCGCGTCCGCAACGGCGATGGTGCCGCAGGCCCCCGCGCAGACCGCCGCGATGATGGCCGGTATGTCCGGGCAGGCCGCGATGGCGCAGGCGGCCGCGGCACAGGCGGCCATGGCGCAAGCGGCGGCGGCAGCGCCCGGCACCCCCGGCACCCCCGGCTCACCCGCCGCGGCACCCACCACCGAACCCGGCCCGCCCACGCCCGGTGCCGCCTCCGGCCCCAACGCCGGCGACGGGTCCAGCCAGCCCGGCTCATTCGCCGAGAACCCGGAAAAGGCCGAGGGCGAGGCCAGCTTCGCCGACGCGCCGCCTCCCGGCTCAGAGACCGATCCGGGGACGCGGGCGGCCGGGTCGCAAACCGCCTCGGTGACGCGTGGCCCCGAGACCTGGGCCGCGGGCATGCCGCAGGGCGTCCGCAACGCGATCCGCAGCGGCCAGAAGAGCGAGCCGCCACGCGGATACGAGCGGCGTCTGCAGGAATACTTTGAAGCAGATACGGAATAACGGCGTCGTCCACCGCAACCATGACGCCCGTATTGACAAGTTGCTATGACCCATTATTCACGTAAGGACAGATCATGACTCAGCTCACAGAGCCTCGAACCACCACGGATGCATCGCCCGAAGATGTCGCGGCGATCCAGCGTTGGGAAAACGCGCACGGCCGTCTGCGTGCGGAGCTGTCGAAGCAGATCATCGGGCAGGGCGATGTCATCGAGCAGATGCTCGTCGCGATGCTCGCCGGGGGCCACTGCCTGCTCGAAGGCGTGCCGGGCCTAGCCAAGACGTTGATGGTCAGCTCCCTGGCCAAGGCGCTTCACCTCTCGTTCCACCGCATCCAGTTCACGCCCGACCTGATGCCCTCGGACATCACCGGCACCGACGTCCTGCAGGACGACCCGGTGACGGGCAAGCGCAGCTACCAGTTTTTGCCCGGCCCGATCTTCGCGAACATGGTGCTGGGCGACGAGATCAACCGCACGCCGCCCAAGACTCAGGCCGCGATGCTCGAAGCGATGCAGGAACGCCGCGTGACCACCGGGGGCACGGAGCACGAGCTGCCCGCGCCGTTCTTCGTGCTCGCCACGCAAAACCCCTTGGAACAAGAGGGAACCTACCCGCTGCCCGAGGCGCAGCTCGACCGGTTCCTGCTCTATATCAAGGTGGTGTACCCGACCGGGCGTGAGGAGTGGGAGATCGCGCGGCGGGTGACCTCGGCCCATCACGAGCCGATCGAACCGGTCCTCGGCGGGCCGGACATCATCGAGGCGCAGAACCTGGTGCGTCGGCTGCCGGTGTGCGATCAGGTGGTGGGCTACGCGTGGTCGCTGGCGCGGAGCACCCGGCCGAACCAGCCCGAAGCGCCGGACTTTGTGAACCGCTGGGTGAGTTGGGGCGCCGGGCCGCGGGCGGTGCTGGCGTTGATCTCCTGCGCCAAGGCGCGGGCCGTGTTGCAGGGTCGTTACCACGCGACGGTCGAGGACGTGAAGGCGGTGATCCAGCCGGCGCTGCGCCACCGCATCGCGCCCAACTACGCCGCGCTGGCCGCGGGGGTCAACAGCGAGAAGCTGCTGGAGCTGCTGATCGAGCACGTGCCGGCGGATGCGGCGTATGAGATGCCATCAGAATAGAATGACGAATGACGAAATCCGAATGATGAATAAAAGGCAGAAATCCGTATCCAAAGCATTCGTCATTCTGGTTTCTTAATTCGTTATTTCGTGATTTATGCCAAACCGCGCATGACTTTGTTCAACCACCGTGACCATCCCTCATGGCTAAACCGATCCTGAGCCGCTATATCCGCCCGGAGGTGCTGGCGCACATTGCGCACCTGGCGGTGCAGCCGCGCGGGTTGGTGGAGGGCCACCGCGCGGGTGAGCACCGGTCCCCGGCGCACGGGTTTGCCATCGAGTTCGCGTCGCATCGGCCCTACGTGGCGGGCGACGACATCCGCCACATCGATTGGCGCGTGTATTACCGCCATCATCGGCTGCTGATCAAGCAGTACGAGATGGAGACGAACCTCAACTGCCACCTCGTGCTCGATATCTCCGCGTCCATGCGCTACGGCGAAGGCGAGCAACGTAAGCTTGAATACGCGGCGCAGCTCGCCTCGGCGCTGGCGTATCTGGTGCTCGAACGGGGCGACCGCGTGTCGTTTGCCGCGATCGATCAGCACGTGCGCTCGACCGTGCCGGCATCGAGCATCGCCGGCCAGGTCGTGCGCATGGCCGAGGCGTTGGATCAGGTCGATGCGATCGGCAAGACCGACTTCGGGATGCCATTGATGGAACTGGCGCCCACCTTCGGGCGCCGCGGCATCGTCGTGCTGCTCACCGACGCACTGTGCGAGCTCGATGCGCTGGACCGCACGCTGCAACGCCTGCGCTACGACAAGCACGAGGTCGTGCTCTTCCACATCATGCATCACGACGAGTTGACCTTCGGCTTCAACCAGATGACGCGCTTCGTCGGGCTGGAGAGCGAGCAGACGCTGCTGACCCGACCTTCCGAGGTGCG
This sequence comes from uncultured Phycisphaeraceae bacterium, assembly GCA_964614575.1. Lineage (GTDB taxonomy): Bacteria > Planctomycetota > Phycisphaerae > Phycisphaerales > Phycisphaeraceae > JBGTLW01. The sequence goes on along the minus strand of CAZTLX010000151.1, from coordinate 8,395 downwards.
GCGGTCTTACCTCGCGGCGCTGCGGCAATTCACCGAGAAGCTGGAAGCGGTCTGCGAATCCAACCGCTGCGAGCGCGTGCTCTGCGACACCTCGCGCCCGCTGGGGGAGACGCTGGCCGACTACCTGCAGCAGCGCACGCTGGTGGCGTCGCGGTAGGTTTAAGGCAGACTCATACGAATCCCAATTGATGGTCGTGCGGTCGCTTTGATGCAGACATAGCACGGAGGACGCGGAGCGGTTGTGTTTCAGTCAAGGCGTTGCCTCAAGCGCCGGCGGGCTGGGGGGAGAGGGGGGTGGTTTTTAACGATCGCTTTTGAGGAGCAGTATGTGGGGGCGGCGTTGTTCGTCGAGGGTGAGCGCGAGCAGGCGGTCGCCGATCGATTCGAGGGCGAGGTAGGCGAGGTCGGCGGGCAGTTCGGCGGTCTTTGTCGATTCGCCGGTTTGAGGCGTGAGCCAGGACAGCCGCGGCGAGGCGTCTTCTTCGGCGTGCGAGGTCGCGAGCAGCATGGCGTCGTCGTTGAGCCACACGACGGCGTTCGTTTCATTGGGCGCGAGCGGGGTCGAGCCGATCAACGAGCCGTCGTCCCGCTTCAGGCGGGTGATCGCGTGGGCTTCGCGCACGACGACGACGTCCGCGGCGATGCCCAGGACCGCGCGGGCCTCGGGCAGCGATCGGGTCCACAGCCGCCGGCCGCTGGCCAGGTCCACCGCTTCCACCGTCGGCAAACCGGGCGCGACGACGATGAGCCGTTCACCGTCCGTGGCGAGGCTGGGCTTGGCGTGGTCCGGCCAGAGCGATTTGTCCACGTCCCGCGGCGTGTACGCCAGCCGACGGACCCAGCGTGCTTCGCCGGTGGCGTCGGTCGCGATGAGGTTTGAGCCGAAGGCCCACACCGGCCCGCGGGGGGTGGCGATGCCGTCGCCCATCCGCCAGGGCCGGAAGCTCGGATCGACCGAGAGCAGGCGGCGCGATTGCACCAGCTCGCCGCTGTCCAGGTCGAAGCGGGCGAGGTGGATATCGGTGCGGCCGACCAGCTCGTTCGCGCTGACCAGCGCATAGACCCAGCGGCCGAGGCGCAGCGGATCGGCGACGATCGGCCGATCGGGTGTGCTGGTCCAGCGTGTCTGGCCGTTGATGTCGAACCGCCGCAATTGCACCTGGTCGCGGCGCTGCCAACCGAGGATGATGCCGTCGTCGAGGATCAACGGCCGCAGCGCGGGGGCGATCTGGGCGTCCTTCTCGCGTTTGTCGGAAGAGGCGGCGAGCGTGGGGGTCGAGCCGTCGGCCAGGTTCATGAGCAACGCGCCGTCGTGGCGGGCCACCGCGGCCCATCGCGGACCGGCGTAGAGCTGCACGCCCGCCTCGCGGCCGAAGTCCACCGTCTGTGGCAGCGTCGCGCGATGCACCACGCTCAGCTTGCCGGGGGCGATGGGTTTGCCCGCGGTTTTCGTCTCGGGTCCGGCGGTGCTCACGCCGTGAGACGCGGCCAGCTCGCTGATCATCGCCTCGAAGTCTTTGCTGCGGTAGCGGTGATCGCCGAGCTGCACGTCGGATTTCACCGCCTCGCCGCGCACCTCACCCATCATCGCCCAGGCGAGGCGGAACTTGGCGTTGAGCAGCTCGGCCTCGGGCGTGCGGGGCAGATCGATCAGCGATTGATAGCGTTCGGCGGCGGCGAGGAACTTGCCCAGGCTCAGTTCGCGGTCGGCCAGGTAACGCGCCGCGCGGATGCCCGGCTCCGAGCCGTAAAACTGCAACGCCAGCGATTCGAGCGCCGCGGTGTTGTCCTGGGCGATGGCCCGGCCGACGCGTACGCGGCCGACCGCTTCGTGTTCCGCCGCGATGATCGAGCGCAGCTCCGGCGACTCGCGCAGCGTCTGCCGCACCAGCAGGTGGCTCGACCGCAGCAGGTCCGGGTCGGTGCCCACCGCGACGAGCGTGTCGGTCAGCGGCGAGGCCACGAGCAACCGCGCCGCCTGCGCCGGTTGTTGCGCGGAGACCGCGGCCTCGAACTCCGCGAGCGTCGATTCGGTTTCCCGGTCGCCGCGCACCGACAGCGGGTGCTGGTAGTACGTCGGCTCGAAGCCGGGCAACTGGTCGCCGGTCGCGCTGAACGCCCGCCGCAGCATCCACTCGCCCAGCGCGATCAGCGGCTCGTCTTTTTGATGGTTCGGCAGCGTGCCCTGGGCGCTGATCGCCCACGCCCGCCGACGCAGCACGTCCTCGCGCAGCAGTTCCCACCGCCCGGCCGCGGCGAGGCTGTACCAGAGCTGCCGCGTGGCGCGCGTCTGGTACTCGCGCAGGAAGCTGTCACGGTTCGCGCCGCGGACATCGGGCCGACGCAGCAAACGCAACGCCTCCTCAAGGTTGCCCCGCTTGGCTTCGGCGATCGACAGCTCATAGTCACGCAGGCTCGCCTGCAGTCGCGCCTGCTCCTCATCGTGCTCAACATCGCCGCCCGCCGCTTCGCCCGCGGCTTCGGCTTTGCTTTCGCCCGCTTCGCCTTCGCCTTCGCGCTCGACGGTGTCCGGGCCATTGACGGCGATCGCCTCTTCAGCTGCATCCGGCAGCACCACCGCCGGCCGCGGCTGCGCGAGATACACACGCCCGCGGTAGCCGACGATCACCTGCGTCAACTCGCCCGGCAGCGCGATCCGCGCGTGCTGCGCATCCGCCGAGCTCAGCGTCAACGCCTCGCCCTTCACGCCCAGGTCCAGCGGCAAAACGTTCGCCCGCGACACCGGTATCAGTGGCTCGGGCTTCACCTCCTCCGCCGGTTTATCCGGCTCGGTCTGCTTCGTCTGCGCCCGCGTGATCGGCTGCCGGGTCCACTGCTCCTTGCCATCCCAACGCAGGCGCACGCCGTCGCGCCCGGACCACGCGTCAATCCTCAGCGCCTGCCGCGCATCGAACACCAGCCGCACGATCCGCCCCGGCGTCGGCAGGGCGGTGAGGCGATACGAGCCGTCCAACTCGACCCAGTTCTCCCCGCGGTGTTCCTTGGGTTCCCACCGCGCCTTCTCGATCGGCACAAGCCCCGCGGCAAAGTCGTCGGCCCACAGGCCCGGCACGGTCACCGGGTCCACGTAATGCCGCCAGTCCAGCGCGATCGGCGCGGCCGCGGGCGTAGCCGCCGCCGCTTCCGCTTCGCCGGCCCGGGCGTCCACCTCGGCGCTGGCCGCCGCCTGCTCCGGCACCCGGGTGGCCAACGGCTCACCCGCGCCGCCTTCAGGCTCGCGCTGCTGCGCCAGCGTGTTCGTCGCCGACGGATCGTCGCTGGGCAGCCAGTAAGGCGAGGTCGCAAACGCGCCGATCACAAACACCGCCACGACCGCCGCGCCATACACCCGCCAAAGCCAGCCCCGCCGACGCTCGGCCAAAATCTGATCCAACTGCGAGACAAACGCGTCGCTCGCCCCCGCCTCGGGCGCGTAGTGCATTGCCACCGCCTGCTCCACGCCGACCTCCGCCGCCAACGCCTCGCGCACCTCCGGGCTGCGACGCATCACCCGCCGCAGGTCCGCGATCTCCCCCTCGCTCAGCTCCTGCGGCGAGCGTTCGCGGATCAGGTCGATCAGTTGTTCATCGGTGTATGCGCTCATGTCCCGCTCGCCTCCGCCCCGGCCGCGTCGGCATGGCCCCCGCCGCGCGCCGCCTCCGCCTTGGCCATCTCCGCCTCCAGGCACTTGCGCAGCGCCTGCCGGCTGCGCACCATCAGCACCTTCACCGCGCCCAGCGTGCGGTCCATCTCCTGCGCGATGACCTTGAGCTTCTTGCCCTGCATGTAATGGGCGCGGATCGCGTGCCGCGCCGAATCGCCCAGGTGGTTGATGCACTGCGGGATCATCGTCAGCCGATCGTCCTCATCCAGCGCGTGGCCGATCAGCTCGTCCAGCTCCAGGCACAGCTCGGTCCAGCCGGTTTCCTTGCGGCGTTTGAGCTTGCGGATGTGCTCGCGCAGCACATTGCGGCTGATGCCCCGCAGCCACGGCCGGGCGTCGGGGTTTCGCGTCGGGTCGTAACGCGCCAGCCCCGCGTAAAACCGCAGAAATACCTCCTGCGTCAGGTCATCGGCGTCGGCGTGGTCCAGCACCCGCGCCCGCAGGAAGCCAAACACCACCCGGTGGTGGTCGGCATACACCTGCTCGAACCACCGCTTCTTGTCCACGGGGGTCGCGCCGGCGGCCTGATCGGCCCGCACCGAGGCTTCGGGGGCGTCCGCGCCCATCGATTGTGTCACGGAGATCTGATCCATCAGTTGCCGAGTCAACGCCGTCATACCCGACCATTGCCCACGCAGCGGCGGGGGGTTACGGCCCATCGCCCATCGGCCGACATCCGATCCGGCCCAAGTCCCGCCCCTTACATGGTATAGCACGGCCGCGACGGGCGATATTGTCCAACCGAAGAACCCCCCCCCGAGCCTAGAAGCGGATGGCGCCAGCCCCGGTCTCCGCGTGGGTTTGGCCTCACGGCATGAGGCGGATGGTGCCCCAATTGGCGGCGACGGAGGAGCCGGCGACCTGCTTGGAGGTTGGCCAGAAGACCTCGCGCTCGCCAAGCTTGCCGGTGGCGTTGAGGTTGAGGTTGAAGCCGATCTTCGCGTCGGGCTTCGGGTCGAACTTCTCCAGGAGCGACGCGGGGAGCTTGAACTCCATCACGTAGCCGGTGTCGGTCCGCCGCGACGCGGTGGGCACGCCGGGGATGTCCTGCCGGGTTTCGGCCAGCTCCTCGCCGCGTTTCCATTGCCCGGCGTACACCCGGTTTTCCTTCGGCTGCGGCACGAAGAAGAACTGGTGGTGCCCTTTTTCAAAGCTGCCGTTCTTCTTGGTGTTTGCGGCATCGACCCAGAGCTCCAGCACGTCGATGTTCCACCAGAACTGATCCGGCGAATCCACGCGGACCTGCGAATCGCGGACCTCCAGCGCGACGTACAACCCGTCCTCGGCCCAGGCGAGGTAGATGTCGGTGTCGGCCGCGTGCCCGCCACGCACGCCCAGCAGCCAACCGGGCACGCGGTGCTTCTCCGACCAATCGTCGAGCTGCCCGTCCACCTCGATCGTCGGTGCGCGGTGGACCGGCATCTGCCCGGCGATGATCGGCGAAGTGACCCGGCCGACGCGGCCGCCCTCAAACGACACCTGCGCCGACTCGCCTTGCTCCCACGTCCCGGTCCAGTCGATCGGCAGCTCTATGTCGCGGCTCTCGCCCGGCGCGAGCGGCGCCACCTCGACCCGTGGCTTTGGCGCGGACCACGATCCGGGCAGCGCCACGACCAATTCGCCCGCGATCGCCCGAGAGCGCGAGCGGTTGCTCAGCGACACCTTCACCGTGCTCGACCCCGCCTCCGCCGGCAGCGACGCCACCGTCATCGCCAGCGCCGGCTCGACCCGCACGCGCAGCGGGACCTGCTTGACGGTCGCGTCGCTTTCGCGGAGGTCGATCCACACCCGCTGCTCGCCGGGCTCGGCGTCGGGCGAGATGCGGAAGGTGAGCGGCACGAGCTGCGTTTGCCCGGCCGGGACCTCGAACGCCACCGCGCCCGATGCGTCGGTCCATCCCGAGGGTAGCGTCAGGCTTGCTTTGCCGGCGATCGCCTGTTCGCGGTTATTGCCGACGCGCAGCTCGACGGTCACGTCGTCGCCGGAGCAAGTCGCTTCGAGGTAGGGCGAATGGAGCATGTACGCGGTCTGCTGGTACCACGCGCTGGCGGGGTCGATGCCCACGGCGTAGATCGGCATCATGCCCAGGTCGGCCGAGGCGCCCTCGATCGGGTTGGCGAACGCGTCAAAGAGCGAGGCACCGTCGAAGGTGACCCGCGGGCCGGTGGAATCGTCGAGGGTCCACATCGCGGCGACAAGCTCGCCGCGGTTGCGGAAGACATAGCCCCAGGTGTTCTCGCCGGTGTTGATGATGCCCACAAATTCCGGCGCGGGCAGCAGTCGGGTCATGCCGGCGAACGCGGCGTAGGAGAGCTTGGGCTTGAGTCGGAAGTCCATGAGCCCGCACCCGCCGAAGAACGTGGTCGGCTGCTCGGCCAGGTCCTTGTCGAAGTACCAGAAGCCTTTTTCGGTGCCGGCGGCGAGGAACATCATGTAGGCGCGTTGGAGGTAGGCCGCCTGCTGCCGGGGCGTGACGACCTTGCCGGCCTCGGTGTCCCAGCCGAACTCGGTGAGCCAGTGCTGGCGCTCGACGCCGTCGGCGATGGCTTCGCGTTTGGCGTCTCGGAGCTGATCGAAGAACAGGCGGGGGATCGCGCGGTCGGAGAACCCGGTGTTGTTGTTTTTGACGTTGACCTCGGGCGCCTCGACGCCGGTGTAGTGGTGGGAATTGATGACCTGCATGGGCGTGAGCCCGCCGGAGGCCATGCCGGAGTGGATGCGGTCGGGCCAGATGCCGGCGCGGCCGTTCTCGACGGCGATGAAGTGGCCGTCGCCGAGGGTCCTTAGCACCTCGCCGAACTTGGCGTGGTACGCGTCGTAGTTGGCCCAGCCGATGGGTTCCTCAAACTTGTCGTTGCCGTGGTACGGCAGGTCGTACTCGTTGTCCAGCTCGTGGTAGCGGATCTGCGGGAACGCCATGACCATGTCGATCAGTTCGCGCGTCCATTCCAGGTCGGGGCCGATCGCCTCGTCGTCGGCGGTGATGCCGGCGGGCGGGCGCTTGATCGCGGCGGCGTGGCAGGACAGCAGCATCGCCCCGGCGTCGTCGTATTCCTTCATGATCTGCGGATACCAGGGCCACCCGCTGTAGCGCTTGTCCGCGCCCTTGGCCTTGACCATCCAGTCGAAGTTAAAGGCGTAATCACGGAACCAGACGATGCCCGCGTCGCGGAAGGTCTGGATCATGCGGTCGCGCCCGCCGTGGACGTTGAGGCCGTAAGGCGAGTCTTCTTTCTCTTGATCGGTCAGCTCCACGGGCGCGGGCACGTAGGCGATGGGCATGCTCGCCTGGGTCCGCGTGCCGTCCGCCCAGCTTAGTTGGGCATCCACGTGATACAGGCCGAACTTCTCCAGCGGCAGCGCCGTCCGCACCGAGGCGACATCGACGATCTCCAGCGCTTCGCGGCCCTCCTCAACAGGCCGGCCCTCGGCATCGCGCACACGCCACACCAGCTCGCCCTCGAGCGTCCCCGGCTTCCAGGACTGGGCATCGACCAGCAGCGCCGGCGGCTCGCCCGCGAAGACGTTGTGCGGATCGGGCGTCGCCAGCGTCACCGCCAACAGCGGCGCGATCGGCTGCTCGGCGGGCTTGCCGTCCTCGCCGGCCGGGCCGGGCTTCCATGTCCGAAGGGCACCGCTCTGGGGGTCCACCGCGCTGATATCCGTGGTCGCCTCGAGATGATCGAGCCACAGCCGCGCGGTGCCCGGCTTGTCCCGCGAGGTCCAGTTGCTCGTGCCCACCTCGAAGATCGAGATCGGACGCACCCAGTCGTCGGGCACCTCGAAGGTCAACCGCGACCACGCCTCGCCGAGCCCCGACTTGCCCAGCTCCCATTGCAGGTCTTTGCCATCCACCTTCGTCCGCCCCCAGCCGTCCCTGAACTTCATCGTCCAGCCGTAGACGCCGCCCCGGCTCTGCGACCGCGCCCAGACGGCGATGCGCCTGGCCTCGCCGGGGATCACCAGCGGGTTCGCGGGGGCGGCGCTGTAAAATTGATGGCCCTTCCCGTCGAACTCAACCTCCTGCAGCATCGACCGCTGCGAGGCGTCCCGCAGCGGCGCGGGGACCTCGGCCACCAGCCCGGGCGTGCCCGGCGCCTTGTTCCACTGACGCGCCACCCACGCCGTGCCCTCGAACGGCTCGGCGACCTTCTCGACCACCTGCGCCGCGGCCGGCCGCCCGCCGGGACAGATCGCCATCACCCCCAGGGTCACCAGCGCAACCACGCCGAGGCGGCGAGCAATGAAGGAAAAAGACGGGTGTGTCATCGCAAAACTCCGTGAGATGCGGGTGGCGGGTAGAGGCTCCGAGGACGCTGAGCAACAGTTTACCCTTGACTCGCCTTTGTTGTCCAAGGCGACCCGCCCCGGCCCCGCTCGCCGGCGATCGTTTCATCCAAATCCGGCGTGAAGAAAAATCAGGGAAGTTGCTCTAAATTGGAGCCATGGACTGGCTTCGCGCGATTGATGCGTACTGCGAGCGGCAGGGGCCCGGGTTCTGGGCTGAGCCGTTCAACGCGTGGACGAACCTCGCGTTCTGGGTCGCGGCAGGCATCTCAGCCTGGGCGATCGTGCACGCCCGCCGCCAACCGCCTGATCCGCAGCCCGCATCGGTCGGTGCGAACAATGCGGGACAACAACCCTCGGACACACATGCTACGGAGACACTTGCGGGGGCGGAGACACTTCCGGGGGCAGAGACAGTTCCGGGGGCGGGGGCCCTTCCGGGGG
>CAZTLX010000150.1:0-11079 GCA_964614575.1 uncultured Phycisphaeraceae bacterium | reverse complement strand
CCGCCAAGCGCAAGTTCATCATCGCCGATACCCCCGGCCACGAGCAGTACACCCGCAACATGGCGACGGGTGCGAGCACCTGCGACCTGGCGATCATCCTCATCGACGCGCGTCACGGCGTGATGACCCAGACCCGCCGCCACTCCTTCATCGCCTCGCTGCTGGGCATCAAGCACATCGTCGTCGCGGTCAACAAGATGGACCTGGTCGACTGGTCGGAAGCGGTCTTCGATCAGATCAAGGCCCAGTACAGTGACTTTGCCGCGAAGCTGGAGCTGTCGGACATCCGCTTCGTGCCGATCTCCGCGCTGGCGGGTGACAACGTGGTCAACACCTCCGAGCACATGCCCTGGTACACCGGCTCGACGCTGATGCACATCCTCGAAAACGTGGTGATCAGCGCCGACCGCAACCTCATCGACTTCCGCTTCCCCGTGCAGTTCGTGAACCGCCCGGACCTGAATTTCCGCGGGTTCTGCGGGACGATCGCCTCGGGCATCGTCCGGCCGGGCGACGCGGTGATGGCCCTGCCCTCGAAGAAGACCAGCAAGGTCGCGCGGGTGGTGAGCATGGACGGCGACCTGGCCGAGGCCTTCCCGCCCCAGTCGGTCACGCTGACCCTGGAAGACGAGATCGACGCGTCACGCGGCGACATGCTCGTCCACCCCGGCAACCAGCCCCGCGTCGCCCGCGCCTTCGAGGCCATGCTCGTGTGGATGGCCGAGGACGCGATGAAGGTCGGCGGCAACTACCTCATCAAGCACACCACCCGCACCAGCCCCGGCGTGATCACCGCGCTGCGCTACCAGATCGACGTCAATTCGATGCACCGCAACGAGGCGCAGGCGCTTGAGCTCAACGAGATCGGCCGCGTGGTCGTCGAGCTGCAGCGGCCGGTGGCGTTCGACCCCTATCAGGAGAACCGCGCGACCGGCGCGTTCATCGTCATCGACCGGCTGACGCACAACACCGTCGGCGCTGGGATGATCCTCGAACACGACCCGCAGAAGCTCGGCGGCACGCACCGCCGCGACCTCTACCAGGCCCCGGTCACCATCGAACGCCACGAGAGCCACCTCACCGCCGAGCAACGCGAAGCCAGACTCGGCCACCAGCCCGCAACCGTGTGGCTCACCGGGCTCACCGGCTCGGGCAAGAGCGCGATCGCCTTCGCCCTCGAGGAGCGGCTGTTCCACGCCGGTTATCTGAGCCACGTGCTCGACGGGCGCAACGCCCGGCTGGGCATCAGCGTCGATCTGAACTTCACCGATGACGACCGGGCGGAAAACAACCGCCGCGCCGCCGAGATCGCCAAGCTGTTTAATGATGCGGGGCTGATCAGCATCTGCGCGTTCATGTCGCCATACGCCAACGACCGGCAGTGGGCTCGGGGTATCGTCGAGAAGGGCGGCCACCGGTTCTTCGAGGTCTATTGCGAGGCCCCGCAAGAGGCGGTGGCGGACCGGGTCGTCGCGGCGAGGGCGGGCAACGTCGACAGCGAGAAGGTCGCGGCGTTCTCCGATCTGGACTCGCCGTATCAGGTCCCGCAACGCCCGGCGCTGGTGCTCAAGACCGCGGAGCTGACGCTGGAGCAGAGCGTCGATGCGCTGATGGACCTGCTCTCCCGCGAAGGCATCATCCGGTAGGGTCCTAACGTTTAGCGGGCGAGCCTGCTCGCCGTTTGTTAAAGCGCGCCAGCGCGGGGCAGGCCCCGCCGCTAAACTTTTTCATCGACGCTAAACTGTCTGCCATGCTTAGAACCCTCGATACCCCCGGCGACACGTCCTGGTTCACAAACGACCGCTTCGGCCTGTTCATCCACTGGGGCCTCTACGCCCTCGCGGCCCGGCACGAGTGGGTCAAATCCCGCGAGCAGATCCCCGAAGACGTGTACGAGAAATACTTCAAGCACTTCGACCCCGACCTCTACGACCCCGAGGTCTGGGCCGCCGCCGCGGCCGACGCGGGCATGAAGTACTTCGTCATCACCACCAAACACCACGACGGCTTCTGCCTCTGGGACTCGAAGCTCACCGATTACAAGGCGACCAACACCCCGGCGGGGCGCGACCTGCTGCGGCCGATGGTCGAGGCCTTCACCGCCCGGGGCCTGCGCGCCGGGTTTTACCACTCGCTGATCGACTGGCACCACCCCAAGTACATCATCGATGGTCAGAACCATCCCCGCCGCGGCGAGCTGACCGCGCGCGGCGAGATCGATGGCATGCTCGCCCAAGCGGCCCCCGGAAGCGGCGGCGCGAAGCAGCCGCAAGGTCAGGCGGCGGGTGAAGACCCGAATCAGGGCCGCGACCAGCAGCAATACATCGACTACCTCCACGGCCAGGTGCGTGAGCTGCTGACCGATTATTCGCCCGACATCCTCTGGTTCGACTTCTCGTGGAACGCGGAGAAGGCGCGCGAGGCGGGCGTTGATATGACGCTCGGCAAGGGCCGCGAAGCCTGGGGCAGCGAGAAGCTCTACGCGATGATCCGCGAGCTGGCACCGAACATCATCCTCAACGATCGGCTCGACCTGCCGCTGGGTGGCGGGTGGGACGTGAAGACGCCCGAGCAGGTGACGCCGCGGCAGTGGGTCCACGTCGATGGCCAGCCCGTCGTCTGGGAGGCGTGCCAGACGTTCTCCGGCTCGTGGGGCTACTTCCGCGATGAGCACACCTGGCGCGACACCGACGAACTGATCCGCTGTCTGATCGACTGCGTGAGCAAGGGCGGCAACCTGCTGCTCAACGTCGGGCCGACCGGCCGCGGCGAGATCGACGAACGCGCGATGGATCGGCTCACGGGGATCGGGCAGTGGATGAAACGCCACGACCGCGCGATCTACGGCTGCACGCAGGCGCCCGATGAATTTATCTGCCCGCGCGACTGCCGGCTGACCTACAACCCCGACACCAAGCGGCTGTACGTCCACCTCTTCGCGTATCCGTACAAGCACCTGCGGCTGGAAGGCCTGGCCGAGCGCGTCGAATACGCCCAGTTCCTCCACGACGCCAGCGAGTTGCGCGGCCCGGACAACTGGCACCGCAAGCAGCTTGGCAGCGCCGACCATGACCTGATCCTGAACCTGCCGCAGATGAAGCCGAAGAACGTGACGGTCCCCGTGGTCGAGCTGTTCCTCAAGTGATATTCCCGTCCGTTTAGCGGGTGGCACGAAGTGCCCCTCCGATTCCAGGGCGACTTCGTCGCTCCCGCTAAACAGGTAGGACGAAACTCTCATGCCTGCCATCAAAGCCGTCATCAGTGTCGCGGGGGACGACCAGAAAGGCGTGGTTGCGCGGTTCGCCACGTTCCTGGCCGACCGCGGCATCAACATCCTCGACATCGAGCAGCAGGTCACCCGCGGTCAGTTCCTGATGGACATGCTCGTCGACCTGGCGGACATGGCCATCTCGCTCGACGAGCTGATCACCGGCGTGCTCACGCTGGGGCAGGAGATCGGCATGGAGGTGCGCGTCGCGCTGCACGACCAGCGCCGACGCAAGCGCGCGGCCGTGCTGGTCAGTAAGGAGCGGCACTGCCTCGATCGGCTGGTGGAGGATTGGGAAGCGGGGCGGATGCGCGGCGAGCTGGTCTGCGTGCTGGGCAATCACCCCGACCTCGAGCCGGTCGCGCAGGAAGCCGGGTTGCCCTTCGAGTGGCGCACCGCGAAGGATGACAAGGCCGGGCACTTCGCGTGGCTGACCGAGCGTCTGGCGCACTATCAGCCGGACGTGGTGGCGCTGGCGCGTTACATGCAGATCGTCCCGCCGGAGCTGGTGCAGGCGTATCGGCACAAGATCATCAACATTCACCCCTCGCTGCTGCCGCACTTCCCCGGGGCCAAGCCTTACCACCAGGCGTGGGAGTCGGGCGTGCGGGTGGCGGGGTGTACGGCTCACTATGTGACCGAAGACCTCGACGAGGGGCCGATCATCCTGCAGGACGTGTTCCACATCGATGTCGGGCGTGACACCGCCGAGGATGTGCGCTTCAAGGGCCAGAAGCTCGAGGGGAAGGTCCTTTCGGATGCGGTGCAGATGCACCTGGATGAGAAGCTGGTCGTGGTCGATGACAAAGTCGTCTTCCGTCCGGGGCTTAGCAGCTTCCTCGACCACCAGGGCAGTGGTGGGTGAGGCGGGGCGACGCGACTTTCCAAAGCAAGGCTTCCGGGTAAGCGCGGATATCTCGCGGGATACCCCGCCGAAACTCCGCGGCGCTGCGCATCGGCGGGCTTGGGTTGTGATTGAGGGATGAAGAAAAAGACCCGGCCGCTTTCGCGGCCGGGTCTTTGCGTTTACTTCGCTTCTCGGAGCCCGGGTTCCAGGCAGGCCCGTGAGATTTGGCGAGGTAGATTTTCGCGGAGAGCTTAGTAGCTCATGCTGATGCCGACGCTGGCGAAGATGCTGTCATCGTCACCGCTGTCGAACCCGCCGCCGGAGGTGACCCCGTTGGGGTCGGCTTCGGCGATCTTGCCGGCCGTGATGTAGTGGAGGCCGGCCGAGACTTCGTACTGGCCGTACTCGGCGGGCACCATGGTCAGGGGCATGGAGACGACGGCCCCGATCTGCACGAAGCCGAAGTCGGAGTCCTGGATGTTGCCGCCGCCGTCGACGTACTCGTAGTAGTCATCCAGGGACAGGCCCAGGGTGACGGGGATCGAGAGGGTCAGGGGGTAGTCGGCGCTGTCGGAGAGCGTGAAGCTGGGCTCGATGCCGAGCTCGAGGTAGGTGCCCTTGCTGCCGCCGGCACCGGCCAGGCCGTCGGACCCGCCGTCGATCTCGAAGACGACGGTGGCGTACGGCTGGACGCCGCCGAAGTTCTCGCCCCACAGTTCGCTGTCGTCGTAGGAGACGCCGATGTAGATCTCTTCGGCAAACTCACCGCCGGCGCTGGGGCCGTACAGGTTGGTGTAGCCGAAGTCGATCCCGAAGTCGCCCAGGCCGATGGTGGCGCCGATGAAGAAGTCGGATTCATACCAGACGTCATCGTTGCCGGTCGAGCCGGGGGGGTTGTTGGGGGTGGAAGAGGTGCCGTCGCCCCAGTGCAGCGAGTTCCACACGCCGAAGTATGCATCGAGCGTGTAGTCATCGTTGGACACCAGCGCGAAGGTGACATCCGCGTAGGGCTGCAGGATGAAGCCCTGGTTTTCCTGTTGGATGCCGCGGAACCAGTACTCGGTGACGACGTCGGCGCCGACGGTGAAGCTGACCGAGCCATTGTTGATGGCCGGGGCCTCTTGCGCCTGCACGCTCACCGTGCCGAGGGTCATGCCCAGCGCAGCCGCAGCCGCGAGGGTGGTCTTACCGTAAGTCATGTGATGAACTCCTTACCTTGCCTGAGTTGGAACCCTGATAGCCGTTGCCGACGCCAACGCGGCGCCGACCTTTGGAAGCTTGATCGGCAAACTAGCCGTCCGATCGGCAGGAAGAATAGCAGATTTATGAGGGTCGGGTTAACGGGGGGTTTGGCAACGGTTATTTCGACGGGCGAAACGCCCGGCACGGGGCCTGGATCTTGGGGGGAGGATAAGGGATGTCCCGGATCTGCAAGTGCCCTCAACACGCCCTAAGCCGGTCCCAGGCCCCGGTGCAGGTCCTGGACCCGCTGGGATTGGCTGCGGCGGACCGACTCCAGCGTCAGCCGGGCGATCCGATAACCCTGCTGATCATCCCCCGTGATCTGGCAGTGCTCCTGGATCACCTGATACAGAAACTTAAACGCGTCCCGCGGCTGGTGCATCTGGTCCAACGCGTCAACCAGCAGGTCCCGCGTCACCGCTGGCTCAAACAGGTCCAATAATGTTTCCGCTTTATCGGAACCTTCCCCCGCCGTCGCCCGGCAGGCCTCAATCCGACGGTTGCACAGGTCGTACAGCGTCGTGCCCGACCACTCCAGCCGATCGATCAGGTTCTGCTTGTCCAGCCGGGCCTCCTGATAGAACTGCGGCGACTCGCGCGAGAGCAGGTGCCGCAGCTCGATCGGCAGCAGCAGCTTGAGCCCGATGCGATCCTGCTTGAGGAACTTGTTGTCGAGCATCGGCCAGACCACCGCCCGCATCCGCTGCGCGTCGCCGCTGATCGCGGTCGGCTCATCGATCCGGTCGATCAGCACGATCATCCCCGCGTAGCCCAGCTCCGCCAGCACATCCACGAACCGCCGCGTGAGCTGATACCGCGCATCCCGCACCGCCTGCTTCGATTCGTCCGGCTGGGGCAGCGGCTGCCGCGTCAGCTCACCGGGGTCGATCTGGCCGAGCGTCGCCCGCAACTCGCTTACCGTCCGCGCGATGCCGGGCATCGCCCGCGTGGTCCGTCGGCACCGTACCCACAGCGACCAGCACAGCCACGCCCACCAGCCCCAGCTCAGCACCGCGCCCGCGATGAGCACCGCGATCAGCGGCACCAGCCAGAGCGGCTCTTTGTCGGCCGCGACGATCCACTTGCCCAACCCGCCCGCGGCCGCGCCGACCGTCAGCAGCGTCGCCAGGTAACGGAACCACGCCGCGGGCAGACGCCGACGCAGCCTCAGCTTGCTGCGCAGCTTGCTAAACCGCTCGACCGCCGAGCCGGTGCGCGGCTGGTCGTACAGGGCCGCGAGCACCGCGAGGTCGCGCTTCTTCTGTTTGGGCAGCTTGCGCAGCGTCTTTTCGATCGGCTCGGGCAGGCGGACGGGGTCGGCCTTGTGCTCCTGCGCGTCGGGGACCAGCACCGCGTCGAGCAGGCGGGTCACGCCCAGCGCGAGGATGCCGTCCTGATGATCTTCGAGGCGGAAGTTGTCGAGCACCGCGTCGGTGTCCTGCTTCTGGTGGCGGAGCAGGGCGTCGAGCAGGGGGTTGAGGTCGTCGTAGGCAACGGTGAGGACGCGGCTTTCGGGGTGGTCCTGATTGTGGCGGGCGATGGCGGTGCCCATCATCAGGCGGATGGCGGTCTTGCCCGAGCCTTTCTCGCCGAAGACGATCGAGGTGGCGGGCTGGTCGATGCGGCCGAGGATCTTGCCGAACGCCGGGTGGGTGATGCGGGCGTTGATCAGGCGGTCGAAGATCGGATCGAGGCGGGCCTCTTCGGCATCGAAGGGATGCGTCGTCAGGCCGTGGTGTTCGAGAAAGGACTGAACATTCATGGATCACCTCGCGTGGCGGCCGGGTGCAGCGGGTCCGCGGCCCTTATAGACTACCTTTCATGAGCGAAGACGCCCAGAAACGCCGGCCGCCCGCGCCCGTCATGCGGATGACGCTGCAGGGCGCCGCCCCCGCGCTCGATGACCCCGGCCAGCGCGCCCGCGCGATCGAGCAGGCCTTCGACTACCGCGGCGATGTCACGCTGACGACCACGGCCGGGCAGACGCTGGAAGGATATGTCTTCGACCGGCGCAAAGACCAGCCCGACCCGATCCTGCGGATGATGCTGCCCGACGGCAGCCGGAGGACGGTGCGTTACGACGAGGTGGCGGGGCTCACGTTCAGCGGGCGCGACGCCGCCGAGGGGCGCAGTTGGGACACGTGGGTGAAGAAGTACGTCGAGAAGAAGCGCGCGGGCCAGGCCGCGTCGATCGAGCCGGAGAAGCTGGAATGATTTTCGAATTACGATTTTCGAATTTCGATGGGCTCGCTGCTTGCGGCTTCGCGCAAACCTGGTGTCGTGGGTGACGTGCGGGTCGCGCGAAGCCGCAAGCGGCGGAAAAGATCATTGCCTTTCAATCGAAAATCACGAAATCGAAAATCGAAAATCCCCAAACCATGCAAGCCCTCCCCGACCCCGAATTCTTCGCCCGCCTCGCCGCCGACGCCGGGCCGCGCACGCTCGTGCCGATGTACCGCCGGCTGCTGGCCGATGCGCTCACGCCCGTCCTCGCCTACCGCCGTCTGGTCCGCCCCGACGACCGCATGGCCCCCAGCTTCCTGCTCGAATCGGTGGTCGGCGGCGACCGCATTGCCCGCTACAGCTTCCTCGGGTCGCGGCCGATCGCCCAGATCATCGCCCGCGGTCACGACGTCAAACTCATCGATCATCAGGATGCGAGCAAGTCGCGCAGCTTCGTCTCCGACGACCCGCTGACCGAGATGCACAAACTCGTCGAGGGCTGGAGCCTCGCCAAGGTCGAGGGCCTGCCCGATTTCACCGGCGGGTGGGTCGGCTACGCGGGGTATGACACCGTGCGCTACCTCGAAGGCGAGAAGCTGCCGACCCCGCCGCCGGACGACCGCGGCCTGCCGGACCTGCACTTCCAGCTCTATAACGACGTCATCGCCTTCGACCACGTGCAGAAGACCGTGCTGGTCATCACGCACGTGTGCCCGGATGAGTTTGCCTCGGCGGACGCGGCCTATCAGGCCGGGCTCGCGCAGCTCGACGAACTGACCCAGCGCCTGGTCGCGCCGTATGCCGGGTCCGAGGCGCGGCACTACGAGATCCGCCCGGGCCACGTCGATCTGTCTTCCGCCCCACCCAGGCTGCCGACCAGCTCGCTGGGCGACGGCGGTTACCAGAAAGCGGTCGAGGCGTGCAAGCAATACATCGCCGCGGGGGATGCGTTTCAGATCGTGCCCAGCCAACGCTTCGAGCTGCAGACCACGGCCGACCCGTTCGACATCTACCGCGCGCTGCGGGTGGTGAACCCGTCGCCTTACATGTTCTACCTGCAGATCGAGGGCGGGATGCTGGTCGGCTCGAGCCCGGAGATCTTGTGCCGCGTGGAGGACGGCAAAGTCACCAGCCGCCCGCTGGCCGGGACGCGCCGCCGCGGCAAAGACGAGGCGGAAGACAAGGCGCTGGAAGCGGAGTTGCTCGGTGACCCGAAAGACCGGGCCGAGCACATCATGCTGGTCGATCTGCACCGCAACGATGTCGGCCGGGTGGCGATCCCCGGCACGATCGAGCTGCCGGAGGTCTTGACCGTCGAGCGCTACAGCCACGTGATGCACATCAGCTCGGAGGTGACCGGCACGATGCGCGCGGGCTACAACTGCTGGGACGCGCTGCGGGTGAGCCTGCCGGTCGGCACCGTCAGCGGGGCGCCGAAGGTGCGGGCGATGCAGATCATCGATGAGCTGGAGAAGACGCGGCGGGGGCCTTACGGCGGCGCAGTCGGTTATGCCGACTTCGCGGGGAACATGGACATGGCGATCGCGCTGCGCACGATGGTGGGGCTTCCGGGTGAGTCGGACACCTGGAAAGTCCACTTGCAGGCGGGCGGCGGGATCGTCGCCGATTCGGACCCCGACGCCGAGCATCAGGAGACGGTCAACAAAGCCGCGGCGCTGGCCAAGGCGGTGGACCTGGCGCAGCAGGCGTTCGGCGGGTGAAACCCGAAACCCGAACTACGAAATCCGAAAAAATGGTCCATGCCGAATCGAAACGCGCCAATCGTTGGCATGATTCGGAGTACGCATCTTCTTTCGGATTTCGGTCTTCGGGTTTCGGGCTTCAAGGCAGGGTCACTTCGTGCCGCCCGCTGAACGCGGGGAACGTTACCGCGTCGCCCACTTCATGCCGCGGAAGACGATTTCTTTGGCTTCGGGGACATCGAAGTCCTTATACGTGTGGCCCCAGCAGGCGCAGAACACCTTGCCGTCGCCCCAGGCCTTGGTGTAAGCGAACGGCGAGACGGTGCCCAGCCGGTACTTGCGGCCGTAGTGCTCGCCCTTGTCTTCGTACTCGAACGTCGTCTCGCACAGCACGTGGTTGCCCGGGTCGTAGTGGCAGTAGTACTGCTCGGTGTTGGCGAGGGTGAAGTCGCCCAGGCCCTTGGTGATCTCGTGTTGCTTGTCGGTGATGCGGACCTGGTAGGTCGGCTCGCAGTTGCCGGGGTGGCTGACCCACTGGGCGCCGGTCATCCACTGGTACTCGGTGTTGGTGCGGAAGCTGTCGATCATCCCGCCGTGGAACCCGGCGATGCCGCAGCCGTTGAAGACGGCCTTGCTCAGGCCCTGCCACTGCTCCTTCTCGATCTGGCCCATGGTCCAGATGGGGACGATCAGGTCGAGGTCGGCCATGAGTTCTTCATCCGCATACGCGGCGAGCGTGTCCTTGACGGTCACGTCGTAGCCGGCGTCGGCGAGCAGGGGGGCGAAGACTTCGGCGGACTGCTTGGGCGTGTGCCCGTCCCAGCCGCCCCAGACGATCAAAGCTTTCTTGGACATCGAACAAACTCCGGTTTGAGGAAGCGGGCATTGTCGTGATTCGTGGCCGTAACGCCAGTCGGGACCATGTTTTGTCATCGCCGCCCCGAGGTCCTACGATGAGGGGCTCGACTTCGACGCTGGGGTTTGCCCCGAAAGGCCCGCCATGCCATCCACCACGCCCGCACCATCCGAGAACCTCCCGCAGGCGATGCCCGACGTGCAGGGCTCGGCCGACACCCGCCGCGTCGCGATCGACAAGGTCGGCGTCAAGGACATCCGCTACCCCATCTCGCTGCACTGCCCCCCCCGCAAATCGTCCGATCGCAACGGGGATGTTTCCGGGAACGGTGGTGAATCTTTGGGGGGAGCAGCTTCCGCGGGCAAAATTTCCCGGGGTGGGGGCGTGCAGCACACCGTCGCGATGGTCAACATGTACGTCGGCCTGCCGCACCACCAGAAGGGCACGCACATGTCGCGGTTCCTCGAAGTGCTCAACGAGCACCACGACGCGCTGCGCTCCGATCAGGTCATGGCCGTGACCCGCGACATGAAAAATCGCCTCGAAGCCGAGGAAGCCCACCTCGAGCTGAGCTTCCCCTACTTCATCGATAAAAAGGCCCCGGTCACCGGCATGCCCGGCAAGCTCGATGTCGAGGTCACCTTCGCGGCGACCAGCTCCGATCACACCGGCGACGACTTCGTCATGGGCCTGACCGTCCCGGCCACCTCGCTGTGCCCCTGCTCGAAGGAGATCTCCGCCTACGGCGCCCACAACCAGCGCTGCGAGATGACGGTGAAGGTCCGCTTCGCCAAGGGCAAGATGATGTGGATCGAAGACCTGTTCGACCTGGTCGAGCGCTGCGCCAGCACGCAGGTCTTCGCGGTGCTCAAGCGGCCGGACGAGAAGTGGGTGACCGAGGCGGCGTACGACAACCCCAAGTTTGTCGAGGACATCGTCC
>CAZTLX010000149.1:0-11115 GCA_964614575.1 uncultured Phycisphaeraceae bacterium | reverse complement strand
CCCAGCGCGAGCGGCCCACGCCGACCGCGGCCCCGCCGCAAGTTCCCGCGACGGATGAGCCCGCCGCCGACCCCGCCGCCGACCCCGCGGCCGACCTCCCGGCCGACCCCGCGACCCCGACCCGCCCGCAGGCCCCCGCCGAGGTCGAAGCCGACCCGACCGCCGAAGCGCCGACCGCGATCGATCCGCCGCAGGTCGAACCGGCCGCACCCCAGCCCCCCGACCCCGCCCCCGGCACCGATACCGCCTCCGGCACCGATACAGCCCCCGCGTCGCCGATCGCCGAGTGGGGCGCGCTGCGGCTGGTGGAGCACACCAACGATCGCACCGTCGTCATCGGTTCGGATGACCCGGCCTCGGATTACAAACTCAAAGCGGAGATCACCTCGTGGGGCGCCGGCATCAAGCGGGTGACGCTGGCCGACTACCGCATGGGGGCCGACGGGGCCTGGTCGCAGCAGCCCTATGTCATCATCGACACGCCCGCGACCTCGTTGGCGTGGTATTCCGCGTCATCGATGAAGGTCGGCGGGCAGACGATCAACCTCGCGACGCAGACGCAGTGGCAGATCGTCGGCAGCGAACAGGATGAAGCGCAATCCTCGGTCATCCTCAAGGCCACCGTGGTCGATGAGGCCGACCAGCCGGTGGTGGAGGTGATCCGCACCTTCCGGCTGACCAAGGGCACGTATGACCTGCGTCTGGAGCAGCAGGTGCGCAACCTGTCCGTGAAGGCGCTGGACATCGCGTTCCTGCAGACCGCGCAGGGCGACATGATCCAGGACCCGGCCGCGTATCTCGGCGACCGCCGCGAGTACGTCACCGGCTACTTTGATCCGGACTACGACAACAAGCTGCGCATCTACTCCGACGGGTCGCACATCAACCGCGGCAGCCTCGCCTCCGACCCGCGCATCTGGCCGAACCCCGATCTCGGCGGCGACGGGCGGTACCGGCTCGCCTGGCTCGCCGCGGAAAACCGCTATTTCGCGGTGGTCACCCACCCGGCGATCGCCCGCGACCTGGACGAAACGGCGCAGGTGCCCGAACTGACCGAGACCTTCGGCAGCATCGGCGTGCTGGTCCGTGACACCACCCGGCCCCGGCCGAACGACAAATCGATCACCCTGACCCTCGGCTCACGCGCGCGGGTCGCCGCGGGCGAGGCGGTGGACCTGTCGCTGGGCATCTACGCCGGACCCCGGAAAAAAGAGGTGCTTTCCGAACCTCCCTACGCGGCATTGCACCTCGACGAGCTGGTGCGCTACAACATCGGCGGGATGTGCGCGTGGTGTACGTTCCAGTGGCTGGCCAAGGGCCTGCTGGGCTTCATGAAGCTCATCCACGACAACCTGTTCTTCGACTGGGGCCTGGCGATCATCGTGCTGGTCATGTGCGTGCGCCTGCTGCTGCACCCGATCACGAAGAAGGCGCAGATCAACATGATGAAGATGGGCAAGCAGATGGCCGCGCTGCAGCCCGACGTCCAGAAAATCAAGGACAAATACAAGGACGACCAGCAGAAGCTCAACGCGGAGATGATGAAGCTCTACCGCGAGAAGGGCGTGAACCCCGCGGGCTTCCTCGGCTGCGCGCCGATGATGCTCCAGACGCCCATCTGGATCGCCCTCTACGCCATGCTCTACTTCGCCATCGAGCTGCGGCATGAGGCGGCGTTTTACGGCGTGTTCCAGACGCTCTCCGGCGGGCACTGGCACTTCCTCCAGGACCTCTCGGTGTCGGATAACTTCATCCGCTTCATCGATCCGGATCACGCCGGCATCAGCATCCCGCTGCTGAGCAACTTCTTCGGCCCCGTGCGGGCGCTCAACGTCCTGCCGCTGATGATGACCGTGGTCTTCTACATCAACCAGAAGTTCACCACCCCGCCCCCCGCCAACGAACAGCAGGCCCAGCAGCAGAAGATCATGAAGTTCATGGTCCTGCTGTTCCCCATCTTTCTCTACAACGCGCCCTCCGGCCTGACGCTTTACATCTTCACCTCCACGCTCTTCGGCATCCTCGACGGCTACCTCGTGCGCAAGCACATCAAGGAGCACGAAGCCGCCGGCACGCTCTTCGACAAGAAACCGCGCAAGCCCGGCGGCCTCATGGACCGCATGGCCAAGGTCATGGAACAAAAACAACTCGAGATGCAGCAAAAACAACGCGATGCGCAGAAGGGCGGCGGGGGGTCGCGCACGCCCAAGAAGCGCAAGCGCTAGCAGCGGAATGACGAATGACGAAGCCCGAATGACGAATTCGTAGCCGGCCCAAATGTTTCCTGCCTTGATTTTTCGTCATTCTGGTTTCGTCATTGGTCATTGACTTGTTATGCCGCGCGACCCCGACGACACCATCGCCGCCGTCAGCTCCCCGCCCGGCCGGTCCCCCCGCGGGCTGATCCGGCTCAGCGGCAGCGCGGCCACCGATCACCTCAACGCGCTGCTCACCGCGCCTGCACCCGGCGACACTTCCCACACGCCGTTCACGGTCCGCCTCCGTGACCCGCCCATCCCCGCGCTGCTCACCGTCTTCCGCGGGCCGCGCAGCTACACCGGCGAGGACGTCGCCGAGCTGCAGGTGCCGGGCAACGCGGCGCTGCTCGACCGCTTGCTTCATCAACTGGTCGCGGCCGGGGCGCGGCTGGCCGAGCCGGGCGAGTTCACCTTCCGCGCGTATCTCAACGGCCGGCTCGACCTGACCCAGGCCGAGGGCGTCGCCGCGACGATCAGCGCCGAGTCGGACGCCCAGCTCGGTGCCGCGACGATGCTGCGTGAAGGCAAGCTGGCCGCCGCGACCCGCACGCTGGTCGATGAGCTGGGCCAGGCGCTCGCGCTGGTCGAGGCGGGGATCGACTTTGTCGATCAGGAAGACGTCGTGCCGATCACCGCGCCGGACCTGCGCGCTCGACTCGCCGGCTTGCAGGGCGGACTGTCGGCGTTGCTGCGGCGCAGCCGCGCGTGGGGCGCGCTGGAAGCGCTGCCGCGCGTGGTACTCGTCGGCCCGCCCAGCGCCGGCAAGAGCACGCTGTTCAACGCGCTGCTCGGGCATGAGCGCGCGGTGATCCACGACCTGCCGGGCACGACGCGGGATGTCCTGGCCGAGCCGATGAAACTGCCCGGCGTGGGCGAGGTGATGCTCGTGGATGTCGCCGGGCTTGACGCCGCCGAGGCGCTGCTGGATCGAGAGGCGCAGGCCGCCGCCCGCCGCGCGATCGACGCGGCCGACCTGCTGCTGGTGCTGGGCGATTCGCCCGTCGCGCTGCCGCCGAGCATCCCCCGGCTTCATCTGCTGCCCAAGGCCGATGTCACATGCCCGGTCGGGGTGGGCTTGCCGATCAGCGCGGTCACCGGGCAGAACCTCGACGTCCTGCGTGACGAGATCGCCCGCCGTGTCGGCGAGCAAGGCGGCCGTTCCGCCGGCGATGCCCTCGCCCTGCAGCCCCGTCATGAAGCGGCGTTACGCGAGGCCCACGACCGACTCGCCGCCGCCCACGAACTGCTCGCGCACGAAACGGCCGACGCGCTGAAGAACCCCGAGCTGATCGCCGGCCGACTGCGTGCCGCGCTCGATGCCCTCGCGTCGCTCGGCGGCGAGCTGACCCCCGACGACGTCATCGGCAAGGTTTTTGCGACGTTCTGCGTGGGGAAGTAGGGCGCAGTTCGTAGTTCGTAGTTCGTAGTTCGGAGTGGGTCACGGTGGCCATTGCGTCGGTGTTGTGTGGCTACGAACGACAAACTACGAACTACGAACTCGCCGCCCCTAGACCCCGACCCCCGGACCCGATACCCTTGCCCGCTTCCCATGGCCAAAGCCAAGCCCGCCAACCTCAGCCCGCGCATCGTCAACCGCCGTGCGACGCACGACTACCACATCTCCGAGAAGCTGGAGACCGGCATCGTGCTGCGCGGCAGCGAGGTCAAGTCGATCCGCCAGGGCAAGGTCTCGCTGGCCGAGGGCTACGCGATGGTTGATCCGAAGACCGGCGAGCTGCAACTGCTCAACGTCGATATCGCGCTCTACCCGCAGGCCGGCGACAACCAGCACGAGCCCAAGCGCGCCCGCCGCCTGCTCGCCCACAAACGCCAGATCGATCAGCTCGCCGGGCACACCACCGCCAAGGGCATCACCCTCGTGCCGCTGGCGATGTATTTCGTCCGCGGGAAGGTGAAGGTGGAGATCGGCGTCGGCGCCGGCAAGAAGACCCACGACAAGCGCGAGGACCTCAAGCGCAAGTCTGCCGACCGCGAGATCCGCCGGGCCATGACGCGGAAAGTGATCTGACCCGCCATGTTCCGCACCCGACTGCTCTGGATCACCTTCATCGAGAGCTTCGCCAGCGTCCTGCTCGAGCGCGGCATCTACTTCTACACCCAGGACCGCTTCGCCTACGGCGACCGGCTCAACCTCGCCCTCGCGCTGGGCTTCGGCGTGACGTATGTCATCGGCGCGCTGTTCAGCCACCAGATCGCGCACCGCGTCGGGGAGCGCCGCGCGATCGTCGCCATCATCGTCGGGCTGATCGTGTTGCACGTTGTTGTCGGCCTGCTGCCCGTGCCCGCGGCGGTCTGGCCGACGATGATCCTCATCGGCCTGCTGACCGGCGCGAAGTGGCCGGTGATCGAGAGCTTCGTCACGGCGGGGCTGACCAGCCGGCAGATGCTGCGGATGGTGGGGGTGTTCTGTTTTAGCTGGTCGGTGTCGGTGCCTTTGGCGGTCGCGGTGACCGGGCCGCTGATCGACAGCGCGTATCCGCCGCTGCTGTTTTTTCTCGCGGTGGGTTGTCACGCGGTGTCGCTGTGGCTGCTGCGCCCGCTGCCGATGCACCCGACGCACGCCCCGCCCGGCGACCCCGGCCTGCCCGACCCCGTCCGCCAGCGACGCTATCAACTCCTCCTGCGCAGCAGCCGCTGGTTGCTGCTGCTCGGGTACACGCTGCTGTTTCTCATCGCGCCGCTGCTGCCGACCATCTTCGTCCGCCGCCTCGGGCTCGCGCCGTCGGTCGCCACCCCCGCCGTCTCGCTGATGGACTGGATGCGCGTCGCCGCGTTCGTCGCCCTCACCTTCCTCACCTTCTGGTACGGCCGCGCGTGGCCGCTGGTCCTGGTCATCCTCGCCCTGCCCGCCGGCGTCGCGCTGGTGCTCTTCGGCCAGGACCTGCCGACCGTGCTCCTGGGTGAGATCACCTTCGGGCTGGTCACGGGCCTGGGGTACTACGCCGCGCTCTACTACGCCCTCGCCACCAAAAACGCCGCGGTCGAGGCGGGCGGTGTCCACGAGGCGCTCATCGGCGCCGGCTTCGCGCTCGGCCCGCTCGTCGGCCTGCTGGGCATCACGCTCACCGACCTCACCGGCAGCTACCTCACCGGTATGCTCATCGGCGTCGGCCCGCTCGTCATGCTCTGCTCCCTCGCCGCCACCCTGCCGCTGATCCGGCTGCTCCGCGTGTCGCGGGCTGGCGTTTGATCCAGACCCTGCGTGCAGAAGCATCAGGCAAGTTGCTCCAGCACCGCGTGGATCATCCACAACGCGATCACCCCGCGTGCCGTCCACAACCCGGTCCGCAGCCAGTTGGTGCGCACCAGTCGGCGGTGGGCGGTGGGGTCAAAGCCCAGACGCAGCCGATGGTGCGCCGGCACCTGAAGCGCCGCGGTCGAGGCCCACACGGCCGCCACCAGCATCAGCCCCGCCCACGCCAGGCCGCCGGGAACCACGGGCGGCCGCCACACCACCAGCGCCACCGCACACGCCATCTCCACCAGCATCATCGGCCCGACCACCCACGTCGTCAGCCGCATGTGATCGTCCTGGTACCGCACATAACCCGACGCCCCCACGCCCCGGAACAGGGTGTAATGCACCACCTGCACAAACCAGATCAGCCCGCACATGAACCACGTCGCCCCGGCATGGACCAGCAGTAACCACGATTCATAAAACATGCTTTTATCCACAGATTGTCACCGTTGACCAGAGATTCAAAACCAGAAGGCTTCTAACCACAGATCGCGCAGATTTCGCAGATTCAGAAATAGCTTGGCGTTCTGTCCACTGAGCCATCGGAGCAATCTGTGGTGAGATGTTTCCGCGTCTTGAATCTGTGTTTATCTGTGAAAATCGTTGGATAGCGCCTCCGGGTTGAACAGTTCATCGAGCACCCGCGCCCGGTATGCGAAGATCGCCTCCACATCCCGCTGCACCACCAGCCGATTCACCAGCCCCGCCAAAGGCCCGCCCGGCGGGCGATACTTCACCACGTCCCGGCACATCGTC
Source organism: uncultured Phycisphaeraceae bacterium (assembly GCA_964614575.1). Classification (GTDB taxonomy): domain Bacteria; phylum Planctomycetota; class Phycisphaerae; order Phycisphaerales; family Phycisphaeraceae; genus JBGTLW01. The sequence goes on along the minus strand of CAZTLX010000149.1, from coordinate 4,839 downwards.
CCCCGCACCCCGCCGCGTTCCTCCGGCGTAAAGCCGTGCGTGTGATGCCACAACCGGTAAGGTCCCTTTAACTGCGTATCCACAAACCCCCGCGGCGGGTCCCACTGCTCGATCCGCGTCCGCCAACGGACCGGCACCCCACGCACCCGCAACTTGTAATCAATCAACGCCCCCTCACCCATCTCCGCGGGACCGGGTGCCCCCGGCAGCACCTCAAACCGCAGCAACGCCGGCGTGATCCGCTCCAGATTCCGCGCCTCGGAAAAAAACGGAAACAACGCCTCCGGGGGCAACGGCAGCCACTGCTCCATCATCAGCCGCCAATGATCCCCCTCCCGCATCACCCTCGCCCGTGCCATGCGCCGTCTCCTGTGTCGCCCCACCCCGCCCCCGTGAAGATCAAGGCCACATCGTAGGCCGGGCAGGGTGTGGAAAGCAGGCCGCGGACTCGGGGCAATGCCCGCCCTGCATTAAACCCAAAGTGCCGGTGAACTCTCCTCCAGGCATTCCACCCGGGCACCCACCGGCGCCATGCAGGAACGCCTGTCCTACCACCTTGATGCCATGGGCGGAATGTCTTGACCCCGGGTGGGGGCGGGGATTTGCCGTGCAGGGAGGGGGCCGCTACTTTCGATTCATGCCTAAGCATGCTTCACCAACCGAGCGTCGTCCCAATGTCATCTGGGTCTTCGGCGACCAGCACCGGGGGCAGGCGCTGGGGTGCATGGGGGACCCGAACCTGCACACACCGAATATTGATCGCCTCGCGGCCGAGGGGGTTCACTTCACCAACGCGGTGATGGGGTTCCCGCTGTGCTGCCCGGCGCGGGGGTCGCTGGTGACGGGGCAGTACCCGCACCGCTGCGTGCCGGGGCATCAACACCAGATGCCGCCGAGCGCGACGACGCTCGCCCACGCCTTCAACGACGCCGGGTACGACACCGCGTGGTTCGGCAAGTGGCACCTCGACGGCGGCCAGGAGGGCGTGGACGGGCGGATGGCGTTTCATGATGTCCCGCGCGATCGCCGCGGGGGGTTCAACACGTGGATCGGTTACGAAAACAACAACGCGCAGTTCGACTGTTATGTCCACGGCCACCGGGGGGGCCAAGAGGTCGCCCGCTACCGCCTGCCGACCTTCGAGACCGATGCGTTGACCGACCTGCTGCTGGACTATCTCACCGATCAGAAGCCCGGCGGCATGCCGTTCTTCGCGTCGCTCTCGGTCCAGCCGCCGCACGACCCGTACACGGCTCCGGCGCAATGGATGGGCCGGCATACCCCCGGCCGCATCGTCTTCCGCGAGAACGTGCCGAACATCCCGCGCATCCGCGAGCAGGCGGCCCGCGAGTTGGCGGGGTATTACGCGTTGATTGAAAACCTCGACTGGAACCTCGGCCGCATCCGTGAGGCGCTGTGGGAGCGTGGGCTGTCAGACGATACTTACATCGTGTTTTTCTCCGACCACGGCGACCACCACGGCAGTCACGGCCACTTCCGCAAGATGACGCCGTATGAAGAATCGATCCGCGTGCCGTTCATCATCGGCGGGCCGAAGGACCGCCACTATTCGCTGGAGCATCGGCAGGACGCGGTGGTGAACCACGTCGATGTCGCGCCGACGACGCTGGGGCTCTGCGGCATCCCCGCGCCCGACACGATGCAGGGCTACGACTACAGCAACCGCCTGCACAAGCGGAACAAGGCCGACGATGAGCCGGACTCGGCGTACCTGCAGTGCGTCATCCCGACGGGCCACGGCCCGAGCATCGACCTGCCGTGGCGCGGCGTGGTCACGCGCGACGGCTGGAAGTATGTCGCGCTCGAAGGCCAGCCGTTCATGATGTTCAACCTCAAGGAAGACCCGTACGAGCAGGTCAACCTCGCCCACCACGCCCACGCCAGGCACCACCGCGCCCGCCTCAACGCGCTGACCGCGCAGTGGATCGAAAAGACCGGCGACAGCTTCGAGCTCCCGCAATTCAACACCCACTAACCGACCGCCGCTCGCGGCTTCGCGGAGCCGCCCTGCCAACCTCACGCATCAAAGCACTCCCCATGCCCCAACCTCCCAACATCCTCTACCTCCACTCGCACGACACCGGGCGCTACACCTCGCCCTACGGCTACGCGGTCCACACGCCGAACCTGCAGAAGCTCGCCGAGCGCGGCATGCTCTTCCGCCATGCGTTCACCGCCAACCCCACCTGCTCGCCCAGCCGCGCGTGCCTGCTCACCTCGCGCTGCGCGCACAACAACGGCATGCTGGGACTGGCCCACCGCGGCACCGCGCTCAGTGACCCGACGCAGACGCTGCCCAGCTACCTCCACGGCCACGGCTACGAGACCGTCCTCGCCGGCATCCAGCACGTGGCGCGGCACGATGTCCCACCGTCGGACTACGGCTACAGCCGCGACATCCGCCACGAACCGACGCCCCCGTTCACCGGCGCCGGCGTGGCGGATCAGCAGATCGTGCATCGCGCCCAGCAGTTCCTCAAGGGGTGGAAAGCCGAGAAGCCGCTGTTCCTCGACGTCGGCTTTTTCACGACCCACCGCACCGGCACGACGCCGGAAGGCGTGCAGTGGCACAACGGGCCCGACTCACCGGCCGGCGACCCGCGCTACGCCCGCCCGCCCGCGTGCCTGCCCGACACCGCCGAGACCCGCGCCGACTTCGCCGACTACGCCGTGGCCGTCACCCGGCTCGACGACTACATGGGCCGCGTGCTCGGGGCGCTGGAGGATGCGGGCCTGGCCGACAACACGTTGGTCATCTGCACGACCGACCACGGCATCGCGTTCCCGCACATGAAGTGCAACCTGACCGACCACGGCCTCGGGGTCATGCTCACCCTTGCCGGCCCGGCGGGGGGGTCGCGGCGTTTCGACGGCGGCCGGGTGTGCGATGCGCTGGTCAGCCAGATCGATCTGTTCCCGACGGTCTGCGATGCGGTCGGTTTGGAGAAACCGGATTGGCTGCAGGGCGTGTCGCTCGCGCCGCTGGCCGCGGATGAAAGCGCGTCGGTGCGCGACACGGTGTTCGCGGAGGTGAACTACCACGCGGCGCACGAGCCGAAGCGCGCGGTGCGGACGTCGCGTTACAAGTACATCCGCCGCGTGACGGTGCGCGAGCACCCGGTCCTGCCCAACTGCGACCCGAGCGTGAGCAAGGATTTGCTGGTCGAGCGGGGCTGGCGGCGGCGTCCGCAGGAAGCGGAGCGGCTTTACGACCTGATGTTCGACCCGCAGGAGGCGTGCAACCGCATCGATGATCCGGCGTATGCCGAGGCGGCCCGGCAGATGCGCGACAAGCTCGATCAGTGGATGCGCGACACCGATGACCCGGCGCGGTCGGGCGAGGTGCGCTTCCCCGGCTATCAGATCAACCCGGCGGACGGCCTGCACCCGGGCAACGATGACCTGACGACCGAGGCGTAAAAGCAGCAGCGGAATCAACGCGGAAGCGCGACACCGCGTCCGCCAACGTGTCGATCGCCTATAATGGGGTCTTTCCGGTCCGCGATTAAGGGAAGACTGGATGATAGAACCATCAGGAGATGCCCTCGGGGCGACACCGCCTGGGGTGGCGGAAGCTGCTCAACCGGCGGCGGGCCGTCTGCCGCTGCCGGATACCGTGCAGTGGGGGCGGATTCACTGGGTCTATGCCCTGACCATCGGCTCGATCCACGTGCTGGCGCTGGCGGCGTTCGTGCCGTGGCTCTTTAGCTGGACCGGCGTGATCCTGATGATCGTCGGCGTCCACGTCTTCGGCCAGGCGATCAACATCTGCTACCACCGCCAGCTCACGCACCAGAGCTTCAAGACCCCGCGCTGGCTCGAACACTTCTTCGTCCTGATGGCCCTGGCCTGCCTGCAGGACACGCCCGCGCGCTGGGTCGCCACGCACCGCTTTCACCACCAATGTTCCGACGAACAGCCCGACCCGCACAGCCCGCTGGTCAACTTCCTCTGGTCCCACGTCGGCTGGCTTATCACGCATAACGACAACATGCACCACCTGGCCTACTACCAGAAGTACGCCCGCGACGTGCTGGCCGACCCGTTCTACATGAAGCTGGAAAAACAGCCGGGGATCGTCTTTGTCGTGTACCTGCTCCACGCGCTGCTCTACTTCCTCGTCGGCTTCGGCGTGGGCTGGGCGATGGAAGGCGCGCTGATGGCGGGCGTGCAGTTCGGGCTGAGCCTGCTGGTCTGGGGCGTGTTCGTCCGCACCGTGGCGGTGTGGCACATCACCTGGTCGGTCAACTCCCTGACGCACCTGTTCGGCTACCGCAACTACGAAACCGACGAAAACAGCAGGAACAACTGGTTCGTCGCGCTGGTGACCGTCGGCGAGGGCTGGCACAACAACCACCACCACGACCAGACCAGCGCCTCCAACCAGCGCCGCTGGTGGGAGCTGGACATCAGCTACTACGAGATCAAACTTCTGCAATGGTTCGGTTTGGCCCGCGACGTCGTCCCGCCCCGCGAACAGCGCGTCGCCGCGGTGAAGCGCGAGCTGCGAAGCGCAAAGTGAGTCTTCGTCAGTGCTCGAAACGCGGGCGGAACCTCCCCGAAGTCTTACGCTCGTGAGCCGATACACGCATCCATAGCCGGCGAGCTACGCCTCGCCGGAATACGTCGCCCGGCGAGGCGTAGCTCGCCGGCTATTCTTTGATCTTGCGCTCGTCTGTCGTCTGCAACACATCCGCCAGCGTGCGGCCGGCCAGGGTCTGCTGCTCGTGGGCGTCGAGTTCCTGCAGCAGGCCCACGCCGGGGGTGGCGGGGTCGGTGTGGTGGGCGGGGGTCAGGGCGCGGGCGGCTTCGCGGATG
>CAZTLX010000148.1:0-11162 GCA_964614575.1 uncultured Phycisphaeraceae bacterium | reverse complement strand
ATCCCGCGGCGGGGCGACCGATTCGCTCGGCTCGTGGGTAAAGGGCAGTTTGCGGGCAGCGAGCGGCTGCTCGGGGCGTTGGATTTTCTGCAGCAGCATCTCGACCCCGACGCGGCCGACCTCGTGCTCGGGGACCAGCCAGGTGTCGAGTCCGATGTCGTTGACCGCGGGGCTGCCGTCGAAGGTGACCAGCGACAGGTCGCGGGGGACGCTAAGGCCCACTCGGGCGGCGGCGAGGTGGATGCATGAGGCGTCCACATCCGTGCCATAGCAGACCACGGCGGTGGGTCGATCCGATCGGCCCAGCGCCCGCTCCCACGCGGCAGCTTCGCGGTGGTTTGCACCGAGTTCGTCGTGGTAGCGGTCGATGCAGACGGGCTTGAGGCCAGCGTCGATCATGGCGGCGGCGTACCCGTCGCGGCGCTCCAACTCGCTGTAGTGGAAGTTGTCGTGGCCGAAGCTGTAGCCGACGTACCAGACGCGGCGGTGGCCCAGCGACAGCAGGTGCTGCGTGGCGGCTCGGCCAGCGGCCAGGTCGTCGGGGCGGACGCTGTCGTGGTCGGCGTCGAGGTTCAGGAAGATTGAGGGGATGGCGTAGCGGTCGATCAGCTCCTGCAGGTGGGCGGGCAGCGACTTGTGGTAGTTGATGAGGAGCCCGTCGCTGTGCAGCTCGCGCAGGGCCTTGGGGATGAACTGGTCGTCGCCAAGTTGATCGTCGGGGACAATGTTGAGGTTGACGGTGAGGTCGGCCTGACTGGCGGCGGCCTGGATGCCGTAGAACATCTTCTTGGGCAGTTCGCTGCGGCTGGGGTCAGCGCTCATCAGAAGCGTGACGGTGCCGAAACTGCCCTGTCGCATGGCTCTGGCCGAGGCGTTGGGGCGGTAGCCCAGTTCGGCGGCGAGGCGGCGGATCTTCTTGGCGCGGGCGGCGTACTTGGGCCGCTGGTAGTCGGCCCCGTTGAGCACGCGCGACACGGTCATGTGCGAGACGCCGGCGGCCTTCGCGATGTCGGTGATGGTGGCCAAGGCGGTTTCTCGTAGGAGACGGATAAAGACAAGACGCCGTAGAAACTCGACTGTTCACGTTATCAACTGTTCAGGTTATCATACTCTGGGTCGCCGCCTTTTCAAGCAGAATCTGCGGTTGGACAGGAAAAAGATCCCAAGGCAAACCCTGCCGTCGCGAGACCCGGCCGGGCGGGGGTGTTGCGGGGTGGGGGGAAGCGGCCATACCGGCCGGGTCGCCCGCCCCCGATTTGCGGCGGTTCGGCGAATACTCAACAATCGCCCGCGGGCAGCCGCGGCGATCGCTCCTCCGGGGGCCGCAACGCTTGCCCCGATACCCCGACCTATGCCCGGCAGACGCCCGTTCCGACTCATACCCGGCGAAGAGCCCAAGTCATGACCCATACCGCGACCCAGCCCCGCATCACCCTCGACCTTCAGGCCACCGGCCCGCTGAACCCGATCTGGAGCTTCGGGGGCAACACCTGCCACGCCCCGTTGTGGCTGCGCGACGACCTGAACCGTCAACTGGCCCGGGTCCGCGACACGCTCGGCTTCCGCTACATCCGCGCGCACGGCCCGCTCGGCGACGGCATGGCCACCGTACGCCACGACGGCACGTTCGATTTCACCAAGCTCATCGCCGGGCTCGACCGGCTGCTCGCCCACGGCTTCAAGCCCTTCCTCGAATTGTCGCACATGCCCGAGGCCCTGGCGCGGGAGGATACGCACATCTGCCACTACCGCTTCGGCTCCGCTCCGCCGCGCGACTGGCGGCAGTGGCACGCGCTGATCGAGGCCCTGATGCGGGCGCTGGTCGATCGCTACGGCCTGGAGGAGTTGCGGCTGTGGTACTTCGAGGTGTGGAACGAGCCGGACATCGCGTTCTGGTCCGGCACCCAGGCCGAGTACTTCAAGCTCTACGACCTGACGGCGCGGGCGATCAAGCAGGCCGACCGGCAACTGCGCGTCGGCGGCCCGGCCACGGCCCGCACCAACTGGATCGACGAGTTTCTTGAGCACATCACGCGGCCATCCGCAGACTTCGGCCTGGACATGCCGCGATGTGATTTTGTCAGCACGCACGCCTATCCCTCGGACCTGGAGTTCCTTGACGAGGCCCAAGGCGAAGTGATCCTGCAGAGCTCGGATGTGATGCGCGAGCTGTTCGCCGAGGCTCGTCGAAAAGTCGATGCCGCGCTCGGCGAGGGCTTCCCCGTCATCTGCGGCGAGTGGAACTCCTCGGCCGGCCCGTTGGCGGCGAACCACGACGCGTGCAACAACGCCGCGTTCGTCGCCAAGACGATGATCGAGCTGAGCGACCTGTGCCAGGGCTCGCTGGTGTGGAACATCTCCGATATCTACGAGGAGTGCCGATTCCACTATGAGCCATTCCACGGGGGCTATGGCCTGATGACGGTCAACGATCTGCCCAAAGCGGCGTTCCACGCCTTCGCCTTGCTGCGCGAACACGATGGGGGCGAACGGGTGACGCTGACGCTGGAGGATGTGCCGCCGGGCCTCGGCGCGTTGGCATCGCGTCAAGGCGACGTGTTGCGGCTGCTCGTGCATTACCACCAGGAACCCGACGCCCCGCAGGGCCAACCGGTGGACCTGCACTTGGCCGGGCTGCCGGCGGGTGAGGCGGAACTGGTTCAGGTCCTCCCCGGCCAAGGCAGCGCCTACGAGCGCTGGCTGGAACTAGGGCGGCCCGCCTACCTCAACCGGACGATCTTCGACGCTCTGGAGCGGGCCAGTGAACCGGCCACCCGCCGCTTCGCCGTGGGCGCAGGCCCGCTGCACATCGAGCCGGGGACGATTGCGCAATTGACGCTATCGTTGAACCACTGAGCAGGGCCATCGCATCTAAACGTTCATGCCCAGCACCTCCAAGAGGTAATGCTGATCCCAGGCGGCCCGCAGGCGTTTGCGGGGCAGTGGCCTGCTCCCCAAAACCTGCGCCAAGTGTTATGAGAGTCTCAACCGGCCCGGTGGGCCAGGAGAGACTCGATGTCGGAATCGAAGAAGCGGAAGCGTGGAGCGTGATCAGGTCCAGCAGTGTGGTTCGTCTTCTGACTGAGCACCAGCTCGGCCTTCGACGCCCAGACGCTGACCAGGTGGATCGCCGCGGATCGGCACGCGCGGTCGAACGAGCGTCGCAGCGTCTTGCCGTCGATCCGCACGGGCGTCCGGGACCGGGGTGAGATTGACCCGCAAGGCAGGTGGTGACGGGCGACCAGCGATGGTGATCCGCGTCTATTGCGGGGCGGGGTGCGATACACGATCTTGGTGATCGATCGTTGTCTTCTCCTTCTCTCGAAATGCTGCCGCCATGAATAGCCGTGAACGCGTTAATCGGATGTTTCGCCGTGAGGAGCAGGATCGCATCCCGCGGTGCGATCAATATTGGCCGGAGACCATCGCGCGCTGGCGGAGCGAGGGGATGGTCGGTGAGCCGTCCGACCATCTGCGGGCGGACATCCACGGCATCTGCTGGTCGTGGCCGCGGCCGTTCCCGGGGCGTCGTGAGGTCATCGGGGAGGATGATCAGACTGTCACCGCGATTGATGAGCAGGGCAATACGACGCGGCAGTCGAAGCTGCACAGTTCCACGCCGGAGCATGTGGCCTTCGGCTGCACCGGTGCCGAGCAATGGTACGACACCTATCGTCCGGCCTTGCTGAGTTCTCCGAGTTTGATCGACCTCGACGCGGTCAAGCTTCAAGCCGCGGCCGGCGCAGCACAACAGCGCTGGCTCACGCTACAAGGCATCGAGCCGATCACCGGAGTGCATCAACTGGTCGGCGACGAAACGGCGCTGATCGCCGAGGCCGCGGAGCCCGAATGGGTGGCGGACATGGCGCGCGTTTACACCGACCTGATCCTCCGCGACTTTCAGAGGGTCCTTGACGCGGTGCCGCACATCGATGGCATGTGGCTGTTCGGCGACCTGGCCTACAACCACGGCCCGTTCTTTTCGCCGGCGATGTTCCGCGACCTGTTCGCCCCGCAGCACGCGCGCATGGTCGAGTGGGCGCACGGGCGCGGCCTGCGCGTCATCTACCACACCGACGGCGACTTCCGCCTGCTGATCGACCTGATGCTCGCGACGGGCATCGATTGCCTGCAGCCGCTGGAAGCCAAGGCGGGGCTCGACCTCCGCGAACTGACGCCGGCCTACGGCGAGCGCGTCTGCTTCATGGGCAACATCGACATGACCATCGCCTCGACCAATGACGAGGCGCGCCTCGAAGCCGAGGTCCGCGCGAAGCTGGCCGCGGGCATGGCCGGCCGCGGCTACGCCTACCACTCCGACCACTCCGTACCCCCGGATGTGAGTTGGGCGACATATCAGCAGATCATCCGGCTGGTCGAGCGGTACGGCCAGTACGCCTGATTCCATTTCGATGCCGCGGGCCCGTGTCATTAGTTCAAGGCCTCGCGTCTGCACGGGCTGATGCCCCGGCGAGACCCGACGAACGATTTTTCCCTCATCTGCTGCTTTTGACCGCCAGACCGGTCACGCGGTCGCGCTGGTAGGGTTTCCCATCACATGGCCATTTCCGGGGCGTCACAGCAGAAAATCGCATCAGGATTCAGCCGCATTTTGCTTGACAGACCTGGGTGTTGAGGTAAACTGCCAATGGTTTGGCATCCAATCGTTTGGCAGTATCCTATGGCACCCCGATCTCCCGTCACCCTCAAAGATGTCGCCTCGGCCGCAAAGGTCGATCTCGCCACCGCGTCGCGGGTGATGTCGGGGCGGACCGGTGGGGGGCGGGTCTCCATCGCTCGGATCAAGCAAGTGCAAGCCGTGGCCGAGAAACTCGGCTACCGCCCCAACGCCGCGTCCCGCGCGATCCGCGGGGGGCGGTTCAACGCCATCGGCCTGCTCTGCAGCACGGTGCCGGGAACGGGGATCTCCGGCGGGATTATTCATGGCCTGATGGAAACCCTCGCCGAGCGCGACATCCACCTGACCATGGCCCAGGTGCCTGACGAAGACCTGATGGCGGACACGGGGGTGCCCCGGCTCGTGCGCGAGTGGGCGGTCGATGCCCTGCTGATCAACTATGCCGCCGGCTTCCCCGCGGACCTGGTCGAGGCGATCGACAAATTAACCTGCCCGGCCCTGTGGCTGAACGTGAAGCTGCCCGGCCGCTGCATCCACCCCGATGACTACGGCGCCGCCCGCGACGCGACGCGGCAGCTCATCGAGGCCGGGCACCGTCGCATCCTCTATGACGGCATGGTCTATCCCAAAGGGCAGGGCCACTACAGCTTCGCCGATCGCTGGGACGCCTACGCGACCACCATGCGCGAGGCCGGCTTGATCCCCGAGCATTGTTATAGCGATCGTTCCGATCAGATGCGGCTGGAACTGGTCTCACGCCTGCGCAAAGCCGATGATCGGCCGACCGCCGTGGTGTCCTCGGCCCGCTCGGGGCTGATGGAACTGCTGGCGGCGCAGGACCTGGGGCTGAAGGTGCCCCGCGACCTGTCCATCATCGCCCTGCGCGACCCGAGCATCCTCAGCAGTTGGGATAGCTGCGGCCTGGTGGCGGGCGTCGATGTCACCGCGCTGGAGGTCCCGGTCTATGAGATCGGCCACCGCGCCGCCCGCGTGATTCTTGACGAACTCAAGAAGCCCCGGCCCGACCGCTCCCCGATCGTCATGCCGTTTGATGTCCACCCCGGCCGGACGGTCGCCCCGCCGCCGGAGCAACACTGATCGTATGGCCGGTGAGTTTTTGGCTCGCCGGCTTTGTGTCTCTTCTCGTTTTGGAAACCCTGCATCGGAGAATCAAATCATGTCCAAAACTCAGATAACTGCCGCCGCTTGCGTCCTCCGGTGGTGAGCCGTCCAACGACGGATCGCTGCCTTTGAATCATCGTGTCATTTTCACCGCGGCGGTCGGCGAAAGCAGGTGTTCTGCCCTCGGCCCCGCAGCAAACGAGAGGATCGTGTCATGAAATCAGCAATCGGAGCACTGGCCACCGGCATCGCATTGTTCGTCGGGACGACCGCCCACGGCGTCCCGCTGATCGAGGAATCATTCGACGGAACGGGCTACGACGTCGCGGCCAACCTCGTCGGCCTCAACGGCGGCACCGGGTTCTCGTCGGCGTGGGCGATGGATACCGGCATGTCGGCCGTCGTGGTGTCGGGATTGTCCTTGGGCAATCTGGATGTCAGTGGCAATGCCGCTCAGTTTCAGCGGCGCAACAACGGCACGGCGAATCAGTTGCACTATGGCAATCGCGTCCTGAGCACCGGGGTATCCAGTGGCACCGTGTGGATGAGCCACCTGACTCGCTGGGATACGGACTTCGGCGGCGGCGGCCACGAAGCGGGCCTGGTCATTACGGGCACGAGCGACAGCAGCGGCCAGAAACTGCTCCAGAATGATCTGTCCACGGACGCCAATGGGGACAACGACGAGTTCGGTATCGGCTATACCCAGAACGGCGCAAACGTCACACGCACCGCCATCACGGCCTCGCTGTCGGACGGCAATGTGCTGGGCACGACCTACTTCGTGGTGGCCCGCTGGACGGCCGTGGACACGACCAGCGGAGAAGCGAAGCTCTGGGTCTTCGACACCGCCTCGGCCGTCAATAACATCCTCAACGCTGCCAACGAAGCGGTGTTGGATGCCAACGCCGTGGCCACTGCGACCCTCGCGGGAACCACGGCCGCCGCATTCCAGTCTGGCGACACGCTCAGCTACGGCGGCTTCATTGGTGGCGATGGCGGTCAATATGACATCACCATCGACGAGATCCGCATCGGCACCACCGCGGCGATGGTGACGCCCGAAATCCCCGAACCCGCGTCGCTGGCGCTGCTGGGGCTTGGAGGCCTCGCGATCCTCGGACGCCGGCGGGTGTGATCTGATTTGCTACCTCCTGCCCGTGGCTCGCTTACCGGCGAGCCTCGGGTTTCTGCCTCGGGTTTCAACCCACCCCCAAGCCGGAGACGATCAGATGACTCGCACCAACCCTCCCACACGGTTCGCCAAGGCCCGACATGGTTTCACCCTCATCGAACTGCTCGTGGTGATCTCGATCATCGCGCTGCTGATCGCGATCCTGCTGCCGGCGCTGCAGAACGCACGCGAAGCGGCCCGGGCGGTCCAGTGCCTGTCCAACCAGCGCCAGCTCGGCATCGCGTATTCGCTGTATGGCAATGACTACGGCTACAAGGTGCCCTACGGGTATTACGACACGGCCACCCTGGCGATCAGTTGGGACGACCTGATCGCCGAGTACCTCAACAGCCCCTACGATTGGGACCTGCTCCGGGCTCAGGGGACGCAGATCAAGGAGGGTGAGGGCACCATGCCCGCCGTGATCAAGTGCCCCTCGGACAACGTGCCCCGGCAGTTCGTCCTGATGTCCATCCGCAGCTACGCGATGCCGGTGAATTATGACTTCGGCACGAACCAGTTCAAATCGATGGGCGGCAAGTTCGGCAACTGGGCGCCCACCGCCGATCTCAACAAGATGATCTCGTTCGAGGCGGTGCCCTTGCTCAGCGACACCTTCATGCTCTCGGAGTATCAGGCCGTGCAGAATATCCAGACCTGGACCCTGCAGGGCGTGATGAATCACCCGCAGCAGCAGATCAACGGCGGCACCGCCGCGCCACGCTGGATCCACGGCCCCGATCGATTCAATTACCTGTTCGGCGATGGTCATGCCGGGGCTTACAACCCGGCCGACACCGTCGGCACCGGAAGCATCGTGGACCCCGGCGGCATGTGGACCATCCGTACCGATGATTAAAAACCGCACCGAACGTCACAGGGCACCCGCCGATCACCCGGTCACCGGCATCAGCCGGCGGCGGTTCATGACGACCGCCGCGGCGGCGGGCGTCGCGGCGCTGACCGTTCCGCGGGCGCTCGGTAACGACGACGCCTCCCGCCCGCCCAACATCGTGCTGATCTTCACCGACGACCTGGGCTACGGCGACGTGGGGTGCTACGGCAGCACGACGATCCGCACCCCGAACATCGACCGTCTTGCCGAGCAGGGCGTGAAGTTCACCGACTTCTACGCCTGCTCGTCGGTGTGTACGCCCAGCCGTGCGGGCTTGCTCACAGGGCGTTACCCCGCGCGGTTCGGGCTCAGCGGTGTGCTGTTTCCGCATCACAAGGGCGGCCTGCCCGCGGATGAACTCACCATTGCCGGGATGCTCAAGCAGCGCGGCTACGCCACGCTCTGTGCCGGCAAGTGGCACCTGGGCCGGCCCGAAGCGCACCTGCCCACGAGCCACGGGTTCGATGAGTTTGTCGGCATCCCCTATTCCAACGACATGCTGCGGAACCCGAACGACCCCGACTCGGTCGATCTGCCGCTGATGCGCGGCACGCAGATCATCGAGGCCCCGGCCCGGCAGGAGGCGCTCACCGAGCAATACACCGAGGCGGCGGTTGACTTTATCCAGCGCCATCGCGACCAACCGTTCTTCGTTTATCTGCCGCATTCCGCTCCGCACACGCCACTGCACCCTTCCGAACCGTTCCGCGGCAAGAGCAAGGGCGGCAAATACGGCGACGTGGTCGAGGAGATCGACGCCTCGACCGGGAGGATACTCGACACGCTCGAACGCCTCGGGCTGGAGCAGAACACGCTGGTGATCTTCACCAGCGACAACGGGCCGTGGCTGACCATGGGGGACAACGGCGGCAGCCCCGGCCCGCTGCGGGGCGGCAAGGGGATGAGTTATGAAGGCGGCTTCCGGGTGCCGTGTGTCGCGCGTTGGCCGGGCCATATCCCCCGTGGGCTGGTCGAGACGCGTTACGCCTCGATGCTGGATTGGCTGCCGACGTTCGCCGGGTTGTCGGGCGCGACGCTGCCGCGGGATCGCGCGATCGACGGCGTGGACATCGGCGGACTATTGAACGGCCGGCACGAGCGCGCGGATCGGCCGTTCTTCTACTACCCACCCGGTGGTACGAAAGTCGATGCGGTGCGTTCCGGCCGGTGGAAGCTCAAGCTGCCCAAGCAAGCCGGTAACAAAGCGTTTTTCACCGAACCGATCGATCACGGCCTGCTGTTGTTCGATCTCGAAGCCGATCCGCACGAAGACCACAACCTCGTCGACACCCACCCCGACATCGTGGCCCGGCTTCAGAAAATAATTGAACAACACCACGAAGTCGTGGGGAAACCCCCGGCTTTCGTGGGTTGAAATCGTGACAACCAAATTAAGGATGCCCGCGTCGCTGCCGGTTTGTGTGTCCGTCGGTGATTGTCGGTCCAGCCTCATAACCTTCCGTTGTTGAAAGGTACTCTGATGATCAAGGTCTGTAAGCTCTTCCTCGCTCTGTTCATTTTCAGTTTGCTGGTGATCTCGCCATCAGCGAACGCGGAGTTGCTCGCGCATGAAGGCTTCAACGCGCAGGACACGGCGGTCGGGAACGATCTGCACGGCTACGGCCGAAGCAGCACGGGCCTGGCGTGTCATTGGAGCAAGCCCAAAGACGGCATGTCCGCCACGTTCGTCGAGGGCCTGTCGCTTGGCAAGCTGCAATCCAGCGGCCACGCCGTGAGCTTTCACCGCAACGATGCGTCGCTCAACGCCAGCCGCTACTTCTCGCGGCCGCTCGACTTCGCGACCGACCAGACGCTGTGGATCAGCTACCTCGTGCGATGGACCAAAGACAACGGCGGCGATGGCCACAGCCTTGAGATCGGCCTGGGCAGTTTCACGCACAACGATGACCACGCGTTCACGGTCCACACGCGGGCGCTGAGCGTCAATAGCGCGGACCGTTTCGCGGTGGGCTACGACCGCGACACGGTCACGGAGGCCAAGACCTCGAACAAGCCGAACACCACCTACCTTGTCGTCGCGCGGTGGGGGCAGGGCAAAGATGCAGATGCCCGTGGCACGATGTGGCTGTTCGATTCAGCGGATGCGGTGAACCAGATTGTCGGCGCGAAAGACCTGGAGGTGAATCGTCTCAACGCGGCCGCGGCCGAGGTCGTGAATGTGGAAGCCGCGCAGGCCGGTGCGATCACCAAGCAGGACTTCCTGAAGATCGGCGGCTTTGTGGGCGGGGGGCCGGGCACGTACGAGGCGACGATCGACGAAATCCGCATCGGCACGACGGCGGCGGATGTGCTGCCGCTGGCCGACGGTTCCGAGGCCGCCAAGCCGGTGGATTTCAACGCGGGTACCGCTGACGCCACACCGCCGACTTTGCCGGGGTTGACCTGGGGCGAGGAACCGGTCGTGGCGATGAGTGAGACGCGCAGCGAGATCGTGCTTAACGGGTTGTGGAAGTTCATGCCCGCGCTGCCGGGGATGGAAGAGCCGACCGAGCAGGGCTGGGGCTACATCTGGGTGCCGGGCAGTTGGAAGAAGAAGGACACATGGCGGGTCGCGGCGATGCCGGGGATCGCCGCCGCGGGCAAGGGTCGGATGTGGGATGAGATGGATGACAAGACGCTCTATCGCGCCTGGTACGAGCGGTCGATCACCGTGCCGGCCGATTGGGCGGGGCGGGCGGTGGTGCTCGAACTGCCGCGGGTGAGCACCGACGCGACGGTCACGCTCGACGGCAATGCCTGCGGCGAAGTCCACTGGCCCGGCGGCACGGTCGATCTGACCGACGCGGTGACCCCGGGACAGCTGCAGACGCTGCGCATCCAGGTGTTGGCCACGCATGACCAGGGCCTGGTGAAGATGTACATGGCCGATGCGACGACGCAGGTGCTGGAGGTCAAGGCCGAACTATTCACCAAGGGCATCACCGAGGATGTGATCCTTGCCAGCCGCCCGAAAAGCGCGCATGTGGCTGGCGTGTTCGTGCAGCCTTCAACGCGTAAGCAGCAGGTGACGGTCGAGGTGGAACTATCGGACATCGATGAGGCCGGCGAGGTGGCGTTCACCGCCGAGATGCTCGGCCCCGACGGCGAGGTGGAGAAGACCTTCAAACAGACGGCCCAAGTGAAAGCCGCGGACGAGCAGACGGTGAGCCTCACGTGGGACTGGGACGACGCGCAGTTGTGGAGCCCCGAGACCCCGAACCTCTACACGCTGCGGCTGACCACGCGGGGCGCTGGGGTGAATGATGCCTATACGCAGGGATTCGGCTTCCGCGAGTTCTGGGTCGAGGGCAAGGATTTTTACCTCAACGGCA
>CAZTLX010000147.1:0-11272 GCA_964614575.1 uncultured Phycisphaeraceae bacterium | reverse complement strand
GCCGTAGTTAAACGACAGCGCGTGACACACGAAGCCTTGCGCCAACGCGATGGCCTCATATTTCCAACCCGCCCGCCGCATCGCCACAATCTCCGCGGACCGATCGGGCAGCAGCGACCACACGGCCGCTTGCCACTTGACCAGCTCGGATTGTGCGTCACTTTGGCTCATCAAAGTCGTGGTTTTGAGTTGCAAGGGAAGGAAGTAACCGCTCTGTACACCACCACCTACGGACGCGACCCCTACCCCCTACGGAGGACCCGCTATCTGCCCGCCGCCGCCCCAATCAGCGCCGCCGCCTCTGCCTCGACTTGCTCGATCTGCTGGCGGATGGCCGCGGCCTCGGCTGGGTTGGACGCGGTGCCAAGCTCCGAGACAAGCTCGGCCCAGGTGTCTTGCAGTTGGGCCACGGTCGGGCGGTCGGGTCGCGGGCGGTGGTGGATGGCTCGGGGTCGGCTCATGCTTCGCCCTCCGCGCCCTCGCGGGCCTTGCCCAGCATTCGCCAGACGGCCAGCCGCAGCCGGGCCTCGGTGTCGCGGGCCTGCTGCTGCGCCTCGATGCGTTGGGCCTCGGTCTGGTTCAGGCGTCCAGCGCGTTGGAGCGCCGAGTCGTGGGCAATCGCGGCTTGAATCACGGCCTCGCGCCGGGTGTCGGTTGTGGCCGGAACTCCCGGATGCGCTACAGGCGCAACAGGCGCAACACCCGTTTCCGGTTTGTTCTCATGCGCACGCGCGTATGGCGGATAACCTGAAGAACACTGAAAAACTGTTGCGCTTGTTGCGCTCACCACGGCTCGCTCCCTTCGTAAGTGGATTCCGGCGCACCGGTGAGACGCGGGCGGTGGTGGATCGGGCGCGGTTTCATCGTTTACCCTCCGCGTAGGTGTATCGAGTTGCCGGCGATCCGGGTGGGCCAGCCTTCCCTCGCTTCACGATCTTTAAGACCCCATCA
Organism: uncultured Phycisphaeraceae bacterium; assembly: GCA_964614575.1. GTDB lineage: Bacteria > Planctomycetota > Phycisphaerae > Phycisphaerales > Phycisphaeraceae > JBGTLW01. The sequence continues at coordinate 10,321 of CAZTLX010000147.1, read as the reverse complement.
GCGGCCAGCCCGTTCAACCAGCGATTAGCCTTGCGGCGCGAGACGGGATCAGTAGCGCCCCACAACAGGCGCGAAACTTGCGAGCACGACAGCGACCAGGCGACCGGCTCGCCATCCTCGGCCACGCCCTTCATGCGCTGAAGCTCGACACACAGCCCCACCAAACGCTTCAGGTCCGGCTCGTCGTAAGCAGCGGCTTCACGCGGAAGCTTGGCAGACTGACAGCGGGACCACGCCAGCGCCGCCAGGTCGCAGCGAAGCGGAAACTTCGCCCGCTCCCACGAATGCAGGAAGTCGAACCACGTCGTATCAAAGTCGCCCGTTGTGATAAATGGCTGGGCTTGTGTCCACCAGCGCCTAACGATCCGCTTTAGCTCATCACGCGGAGCATTACCCATCCCGGCGTCATGCTTCAAACCTCGGGCGAGATTCAGCAGCAGGAGATTGCGCTGTCCCGGACCATCGGGCATCGTCTGGCGGATCACGTCATCGGGAGTGAGTGACACAGAGACAGCAGAGACTACAGAGATATGGCTTTCTGCGGTCTCTGTGTCAGCGCAGAGCCTCACCAGCCAGTCAGGCGCGGCTGCGATCAGGGCGCGGTCTGGCAGGTCGTGGTCGGGGTCGTCAACGTGATAGCCCTCGCTCGGCGGGCAGACGACGTAAGAACCACCGGCGCGAACGTCGATACCATCGCCCAGCTTGCCGACGCTCGGGCGCAGGTCCACGCCAGCGGGCGCAGCAAAGTAGTAGTGCGTACCACCTCGCGGCGTGATGACGCTGAGGGTGTCGGGCAGAGGCCCGTAGGCGTCCGCTAAGCCCTCTAGGGCGGCGGGGCCATGCGGCGGGTCGATGTCCAGAGCCACCAGCCCCGAGGCTCCGCAGGCGATTCCTACGCCTGCATCGGGCCACCGATTGAACCACTGGCGGATCAGCGCCCGGTCGGTGGTCGCGTTGTGGACGCCCCCGGGGATCAACGGGCGCTTGTCCCGAACTGGCAGCAGGTGAAAGTTTTCACCGGCCAGTGCCAGCGCGGCCCGGCGCACCGGGTGATCGCACAGCCGCATGATCGCGGTGGCGGTGAACAATCGCCCGATGGCGCTGGTGGGGTCGGGTTGGGGTAACTTCCCGACATGTCCGGAAGTTGGCGCGAAACTCATCACGCGGCCCCCCCTTCGATCCCCTTGAGCGCCGCGTGAACCCGTTGGCGAGTCTGGTCCAGCCACGCCGCGTCATCGTGTTCACGCCGCAACTCTTGATTCAGTAGCTCCAGGTTGAGCACGCCCCGGATGGAGTCGCGGAGCATGTTTTGCAACTCACGGGGCGGGACGGCTTCAAGCTCCCACACGGAATCGGAACCGTACGCCTCGACAAAACGGGCGCGATTGCTCGACCCGCTTTTGGCCTGCATCTGAACAGGCAAACCCATCTCGCGCGCTTGGGTCGGGGTCAGCGCCGCTTTGACCACGACGACCATGCCCACGCCCAGGTCATCGCGGATCGACTGTCCAAGTTGTGAGGCGATCGCCTCGCCCTCGGGGTCGGCGTCACTCACGACGATCAGCGTGAGAAAATCCTTGCCCGACCGATTAAATCGCTTGACGATCTCGCGCCGCATCGGGACCGAGCCGAACCCGCGACCGGAAGTAAGGGGGATCGTGAACTCGCTCGCCACGGGTTTCAATATCTGCGTGACGGTGTTTTTCTCCGCGACAATTTCGACGTGCGCGGGTTGGCTCACTTGCAGGTCGCGCCAGTAGCTTTTCAGGAACCCGTCGAGTTGTTCACGGACGAAACTTTGCGGCGACTGGTGGCAATCCCAAGTAACCGTCGGGCGGGTGTCGTCGTCAATGCCGACGATATCCACCAGCCCCTCGAAGCGGGCACGGGTCAACAGGTCGCTCAAGTCTTGATAACTTGCTCGGTCATTGCGATACGCCGAGCCGGGACGCTTGGCGTTGCGTAGAGGCGGATCGTTGAGCATCCCATAGTGAATCTGCCTGAGACTGACGGGCCAGAACTGGCGCAGGCCATTGATAACCGCGATCGCCGCGTCGAGCATGGGTTGCTTCGCGCTGCTGATCGACGATCGTGTCTTACTTGCACCAAGCTCAACACAGCCGTCACTCGCTCGGTGCTGATCCGCCCGATACTGGATTAGGCGGGCGTGTGCATCTTCCGGGTCTGCGTCGGTCACTTCCTCGCGGAGCATTTCATCCAACGATTTAACGCGCTGGCGGTTGTGCTCGCGCAGAAGCCTTACGAACCGATCCGGGTCATCGGATCGCTTGAACTTTTCGACCCGCACCGGAACATCTGTCAGACCCGCAAGCTTGCACGCGGCATATCGTCGGTGTCCCGAGAGGATGAAGTTGTCGCGCGTGATGACGATCGGCTCGCGTAACTTGTGCTCGCGGATCGACTCGGCCAGCGCGATGATGTCGGGGTCGTCGTCATGAATCGGTCGATACAACGTGTTATTTTCCGGCGATGGCTTGATGGTGTCGAGTTTTCGTGTATTCTGTTTCATGGGTATCGCTCATGGCTCGCGCCTTCGTCCTGATAAGACGGCGCGAGCCTTTTTGTTGCGCGCGGATCGCCCGCGCTAGGTGTCGGGTTACACGCCCAGCGACGCGGCGCGGGCCTTCTCATCAGACGAACGTCTTGAACGCGGCTCGCTTCCGTCGCGGAGCTGGTGGCGTGTTTTTTGCGTTGAGGTTCGATCGCCGCGCCTCGAACTGCGCGATTGCCTCGGGCGAAACTTTCCAGCGGGGTCGGCCGCGGCCCGGATCAGCGCTGAAGTCGATCGCCGCCAGCTCGCAGCGGCGGATCAGCGCGATGATGCGCGACGGGTTGGTGCCCCATCGCCGGGCCAACTCGGGCGGGGTGAGGTACTGGTCAGGCATGCGCGGCCCCCTTCCGCTGATCGGCGTCCTGCTCCAGCCAGTCGATAACCCACTGGCCGCGGTGCAGGACGCGCCGGCCTTGCCTGCTATGGCGCAGGCGACCATCTCGCCGGGCACGCGAAAGCGCCGCGGACGTGAGGCCGAGCATCAGCCGCAGGTCGCCATTGCCGTAGATCGCGTTGGGGTCAATCCGCGGGGCGGCGGTGTGATGTGGGGCGGGCGTGTTCATGCCCGCGATTTATCACGCCCCGCCCCCGGTGATACCGCTTGCGAGCGGTTGATACTCAGTGATACGCAGCGGGTTTCACGGCCGCAGGGTTGGGAACCGCTCGGGCAGGTCGTCACGCTGGAATAGCTCGGCCAGCACTGGGCGCAGGTTCGCCCACTTCCATTCATGAGGTCGGCCGCTCCCGCCCATTACGTCCGGCTCGGGCAGCTTTGCATTGTCGTAGTACCGCCTCAGCGTCGGCTTGGCCCGGTTGACGATCGACGCGGCTTGATCCAGAGTGACCATCTGCTCGGAAGTTATCGGCTCAGCCCCGGCCCACGATTCCACGGCCGATGACTTTACCCGCTCGATCAGCACGGACCAGTCGGCCGTCGCCCGCGGTAGATCATTCAACGGGTCGCGGTACAGGAGGTTCATCAGCACGCCCGAACGCTCCAGCACTTCGCGGACCAGGGCGCGGTCGCTGAATGACTGGACGCTCTGGCGGGTCTGCTGCAAGTAGTCCCGCGCCTTGGCCTTGTCGCTGGTCTGCAATCCCTTCATCGCGCCGAGCATCGGCAGCAGCAGGTCGTGAGGTGTATTCATGTCTCAACCTTTCGCCGGTCTGCCCCGCCCGACGCCGCGCAGGTTGAGGGACGCGACGCCGGGCCAGGGCCTCGCGGGGATCAGCCGCGAGCCGGTCTTGTGTCATTCTATCGCTTGCCCCGCGACCGCTTCGCGGGCTTTCCGAACAGCCAGTTGTGAACGTGATCCGCGACCAGCCGCAGGCGGTCATCCATATCGGCGTGACGGTAGAACCGCGCCACGTCCTCCCGCTTGGCGTGCCCCATCACGAGGTCCACCGCGACCCGATCGGGCAGGTCGTCGGCGACGGATCGGAAGCAATGCCGCAGGCAGTAGAACGATCTGCCGCGCTGCTTGAGGTTGTGTTCCTCCAACAGACGATCGAACTCTTGGGCGATCGCGTCGGTCGGCACGATCTGTTCCTTACCCGTGTTCGGCCCCTTCGTGACGATGCGGGTTTCCTCGCGGACGAACGGCAGGCCGGTTTTGGTCAGGAACAGCAGGCGGGCATCCTCGCGGGTCGCCGGCTGGGGACGCTGATCGGCCATCGCGCGGATGGCCTCGACGGTTTCGGGCCACAAGGCCGCCCGGCGGCGCTTCAGCGTCTTGGGCCTCGGGTACTCGACGATCGCGGCGTCCAGGTCCACCGCGGCCCGCGGCAGCGTGCCGATATCCGAGTTGCCGAACGCCGCATTGACGCCCAGCAGGACCGCGGCCCGCATCGTGACATTGGCCGAGTCGAGTACCGCCCGAAGCTGATCGGCCGTCAGGGTCGGGTCGAGACGGTCTTGGCGGGCCTTCTCGACCACCCGCTCGGCCATCTTGGTAAACGAGGTGCCGAAGTCCGGGGCGGGCAGCCCCAGCGATCGGTTGGCGTGGCCGTAGTTGAAGATCGCCCGGATCAGGTACACCCGCTTGTTCACCGAGTCGGGGCCGTAGCGCCCGGCCAGGTCCGCCCGCAGGTTGGCGAACTCCTCGGCCGTCAGCGAGTCGGCCCGGCGCTCCCGGCCCCACCGCTTGACCACCAGCTCGCCGACGATCAGGTGATCGCGGAATGTGCGGGGCGACAGCTCCCCGGTCTTGACCCGCCTCTCGCCCTCGGTCAGCCAGGTGTTCACTAGCTCGCCAAGTGTCACGAAATCGCCCCCCGAAGTGTCAGCCCCGCGCGACGGGATCGCCAGGCCGTTCATCGCGTAGTGCCTGATCCGCATCCACTCGGCCAAGGCATCCTCGGGCCGATCCAGCGGGCCAAGGTAGTACCGCTTGCCCTTCGCGGTCTTGTACCACCGCTTTGATGCGGGGTGCGGCGACAGCGGGAAGTCGGGGTACGGCAGCAGGTCGAGGCGCTTTGTCTTGCGAGCCGGGGCGGTAGTGGTATGCTTCCGGGCCATGCGGGAAATCCTTGCAACAGGTCGGGCAGGTGTCGGCGAGTCGGGCGGTAGGTGTCAGCGTGCCGCCCGCAAGTGTCAGAGCAAGTGTCAACAGCATAATACCCGCCCCGGCCGATTGCAATGTTTTCCTTGTATTTACCGCGATTTCGCCAGCGTAGCTCAGCGGTAGAGCAGTGCTTTCGTAAAGCACAGGTCACGAGTTCGAATCTCGTCGCTGGCTTTGCTCCGATCTTTGCCACCGTAGCTCAATTGGCAGAGCAGCGCATTTGTAATGCGCAGGTTGCCGGTTCGATTCCGGCCGGTGGCTTGTTTCTCACGGGGTCGTGCTAAGGCCAGATCAGCGCCACCACCACGATCACCCACATCAGGCCCGCGACCAGCAGCTTGCCGACCGACCCGGCGAAGCGGCCGATCGCTGCGCCGCGCCCGGCCCGCAGCGCCGGCTGCCACTCGCGCCCGGCCCACAGATCGCCCAGCATCGAGCCCGTCCCCGATCCCAGCGCCGCGCCGACCAGTGTCCCCACGATCGGGATCGGCAAAAACATCGTGCCCACAATCGCCCCGATGATGCCCAGCAGGATCGCCAGCACCATGCCCCGCTTGGTGCCCCCCGCCCCCTTGGCACCGACGGCGCCGGCCGCCCCTTCCACCACCTCCCCCAGCACGCCGAGCACCAGCAGCGAACCGAGCGTCCAGAAGCCGATGATCGGCTGCTGCGGGCCGTGGAAATCCCAGTACGCCCAGGCGAATAGCGCTGTGGCCGCGGCCAGCGTCCAGGTGCCGGGCAATTGCAGCGCGACCATGAAGACGCCGACGGTGTTGATCAGCAGCAGGGCGGTCAGGGCGAGGATGAAGAGGGTGAGGTCGAGCCAGTCCATGGAAATCCGATGCCTGGCCACGGAAACGCGCGATGCGTGCGTCCGCGGGCGAGGGGTCAGGTTCTGCCGACGGTGGTCGGGGGTTAAATATAGATGGTATCTGGACCTGCGGGGGTTCACGCGTTTCGCTTTGCTTGACGCTGGCGGGCTGGGTAAGTAGATTAATGGGGTTTCCATCCCCCGAATCGACTGGGAGTTTTCACATGTCGCGATCGGTTCGTACGCTGGCCCGGTTGCTGGTGATCGTGTTGTCGGTGTCCACGGTGTCTTTGGGAGCGTATGCGCCCAACGCCGAGGCCCAGGCTACAGACGCCAAGCAGCTCTGGGAAGATTTTTGTCACTACGTGCTGATCGCCCGGCCGGAACTGGCCGCCGACGCCGGCCGGCAACTGCTCGACTCGGCCGACGCCGAGACGCTGCTGGCCGCGGTCGAAAGCTCGTCTTATGACATGGGCAAGGTGCTGGCCCGGGCCGGCAAGACCGAGACGGTCAAGGATGTGGCCGCCCAACTGGGGACCGCGATCCAGGACGCCCGCATCGATCGCGCCCGCGACCCCGAGCGCATCGCCAAGGACATCGAGCTGCTCGCGCTCGGTGACCGGGCGAACGTCAACGCCACCGCCCGCCTCAAGGCCGCCGGCCAGTACGCCGCGCCGCAGTTGCTCGCGACGCTGCAGGACCAGACCAAGAGCAACCTCCACCCGTTCGTGATCACCGCGATGGTGTCGATCGGCGAGGACCTGGTGTACCCGCTGTCGGTCGCGCTGCCGGACCTGGAGCCGGTGCAGATGGCGCAGGTCGCGCAGGTGCTGGCCCGCATCGGCTACCCGACACCGCTGCCGTACCTCAAAGAGGTGATGGAAGACGATTCGGTTGATTCCACCGCCAAGAGCACCGTCACCACCGCGTACAACACGCTGCTGGCCTTGACGCAACTCGAGGCCTCCCTGTCCGCCGCCCAGCTCTATACCACGCTCGGTCGGTCGCACTACCGCGCCGGCACGCAGGGGAACCCCGTCACCGGCTACGACGCCGCGACCGGCCAGGGGATCGTGTGGGGCTACCTCAAAGAGCCGACGCCCGCGCTGGTGCCGATCTTCGTGCCCGGTGAGATCTACGCCGACGCCCGCGCGTTGCGCGATGCCAAGGCCGCCCTCGCGCTGGACCCGTCGTTGGACCAGGCGCTGAGCTTATACCTGGCCGCGAACCTCCGCCGGGAAAACCGCCTCCCCGAAGGCGCGCAAGACCCCAGCTATCAGGAGCCGCAGCCCGCGTCCTTCTACGCCAACCTCGCCGGCCCCCAGCGCCTCCACGATGTGCTGAGGATCGCGCTCGACGACGGTGACGCCAACCTCGCGCTCGACGCGATCGCAGCGCTCGCCGGCACCGCCGGGACCGAAGCGCTGACCACCACCCGCGAGTCGCTGCTGCGTGGACTGACCTACCCCGACTGCCGCGTCCGCTTCCGTTCCGCCGAGGCCCTGGCCAACGCTCGCCCCGATGAAGCGTTCAGCTCCAGCTACAACGTCGTGAAGATCCTCGGTGACCAGGTCCGCCAGGCCGACAAGCTCTACGCGATGGTGCTGGCCGAGGATCAGCCGACCGTCAACGAACTGGTCGCGGCGATCAACGAACTGGGCTTTGAAACCTTCGGCGCGACGCAGATCGGCAACCTCACCGATGACATCAACAACCGCCCGGGCATCGACCTGATCGTCGCCCACGGCAATGCCGAGGACATCAAGGCCCTGATCGCCGGCACCGGGGTGGACTTCAAGCTCAACGCTGCGCCGCTGCTCGCACTGGTCAGCCCCGGCGACCAGATCCGCCTCCGGGCCGAAGTCACCCAGCCCCGCGTCACGCCCGTTGTCGCCACCCTCGACTCGGGCGAGTTGGGCCCGGCGGTGGAAGCGGCGCGGGCCAAGGTCACCGGCCAACCGATCGAGGGCGACGAAGCCTTGGCCTTCTCTCTGACCGCGATCGAACTGCTGCGTGACATCGCCCTGACCAAGAGCGATGTGTACAACATCCTCGACGCCCAGCCCGCCCTCGAACAGGCCCTGAGCGACGATCGCGACCCGGTCGTCACCGGGGCCGGCGATGTGCTCGCGCTGCTCGGCAACGAGATGGCGCAGCAGGCCATCATCGAAGCGGCCCTTGATGCGGGCGGCGACGTGCAGGTCTCCCTGCTCAATTCGCTGGCGAAGTCCGCCCAGCACCACGGCAACCTCGCGACCCAGGAACAGACCGACGCGCTGCTCAAGCTCGTGCAGGACAGCCAGGGCGACACCGCCCTCGCCGCGGCCAAAGCGCATGGCTCGCTCATGCTCTCCACCGCCAACGCCGTCACCCTCATCAACCAATAAGCGGCGTGCCGGTTTCTTCCGGGGGCGTGCCGACTTGAGTCGGCCTCTCGCCTCCCCGAACATCAAAGCCCACCTGTAACGGCCGACGCCCCGCGATTGCTCGCGGGGCGTCGTCATGGTGTGGGCGTTAAGCCGAATTCTGTACCCGCTTGCGCGGGTGCGGCCATTTCTCTAGGCCGCGCGTTGCCACGCGGCTCGAGCACCCTACCCGTCCCCATTACGCCGGACCAGCGCTCCCCCGGAAGCTTTCCTCGCGTCATCAGGACTTCATCAAGCCGACGCCGGGAAAACTTCCGGGGGGGAGGACTGCTTGGGCTTGCACGCGGTGGGGCTTGCCATGCCGTGACGGTCACCCGCCACGCGGTGCGCTCTTACCGCACCTTTTCACCCTTACCGTGGGAGCGATGAGCTTTGAGCAATGCGTCATGAGCCAACCGCAGATCGCAACGCTTCATCGGTTGGCTCGTCGCACAAAGCTCACGGCTCACCGCTCCCACGGCGGTTTGTTTTCTGTGGCGCTGTCCCTGACCCGGCCGTTCCCAGCCGGGCCGGTGGGCGTTACCCACCACCGTGTCCTTTCGTGTTCGGACTTTCCTCATGCGCCCCAAAGAACGCACGCGGCCGCGTCACCCACACGACCGCATTATACCCCGATCAAGTCCGCCGACGCGCAGCGCCTTCCGGGGGCGGAACCTCGGCGTGATAAGCTCGGGTGGTAGGTGGTAGGAGATGCCTTGGATCAGCCGCTTGCGGCTTCGCGCTGCCCAAACGCCAACGCGCGACAGCCCCCGCGCGATATTGCATCATGCGAGGTGAACGAAGAAAGGAACTCGTCCTGCCATGCGGTAAACTACGCCGACATGCCAAAGCCTGCCGACGCATTCTCTCCCGCCGTCGAAGCCGTGATCTGGACCGACGGCCCGCACGCCCCGCTGATCAGCCGCCTGCTCGATGTCATGGGTCACGCGGTCCGCGTGCTCGCGGTCGGCGGGCCACGCGTCGCGCCCGTCGCCGAGCTCGCGCATCGCCTGGGCCACGAGCCGACCGATGACCTGCGCCACACGCTTATCAGCCACCCCGCGCCCTTCGCCGTCATCGCCACCACCGATGCCCCCGACGCCGGCGACCTGCAGACCGCCGCCCGCGCCGGCGCGCTGCCGCTTTGTCTCGAACCCCTCGCCGCCGATTTCGATCAGCTCCACGCCCTGCAGAAAAAAGACGGCAAGGACGCGGCACCACCCCCCGCCGTCCAAGCGCCCGCCATGCTCCAGGCCCCCGGCTTCCTCCTCGCCGCCCACCCCTTCGACCTGCTCGGCGAACGACGCACCCTGCTCATCGAGAGCCTCGGCCCGGCCGGTGCCGGCAGCGTCTTCGCCCGACTGCTCGACGCCTGGCGCACCGCCCTCGCCTTCATCGAGATGCCGCAAGCCATCGACGCACAGGTCACCCCCGCCCCCGAAACAAGCGGCCCGGCCGGCGCGGCCGCGTCCGGCAACGCGGGGACCGCGGAACTGCCCGCCACCCTGCGCGGCCTCACCGGCCGCATCACCGCGCACGGCCGCGCCGCCGACGGCGGGTCGATCACCCTCACCATCAGCGATCGCGCCATCGAACACCGCCGCCGGCTTCTGGCGCTCAGCGATCAGTCGCAATTAGAGGTCACCGACACCGCGTACCGCTTCCACGCCGCCGACGGCAGCCCCATCGACCAGGGCCGACACCCCGACGAAGCCCTCCGCTACGTGGACCTGATCGCCCACCAGTGGCGACGCCTCATCGACCGCGCCCAAACCGATGCCGCGGCCGGCACCGGCCTTAACCCCTCCCCCTCCGCCGGCGACGCCCTCGCCTGCTGCCTCGCCTGCCTCCTCTCCGCACGCACCGGCCAACCCGAAGACCCCCGCACCCTCCAACGCCTCCGCTAACCCCCCCGGAAACCCACGGAAGTTCCCCCGTAAGCCCGCCGATGCGAAGCGCAGCGAAGCTT
>CAZTLX010000146.1:0-11298 GCA_964614575.1 uncultured Phycisphaeraceae bacterium | reverse complement strand
TTCGTTGAAGGGGACGGGGCTGAACTTGGGGTAGGCGCAGACGGTGCCGGTCTGCACGAACTTCCTGATGCCGCGTTGCCGGCCGTGCTCGATCAGGTGCAGGCCCATCGCGGCGTTGGCGAAGAAGAAGCGGCCGGGGTGGTCGCGGTTGGCCCCGATGCCCCCGACCTCGGCCGCGAGATGGATCACGACATCGGGCTTCGCGTCGTCGTACATCCGCACGACATCCGCCTCTTTGGTCAGGTCGTAGTCCTTGCGGCGCGGGATAAAGACCTGCTCGTCCGCGACGCCCCGCCGCCGCAGCGCCTCGCAGACAAAGTAGCCAAGGAACCCGGCGCCGCCGGTGACAACTATGCGGTGTTGGGAAAGGTTGAGCATGACGATTGATCGTGAAAAGCGTGACCGGGGTTTAGATGAACTCAATATGGCGTTTCATGTCCGCGGCGTCCAGAACGCCATGCAGGACCACCAGCACTTCGATGATCTGTCCGACCGACCGACGGCCTTGCTCAGCATAAACAATACCGGCGTGCATGTGGCCGCGTTGGGCGAGTCTGAGGAATCGGCGTCCATAGAGAAGACCACCCGCGCGTGCTCAACCGCGTAAGCGAGTTGGTCGGCGTCGGCCTAGGCTGGCCTCCGCCTCGACCTGATCTCGATGGTCCCAGTCGTACGCCAGAGCGGCGTGGACATCGGCCAGGGTCAGCGTGGGGAAGGCCGACACGATCTCATCCGGGGACATGCCTTGCCGCTCGTGCCAGGCATGGATATCGGTGACCCGGATGCGCGTGGCGGTGATATGCGGCTTGCCCCCGCAGATCGCCGGGTCGGTCGCGATGTGATCGTGGATCGTCTGGGCCATGGTGTTGAATTATATCGGGCATAATGCGGGGATGGATCAACGGAATATGAACCGGTCCGCCACCGATCAGGACGCCCTGCTCACCGCCCTGCGGGCACGCGTGCGGGGCGACGTCTTTGCCGACCTGACGCGCCGCGGGATGTACGCGACCGATGCGAGCCATTACCAGATGATGCCGCGGGTCGTGGTGGTGCCGGCGGATGAGGACGATGTGGTCGCGACGATGGCGGTGGCGCGGGAGCAGGGCGTGCCCATCACCGGCCGCGGGGGCGGGACCAGCCTCGCGGGGCAGACCTTCGGCACCGGGATCGTGCTCGACTTCTCCAAGCACCTCCATGCGTTGCTCGAAGTGAACGAAGCGGAGGGCTGGGCACGCGTGCAGCCGGGCATCGTGCGCGATCAACTGAATAAGCAGCTCAAACCCACCGGCCTGCACTTCGGGCCCGACCCCGCCACCAGCAGCCGGGCCACGCTCGGCGGGATGATCAACAACAACTCCTCGGGCACCCGCTCGATCGTCTTCGGCAAGACCATCGACAACGTCCTGGCCCTCAAAGTCCTGCTGGCCGACGGCACCATCGCCTGGCTCGACCCCCGGCCCCCGGAAGGCTGGCGCGCGCAAGCGGAGCGCGACGACACGCTTGGCCACATCTATCGCGGCGTTGGAAAACTCATCGTGGCGAACCACGACGAGATCGACCGCCGTTTCCCCAAGGTCATGCGCCGCGTCGGCGGGTACAACCTCGACTACCTGCCGACGAATGGCCAAGCCACCGACGCCCCGCCCGACGACGCCACGCCCTGGAACCTCGCCCACCTGATCTGCGGCAGCGAGGGCACGCTCGCCTTGGTCCTCGAAGCCAAGGTGAAGCTGGTCCCGCTTCCGGCAGCCACGGCCCTGTGCATCGTCCACTTCCACGACCTGATCGAGTCGCTGCGCCACGTGCCCGCGATGCTTGAGCACGGCCCCTCCGCGGTGGAGCTGCTCGACCGCATCATCCTCCGCGAAGCCCGCATCAACCCCGCCGCCCGGCAGTATGCCGACTTCATCGACGGCGACCCCGAGGCGGTGCAGATCGTCGAGTTTTTCGCCCCCGGAAGTTCCGCCTCCGGAAGTTCTGCCCCCGGAAGTTTTGCGACGCAAGCCGAAGCGCAGGCGGCGGCCAACGATCGTGCCGAGCGCTTCGCCTCGGACATGGAAGCGAAGGGGGTGGGCTATTCGCGCGTGCTGCGCACCGAGCCGGCGAACATTCCGGGGGGGATTCCGGGGGTGTGGGAGCTGCGGCGGCTGGGGGTGGGGTTGCAGAGCAACGTCAAAGGCGCGACCAAGCCGTTGGACTTTGTCGATGACGCGTGCGTGCCGGTGGAGAAGCTGGCCGAGTACATCGAGAAGCTGCGCGACATTTGCACCAAGCACGGCGTCGCGATGCCGATCTGCGCCCACGCCAGCGTCGGCGTGCTGCACCCTAAGCCTGCGCTCGATCTGCACAAGGAGGAAGACCGCGCGAAGATGAAGGCCATCGCCTGGGAGGCGTTCGAGCTGGTCAAATCCTACGGCGGGGCGTGGTCCGGTGAGCACGGCGACGGCTTGGTCCGCGGCGAGTTCGTCAGAGCCTTCTTCGGCGACCCGCTCTACGACGCCTTCCGCCAACTCAAACAGCTCTTCGACCCGCAAAACCTGCTCAACCCCGGCAAGATCCTCGACACCCCCGGCATGCTCGAACACCTGCGCCACGACCCCCCGGAAACCCCGGGATATGAACAACGCATCGCGGAGGTGAAAAGCAACTACCACTACCGCGACCAGGGCGGCTTCGCGCTGGCGGTCGAGCAGTGCAACGGCGTCGGGGCGTGTCGGAAGATTGATGTGGGCGTGATGTGCCCCAGCTACATGGCGACGCGCGATGAAGACGCCACCACCCGCGGCCGGGCCAACGCCCTTCGCCTGGCGATGAGCGGGCAGCTCGGCGACGACGGCTTAACCGGCGACGGCGTGGCGGACGCGCTGGAGCTGTGCCTGGCGTGCAAGGCGTGCAAGGTCGAGTGCCCCAACGCGGTCGATATGGCCAAACTCAAGTCCGACGTGCTGCAGATGCGGCACGACCGGTGCGGCCTGCCGCTGGGCGCGCGGCTGATGGGCGAGTCGCCGCTGGCCGCACGACGCATCGCCGGGCCGTTGGCGCCGATCGTCAATGCGGTGCAGACGCTGCGGCCGTACAAGTGGGTGATGCAGCGGGTGACGGGGGTGGATCGCCGCCGGCCTTACCCGAGGTATGCACGCAAGCCGCTGAGCAAGCAGCTACGCAACCGCTCGAGGCCACAAATGGAAACTTCCGGGGGCGGGGCAGGCACCGTGGTGCTCTTCAACGACACCTACATGAACTACCACGAGCCGCAGCTTGGCCTGCGGGCGGTGGAGTTGCTGGAGGGCTGCGGGTACGAGGTGATCCTCGCGGAGGCCGGGTGCTGTCAGCGGCCGCGGCTGAGCAAGGGCATGGTGCGCGACGCGAAGCGCGACGGGCTCGACACGCTGCGCCACCTCGCGACGTTCGCCGAGCGGGGGTTGCCGATCCTCTTCTGCGAGCCGAGCTGCGCCTCGGCGATCATGGACGACCTGCCCGACCTGATCGATGACCCGGCACTCGGCGAGAAAGTCAAACAGTCCTGCTACCTGCTGGATACCTTCCTCGCCCAGCAGCTCGAAACCGGCGCGATCGATGTCGCGTTTGAAGCGACCACCGACGAGGTGCTGATCCACGGCCACTGCCATCAGAAATCCCTCACCGGCACCGCGGGGATGCACGCGCTGCTCAAACGCGTCGAGGGCTTGCAGGTCAGCGAGGTCGATGCGGGGTGCTGCGGCATGGCCGGGTCGTTCGGCTACGAGCACTACGACGTGTCGATGGCCATCGGCAACCAGCGCCTCTTCCCCGCCGCGAAAGAAGCGCAGCAGCGCAACGCCGCGGTCTGCGCCAACGGCTTTAGCTGCCGGCATCAACTGGCCGACGGCTGCGGCGTCGCGGGTAAACACATGGTGGAACTGCTGCGCGTCAAAGAGACCCCCATTTAGCCGCGTCGCTCGCGACGCGCTGACCGCCCGAGCGCGTCGCGAGCGACGCGGCTAAATGGGTGGCGCTTACGCCAGCACCTTCGCCTGCTCGCGGGTGATCTGGTGTTGCAACGGCTCGCCACGCAGGAAGCGGATCATCTCGTCCACGGCGTACTGCCCCATCCGCCGACACTCCGGGCCTTGCGACCCGGCGAGGTGCGGCGTGAGCACGACGTTGGGCAGCGTCCACAGCGGGCTGTCGGGGGTCGGCGGCTCGGGGTCGGTCACATCCAGCACCGCCGTGAGGTCCGGCCGTTCCTGCAGCACCGCGATCATGCCCGGCTCATCGACCACCGCGCCGCGCGCGGTGTTGATGAACGTGCCGTACGCCGGCATCGAGCGCAGGTGCTCGGCCTTGATCATCTTGCGCGTCTCGGGCAGGTTCGGCGTGTGCAGCGACACCACCGGGCACGAGCGGAAAACCTCCTCCAGCGGCGCGGGGAGGATGTCGTGCTCGGCCGCGATCGCGTCGGTCAGGAACGGGTCATACACCACGACCTGAACTTCGATACTCCGCAGCAGCTTCCGCGTCAGCCGGGCGATCTGCCCGAAGGAGATCAGCCCGACGCGCGACTGGTAGCCCCCGAAGGACTGAGCTTGCCTGTCGCGGGGGCGGGCGCGGTGGCGGCGGTAGTCGCGGGCCAGGGCGTGGCCGCTCTTGAGCTGATAGAGGATCTGGGAGAGGCAGAACTCGGCGACGGGGACGGCGTTGGCGCGGTAAGAGGAGGTGATCACGATGCCGCGCTCCCAGAAAGCCTCGCAGACCACCGAGCGGATGGACCCGGCGCCGTAGAAGACGGCCCGCAGATTCGGCGCGTGGTCCAGCAGCACCGCATCGAACCGCGGCGCGCCCCAGCCGGAGAGGATCAGCTCGGCCTCGCGCAGGCGTTGGGGGTCCGCGGTCAGTTGCGCCGCGCTGAGCGGTTCGGCCAGGAGGCGGGTGTGCTGGTCGATCTGTCGGCGGTGCTCCGGGCCGTAGATCATCTCCAGCCGGCTCGGGTCACCCACCATCAATGCGTTGGGGCGTGTATCGGGCATGGTGCGACAGGATATCAAGCGCGGCCGAGTCCACGGCGGCGCGGGCCGATCCGGACCAGAATCGTGCTGCTTGGGGCGGGCGTGGCGGGCCTCTATACTGGCCTTGCCATGACGTCCGCTCGGGCTCATCTCACCTGCGCCGCCTCCACAAACCGAAGGGAGCTTTCTCGATGACTGCGACTGCGACCGCCACCTACACCACCACCGATATCCGCAACATCGCACTGGTCGGTCACGCCGGCGCGGGCAAGACCACGCTGGCCGAGGCGCTGCTCTACCGCGCCGGCGTGATCGGCAAGATGGGTTCGGTCCAAACCGGCGACACCGTCTGCGACTTCACCGACGAAGAGAAAGAGCACGGCCACAGCCTCATCTCCGCCGTGGCCCACATCGACCACGACGGCAAGCACATCAACCTCATCGACACGCCCGGCTTCCCCGACTTCATGGGCCAGGCGCTGGCGAGCCTGCCCGCGGTCGAGACCGTCGCGGTGGTCATCAACGCCGCCGCGGGCATCGAATCGGTCACCCGCCGCATGATGGACTGGGCCCGGGACCGCCGGCTCTGCCGCATGATCGTCATCAACCGCATCGACACCGCCCACGCCGACCTGCCCGCCCTGCTCCAATCGCTCCGCGAGACCTTCGGCAACCAGTGCCTGCCGATCAACCTGCCCACCGGCGGCGGCACGGGCGTGGTCGATTGCTTCTTCAACCATGAAGACGGGCAGACCGACCTGGGCTCGGTCGCCGAAGCCCACACCGCCATCATCGATCAGGTCGTCGAGGTCGATGAGGAGCTGGCGCTGAAGTACCTCGAAGGCGAGCCCGTCAGCAAGCAGGAGCTGCACGATGCGTTCGAGGCGGCGCTGCGCGAGGGGCACCTGATCCCGATCTGCTTCACCGCCAGCGCGCCCCACCACACTTCGGGGGGCGACCCCGAGCCGGTCGGCGTCACCGAACTGCTGGATGTGCTGGTCAAGCTCGCGCCCAACCCGACCGAGGGCAACCCGCGGCCGTTCGTCCGTGGCAACGACCTGGCCCATGAGCTGCACGCCGAACCCGACCCGGCCAAGCACGTGCTGGCCCACGTCTTCAACGTCCGCATCGACCCGTTCGTCGGCAAGCTGGCGACCTTCCGCGTCCACCAGGGCACGGTCTCGAACCAGTCGCAGCTCTACGTCGACGCCAACGGCAGCATCACCAAGAAGCCGATCCGCGTCGGGCACCTCTTCAAGCTCCAGGGCAAGCAGCACGTGGAGGTGCAGCGCGCGGTGCCCGGCGACCTGGCGGCGATCGCGAAGATCGACGAGGTCCACTTTGATGCCGTGCTGCACGACTCGCACGACGAGGACGGCATCCACCTGCGCCCGCTGGCGATGCCCGAGCCGATGTCCGGCCTGGCGATCGCCCCCAAAAAACGGGGCGACGAGCAGAAGATCGCCGACGCGCTGAGCAAGCTCATCGAGGAAGACCCTTCGTTCAAGGTCACCCGAGAGCAGGCGACCGCCGAGACGGTGATCCACGGCCTGGGCGACCTGCACCTGCGGATCATTCTGGAGAAGCTGCGGCGGCAATATCACGTCGAGGTGGACACCAAGCCGCCGCGCATCGCCTACAAGGAAACCATCTCCGCCCCGGCCGAGGGGCATCATCGGCATAAAAAACAGACCGGCGGGGCGGGGCAGTTCGGCGAGGTGTTCCTGAAGGTCGAGCCGCTGGAGCGCGGCACGGGGCTGGAGTTCGCCGACGAGACGTTCGGCGGGTCGGTGCCTCGCCAGTTCCTGCCCGCGATCGAGAAGGGGGTGCGTCAGGTGATGCAGAGCGGCGCGATCGCCGGCTACCCGATGCAGGACATCAAGGTGGCGGTGACCGACGGCAAGCACCACCCGGTCGATTCAAAGGAGGTGGCGTTCGTGACGGCGGGCAAGCGCGCGTTTATCGACGCGGTGAACAAGGCCCGGCCCGTGCTGCTTGAGCCGATGGTGAAGATCGAGGTGACGGTGCCCAACACCCATATGGGCGATATTACCGGTGATTTATCGGGAAAACGCGGCCGGATCCAGGGCACGGACATGCTCACGGGCGACCAGGCGCGGGTCACCGCGGTCGTGCCTTTGGCCGAGGTGACCAACTACCAGTCGCAGCTCAAATCGGTCACGGGCGGCACGGGTTCGTACACGATGGAGCTGTCGGGCTACGAGCCGGTCCCGCCGCATGTGCAGGAGCAGATCGTCGCGCAGTTCCAGCCGAAGCACGATGAAGATTAAGCGTTGGCGTGAGCTTGATCCGATGGAACAGGATGCCGACCGGGGGTGTCGGGGCGCGACTTTCGCGCGTCATGAAGACGATGAAATCCTGAATTGTGATGAAACTTACTCAAGTTGATCGGCGCGGCGTGCCGATAAATCTGCCGCGCGTCGATCTTTTTTTATTGACTTAGGTTTTGATCGGCCGTTACATTGTTCGCTAAGCTCCGAATGGCGATACGAAAGGACTGATTGCCATGGCAAAGAAGAAGGCTACGAAGAAGAAGGCTACGAAGAAGAAGGCCACCAAGAAGAAGGCTACGAAGAAGAAGGCCACCAAGAAGAAGGCCACCAAGAAGAAGGCGACGAAGAAGAAGAAGTAAGGACGACGATTCGTGCACGGCCCGGGCACGTGACCAGGGCCACCATCGTTTGACCCGCCGCTCCGAAAGTCTGGCGGACCAAACGAGTCTCACGAACCAACATTGCGCCTCGGAGCTTGAACACCAAAGGGCGTCCCGCAAGGGACGCCCTTGTTCATTTCCGATCTTGGAGGATGGCGTCCCCCCCCCGCTTGCGGCTTCGCGCCACCTGCACGTCCCCGGCGACATCCAGATCGCGACAAGCAGCAAGCCGCGCCAAAGGACGCGAAGCCGGCGGCGGCGGGAACGGGGTGAATCACGCGGCCGAGGAAGTGGTTTCGATCCCCAACTGCACCAGCGGGCCGTGGGGTTTACCCTTCGCTTCTTCGAGCCGCCGGGCCGCGGCGGGGTTGGCGTAGCGGTTGAAAACCATCGCCTTGACCGTCGCGAGCATCCCCCCGAACGAGGCGAAGGTGTGGTTGACCGCGCTGGCCTCGTAGCCCGAATGCACCATGCACTGCTGGCACGCCGGGTTGCCCGACGCACGGCCGTAGTCCTCCCACTTCGTGCTTTGCATCAGTTCCGCGAACGTGTCGGTGTATCCGTCCTGCAGCAGGTAGCACGGCTTCTGCCAGCCGAAGAGGTTGTAGGTCGGCATGCCCCAGGGCGTGCATTCGTAATGCCGCCGCCCCATCAGAAACTCGAGGAACAACGGGCTCTGATTAAATATCCACCGCCGGGAGCGGTTGGACAGCAGCGTGTCGAAGGCCTCCTGGGTCTTTGCGTTCTCGCGCATGAAGCTGTTCTGGTCGGGCGCCTTGGGGTAGGCGTAGCCGGGGCTGACCATCATGCCCTCGACACCGAGGTTCATCATCGCGTCGAAGAACGAGCGGATGGCGTTGGGGTCGAAGCCGTCGAACAGCGTGGTGTTGGTCGTCACGCGGAAGCCGCGCTGCACCGCCAGCGCGATGCCCTCGACCGCTTCCTTGTAGGTTCCCTCGCGGCAGACGGCGAAGTCGTGGTGCTCCTCCGGCCCGTCCATGTGGACCGAAAAGGTGAGGTACTTGCTGGGCTTGAACATCCCCGCTTCGAGCCGCTGCTTGAGCAGCCGAGCGTTGGTGCAGAGGTAGATGTACTTGCGGCGTTCGATCAGCCCGTCCACGATCCGCTCGATGTCCGGGTGCAGCAGCGGCTCGCCGCCGGGGATCGACACCATCGGCGCGCCGCACTCGTCCGCGGCACGCAGGCAGTCTTCGACCGGCACGTCGCGCTTGAGGATGTGCGCGGGGTATTGGATCTTGCCGCAGCCCGCGCACGCGAGGTTGCAGCGGAACAACGGTTCGAGCATCAGCACCAGCGGGTAACGCTTGTTGCCGCGCAGCTTCTGCTTGAGCACGTACGTGGCGACGGTCGCCATCTGGGAGATCGGGACGGGCATAGGGCTCTGGGGGTGGTTAAAGGGTTTGCTCGATGATAGCAGACGGGTCACGCGCGGCGGGGACGCGCGGCTGCAAAACGCTGGTGGTTTTAGCCGCGGCGTCCCCGCCGCGCAACATCACGCCTGCCGGCGGACCCGTTGCTCGTCGATCCTGAGCCGGGCCAGGTGCGGCCGCAGGTCCTGCCAGTATCGTTTCGCGTCGCTGCCGTAGCCCGCGGTGGGTTTTAGCCCGGAGCAGCGGGCGCAGAACCACGCGTTGAACCGGGCCATGAGCAGCTCGCGGGTGTACTTGGCGACCATCGACGCGAGCGCGACGGGCATATGCGCGGCCTCGGCGTCGACCATGAAGCGTATCGTCATCGCCCGGCCGCCCGCCGCCAGGTGGTACGCCGAGGCCGCCGACGACTCTTCGAGCACCGTCAGCGTCGTATCGGGGAAGTTGAGCGCGAGCAGGTCGCGGTAGAGCGTGCGCCCGCCCTGCCGATCGACGATGACGGTCGGCTGATCGTGGCCGTGCGCCTGCCAGATATGCAGCAGGTGGGCGGCGACGTGCGTGAAGCTCAGCGACGCCTTGGAGCGCGTCGCGGCAAACATCTGGTTGAAGCGGTCTTCATAGACCACCGCCGCGCCCAGCGACCCGAGCCCGACACCGATGCGCTCGGCGGTGTGACGCAGCATCGCGCGGGCCACCGCCAGTTCGCCCGGCGTGCCCGCGGCCGGCAGCGGCTGCCAGGGCGAGCGCTCGTCCGCGGCATACCACGGCAGCACTTGGCCGTTGCGGTGCGTCGTTTCGCCGAGCAGGTCGAGCCAGTCGGCGACGTGGGCCGGCTCGTGATCCGCCAAGGCGGCGAACGCCAGGCAGCCGGTTTCAAGATGCTTGATGCCCGCGGCCTTGGTGGTCAGCTTCTTCGAGTCATTAATAGGAAGCCGCCCCTGCCGATCGCGCAAGGTCCGGCAGACCGCCTTGCTCAGGCGTTGCCAGAGGTGGGGCGGCTCGGCGTCGGGGGTGAGGTTGGGGATGGTCAGCACACACCGGCCGATGACCAGCGGCCCGAACATCGGGCCGTAGCCCGCCTCGTCGATGCCGGCATAGATGAACATGGCCGACCGATGATACCGCGCGCCGCCGCCCGTTTGCCGGGCCGCGATGTCAGGCCCGCCGCCCCGCCGCTGCCAGCTTGGCAGATGCCTCGGCCCCCATCGAGATCGCCCGCGACCCCGACATCCTACGCAAATGCCTGTCTTTTATGATTTTGCACCGTCACCCCGCCCCGCCGAACTTCTCGACCCGACTGGTACTGGCGTTGCAACCCATCTGATGAACTTGGTCACTGCGCGCCGCCTGCGGCGTCGGCGACCTGGATAGACGCACCTGGACCCGACACCACCCCTTTATTTGGAGAGATCAACATGGCCGTGAAGGAACTAGCCTTCGAGGCGGAGGCCCGGGCGAAGCTGCTCGCCGGGGTCGAGAAACTGGCGGCAGCGGTCAAGAGCACCCTGGGCCCGCGCGGCCGCAACGCGGTGATCGACAAGTCCTGGGGCGGGCCGACCGTCACGAAGGACGGCGTGACCGTCGCCGAGGAAATCGAGCTGCGTGACAAGGACGAGAACATGGGCGCGCAGCTCGTGAAGGAAGCCGCGTCCAAGACCTCCGACAAGGCGGGTGACGGCACGACCACCTCGACCGTGCTGGCCGAGGCGCTGTTTCGGGCGGGTCTGCGGCACATCACCGCGGGCACCGACGCCAACGCGCTGGTCCGCGGCATGAAGAAAGCCGTCGCCGCCGTCGTCGCCGACATCTCCAAGCAGGCCAAGCCCATCGACGCGACCAAGAAGGACGACATCGCCAACGTCGCGACCATCTCCGCCAACAACGACCCGACCATCGGCAAGATCATGGCCGACGCGTTCATGAAGGTCGGGAAGGACGGCGTGATCACCGTCGAAGAGGGCAAGAGCCTCGAAACCTACGTCGATGTGGTCGAGGGCATGCAGTTCGATCGCGGGTACCTCTCGCCGAACTTCGTGACCGATCAGGACGCGATGGAAGTCCAGTTCGACAAGGCGCTGGTCCTGATCCACGAAGACAAGATCAGCTCGATCCAGAAGCTGGTCCCGCTGCTGGAAAAAGTCCAGCAGGCCAAGAAGCCGCTGCTGATCATCGCCGAGGACATCGAGGGCGAGGCCCTGTCCACGCTGGTGATCAACAAGCTGCGGGGCGTGCTCAACGTCGCCGC